>JASHQE010000243.1 GCA_030037705.1 Acidobacteriaceae bacterium | reverse complement strand
GATGAACCATGATCGATCGACGCAACATGTTAAAGATCGCGGGCGGCTATGCCATTGGATGGCATGTTCCCGGAGCCTCCGCGCCTGTCTTCAGTTGGAACTTCGAAGGCGGAAGCCTCGTAAAAGTGGAAACCCTGGGAACAGATCGGTTTCGCTGTCATGTGAAAGGACAGACTGATCAGGATGGCCGTAACCGGCAGGCGAGCTGGTATTACTTCTGCGTCGATGGCGCGAACGGCCGCACGTTGAATTTCGAGATGGTCGATTTAGCGGGAGAATATAACTACCATCCCACGACCGGCTCCATTACCAGCGGCACGCTGCCTTTCTATAGCGTCGATCGGCAGACCTGGATCGCCGTTGACGAAGGCGAATATGACAGAAAGGGGCCTGCGCTTCGTTATCAGGTGCGGGTTCCCTCCAACCGTATCTCCAACCGTATATGGATCGCTCATGTCCCTCCCTATACAACTGGTGACTTTGAAAGGCTCGCGCGCGAGCTGATGCAGAGCCGGAGCGCCGGGATCGAGACCATCGGCAAATCCGTAGAAGGCAGAAGCATTCCGCTAATTACAATCACAGACCAGTCTGTGCCGCTCCAGGATAAGAAAGTGATCTGGCTGATGTTTCGCCAGCATGCGTGGGAAGCCGGAAGCTCGTGGACAGGCGAAGGACTTATGCGCTTTGCCGTCTCCGACGACGCCAAGGCAATCGAGATCCGGCGCAGAGCAGTATTGAAGATTCTTCCTTTGAACGATCCCGATGGCGTAGCAAATGGCGCAGTGCGTTTCAATCATTATGGCTACGATCTGAATCGAAACTGGGATGTTGTAGACCCGGAAAAGATGCCGGAGATCACGGCGGAACGCAAGGCAATTTTCAGTTGGATGGACGCCGGCCATCCAGTAGATTTCTTCCTCACCCTCCATAACGATGAGGACAACGAGCACCTGGTCGGCCCACCGGATAGTCAATGGCTCCCGCTGCTCCATCGCGTTTGGGATGCGTGGGCTGCCGGCGCGACCGTGTCGCCCACTGAGGATGCGCATCTGATGGAGGCGACCACCACCGCAGGTAAGCCGGGACGCATGAACGTCGTTCAGGGATTGTCGCACGATCGGGGACTGCCCGCATTCGAGATCGAGATGCGGATTACGAAACATCCAAAGCTTGGCCGTCGCCCCAATATTGAGGATCGTTTGCTGGCCGGGCAGGAATTACTTCTTGCAATCTGGAAAGGGTTATAGCAGGTCGCTCGGTTCGCTTTCCTTGCGACTATCGCCAGTGGGTGCGATGTGGGTTTACGGCAATCCTCTTAAGCACCTCTTCCATCCCGTAGCGGATGTGAATCCGTATGGCTTCATCGGCGGCAATGGAATCTCCACTGCAAAGTGCTGACGCCAGCGACGAATGAAAGTTTTCAGGCCGCCTGTAGTGATTGGTCGCCATATCATAGAGCCAATTGAAAATAAGCACCTGGGCTTTCTCGATTGCAGCGCGCAATCCCGGGGAAGCGGCAAGTTCCGCAATGCGCATGTGAAACTGCAGGTGGTAGTTGTGCACAGAGGTAAGAAAATCGGAATCGTCAGGACCCTGCATACAAATACGATTGAGTTCGTCCAGGCGCGTTGCTCGCATGAGGAGGTCTTCCTTATCGGCCGCAGTCATATTTTGCGCGCAGAGCCTGGCGGCCTGTGACTCCAGAGCCTCGCGGATAATGTAGTTATCTCGGATATCCTGCTCGGTAGGAACACGGACGCGCGTTCCGATCCGCGGGCGGCTCTCGACCAACCCCTCGCTCTCGAGTCTCCGCAGCGCTTCAGTGATGGGAAGGAAACTCATATTGAGGCGATCTGCCAGTCGCCTTCGCGAAAGATTATCCCCCACTTTCAGATGGCCCCTCAAAATCTCATCGCGAATCTGTTGATAAGCGCGTACAGAAAGCGATCCGACTTCAACTGCGGCCCGTCTGGCAGCCCGCCGCGGTTCTTTCACGTTTCCTTGTCTCACTCAGATCTGTCCTGTCTATGAACAGTTATCATGATCGCTCGTCCGCAGGCAATCGAAAACACCATCCTATTTCCTTGCCGCCGATTTCCGCCGAGGCGCGGGAGGCCGACCGGCTTGCGTGATTCCTGCAGCCGGCGCGCAAACTCCGCAAGACTTAAAGGACGAACGTGCTCTCACGCATAGGCCCCGGAATGGCCATCAACAGGCTGGTGCTCCGTCCTTGCGCGAGACGGGCGAAGTACAAAAAACTCCGCGGAGCCATAGAGTGGACTCCGCAGAGTTGTTGGTGCATCCATCATTTTGTTCGCCGCTCAATGCCAGGATATGTCACGGCACTCAAGCAGCGCCTCGACAAACAATGGAGGACAGATTTCTTCCCGCCGCTCGGCGCCTATTGATTCTCGCCATCGCGCAGGGGGTGACGCCGGAGAAGAATGACGCCGTCACGGTCGGCGAGGGTAATGGAATCCGTTACGTTCTGCCCGTTGTTTGTGTCGGGATCCTGCGTGCCCAGGAAATGCTTCCAGATCGGGCCGCCCAGGTCCTGGATGGTGAGGGTTACAGGGCCATTACCCTTGGGGTTCATAATCGCGATGCCCCCATCGAATTCGCGCGCCCAAACGCCCAACGGTCCATAGTTCCAGCGTGCTTGGGTCTGAACCGCGCCGCGCCAATCTCTCGTCGGCTGGCCCAGGTAGCCCTGGCCAATGCCGCCGGCGTCATACTCGTCGAACCAGGTCGGCCCGCCATAAGAGGCCCCGATGTGATCGGCAGCAGTTTCGCCGCAATAGTAGCCGTCGTTCATCAGCGCCCAGGTGATTCCGTAACGCATCGCGTGGTACGGAGTGGAGTCGTACGGGTCGGCGCCAATGCTTGTGAGGCCCTCCTGATCGAAGATCTCCAGCTTGGGTTCCGCAACCTGCTCCATCAGAGTCTGGTAACGCTGCTCAGCCACGGTAAATCCAGCCCACGTTTCATAGGACCAGGAAGCGCCGAGCACCGCTTCATCCACACCACCGTCATACTGCTTAAAGAGCGGCCCGATGGCCCACGGCTGCGTGGCTGGATCCGCCGCAGACGATGCCGATGGGAACTGGCCATTATTGCCGATCACCAGCTTTCCGAGCCGATGCGTTTCCTTGGCGAAATCCGCGTTGCCGAGACGATACTCGTTGATGACAGCAGGGTCCGTTTGAGAGTCGGTCACCCCATCGGTACGCTCCCAGTCGCCGTCCGCATCCGGCGTCTCCCAGAGATTGTCCAGGTAGAGACCATCCATGTCGGGCGCGGCATTGCGTGGATGCTCCGATGTGCCGCTGATGAACTCGTCATAGCTATAGTTGGCAGCCGCTTCAAACGGGTAAAAACCAGTCGTCGGATCGCGAGGCGACCAATGGGTCTGATTGATAATCGTGTAGGCCGAGTTATTCGGACTCATGACCGTCGCTCCGCTGGTGCCTACTTGATACAGCCACCAGTTGTTTGCCTGCACGGTTGCAATATAGGTCGGATAGATCACATCGCCGGGATTGTCATTGACGCTTTCAAAGTCGACATATTGAAAAACCTTGGTGCCGACAGTTGAGTCAGCATGGATGCCTTGAATAACCTGTTCGCGGGTCCAGGCCCGGTTGTCGCCCCAGGTCTCCCAACCACCGCCGATAATGGCCACATTGAACTTTGCCAGAATCGTCTGCATGGCCGGCTCGTAAGTCTGGTCACCGCCAATCGAAATAATGCCGAGGCGTGGGTAGTTCGGGTGAGCCCCCTTGCCAGGAGATTGGTTCCACTGCCCGCTCTGCGCGTAGCTTGACAAAGCCATGCAGAGGGTGCCGAGAGCAAGAATCACACCACTATATCGTGCAACAACTGCTGTTTTCATTGCCGTGATACCTCCCTTGGGACAGTTGTGACTTGCATTGATGGAATTCAAACGCGCACGCCCTCAAGCACCTGGAGGTGGTGTAACCGCCTCCAGCCGAAGATCGCGCGAAGACGCTCCTACCTGTAGCTTTCTCCGCCCTTCCGTGCGAACCCAGCGGTCTGCTTCTGTCGACCAATACTCGAGCGAGCGATTTGGCACGTGAAGAGTGAGAACTTTGGCTTCACCGGGGTTTAAATGAACGCGATCAAATGCAACAAGTGCGCGCACAGCGAATTGCGCTGCGTGATCCTGAGGTTTCTCCGGCGCATCCAGATAGACTTGCGGCACCTCGTCGCTCGCCACAGCGCCGCTGTTGCGCAAACGAAAGCTCACATCGAGGCCGCCGTCTTTCGCGTTCTCCACCTTCAGGCCGGAGTACTCGAAGGTCGTATAGGAAAGGCCGAATCCGAAAGGGAAGAGCGGCTCTATCTTCTGGGCATCAAACCAGCGATAACCGACAAAGATTCCTTCAGAAAACGTTGTCTTGCCATCAACGCCTTCCGAACGGCGCTCAGGATGCGCCGGATCGTGGGAGACGTATTGATCCAGCCGTTCGGCCCACGTAAAAGGCAGCCGTCCCGCCGGGCTGTTGCGGCCCAGAAGGATGTTCGCGGTAGCAACGCCGCCTGCATCGCCCGGATACCACATCTCCAGCACGGCCTTCACCTGGTTCAGCCACGGAAGCGCAATCGGCTGGGCATCGTTGAGCACGACAATCGTGTTGGGGTTGATTTGTGCGATCGCTTCGATCAATCGATCCTGATCGCCGGGCAGATCGTAATCAGGCCGGCCCCTGGCCCAGGCAAAGACGACCACCTTTTTCGCCTGACGTGCGGCGTCCAGCGCGGCCTGGTAGTCGTGCTCCCGCGCCGCAGGCGGCATCCAATTCAGCCGGATCTGGACGGGACGGCCCGATCCATCTCCCTGCTCGGTTAACACGAGAGAATGGGAGCCCTTTGTGAGATGCACCGCCCGCCGCACGTCGTCGAGAGTATCTGTGGTCGGCAGAACGTTATCTTCTGCGGGCTGGACAAAATCTCCATGTTGGAAAAGTCCCGCGCTGAACCCCGCAGGCATGTCATCGATTGCGAGCTGGGCCGAGCAACCCAGCAGTTGCATATAGATCCAATAGGTCCCGGTCTCGGGAATCTCGAGCGTGCCGCGCCAGGTAAAACTGCTCCCTGCGGGGAATGCGTGTCCGCTCTTGATCGTGAAATCCACCGAAGGATCGACGCCCAGGGCTCGTCCTTTGCCATCTTCCCGCACAATCCCAGGCTGGCCTGAATGGACGAAAAGCGACGCGGGAATCGGCGTGCCGGTCATGTCGTCGGCAACCGCATAGATCATGTGCCGATCCGAAATGGTCTCTGTGGCCTGCTGCAGTGCAGCCAGGGGGCTTGGCTCGCGGCCAGGAATGCCCACCGCCTTTTCCATCGACAACCCGATCGTAATAGTCTGCCCCGCACCCGGCCCGATGATCGCCAAGGACTTCAGGTCGCGCGGACTGATCGGCAGAGCATGATCCTGGTTCTTCAAGAGAACGGCCGCGTCTTCCGAAGTTTTCTCGATGACCTTCACATCCTCGTCGAAAGGAACGAGAGTGATGCTGTGTTTAGGCTCTCCATCAAGCCACCCAAAGCGATCCTCCTCAAG
Source organism: Acidobacteriaceae bacterium (assembly GCA_030037705.1). GTDB lineage: Bacteria > Acidobacteriota > Terriglobia > Terriglobales > Acidobacteriaceae > Telmatobacter. Next base: position 4,730 of record JASHQE010000243.1, on the reverse strand, counting down.
CAGGATTCGTCGCGCCGCTTGCGTAACCGCCGCGGGTTCCACTACGCCTGACTGGATAGCGGCGAGCATGCCGTGCGGCTCCTCGTAGCTGCGATGCCCGAGGTACAACCGCGGAGGCTCTTCGGGAGTACGCGCCGGCCAGGCGTACGGCTCATAGGACTTGCTCTTTTCGTCGTCCTCCGGAGGGGGAGGCGGCAGAGGCTCGGGGGAGGGACAGAAGAAGCACGGCTTGTAATCGGCTGTGTAGCCCGCCATCTCCAGATCAAGGCCGTGATTCAGAAAAGTGGGCGCATGATTGGCGCCCCAATCGGAGACGACGAACCCTTTAAATCCAATTTCCTGCTTCAACAGCGTTTTCAGCGTGTCGGGATTGTCGCACGCAAAAGCTCCATTCACCTTGTTATAGGAGCACATGATCGATGCGACGCCCGCTTTCACGGCATCCGCAAACGGAGCCGCGTAAATCTCGTGCAACGCCTGCTGGCCTACCACTACGTCGTCGCCTCCGTTGTAAGCAACGTAGTGCTTGGCCTCGGCCATGACTCCCTGGCTCTGAATGCCTTCAATTTGAGCGGCACCGATCGCTCCAACCAGAAGCGGATCTTCGCCGAAAAGGTCATAGGCGCGTGACCAGACCGGATCGCGCATGATGTTGATGAACGGCTGCAGGCTGATATTGACTCCATCCGCCAGTGCATCGCGGCCAATCACCACTCCGTTCAAGCGAGCGTCCTCCCGGCTGAAGGTCGCGCCGAGGCCCATGGTGCCCGTTGGCGCCGTGGACGGTTGCCGCGTCAGCACACCCGGAGGGCCGTCGGCCAATCGCAGCCATGGAATGCCCAGTTTCGAATCGCCCGCCATATAGCCCGCCTGGCCTTGCGATTCCTCGGGAGGGTCCTTCTCGCCATGAATCACCGCGATCTTCTCGGCAAGAGTCATCTCGGAGAGCAACTTGTCCACCCGTGCATCGCCGGTCATGGCGGCAACGCCATCACTCGCGCGATGCTCCGTGCGGGGTGCCTGGGCGGCGGCGAAGCCGCAGACGGCTGCGATTAGAAAGAGCCCAAGCGATGCAGACCGTTTAGGAATGCCTAGAGCGTGCATGAATTCTGCCTGCGATCAAGAGAGATGAATTATGGATAAAGCGACGAACGACGCTGCTTGAAGCTTGCCAAGTGGCGTCCGCCGCGGCGGACGCCACCCTACATGACTTTTAAAAAGTCGACATCCATTCGGGAACTGCTCTAGAAGTGGATCTTGGCCGCCAACTGAACGGTTCGGGCGGAGTTGAGGGTCTCAGTGATTTGTCCGAAGTTGGACGATCCCACGATCTGACCCGGGAACGCGTAGTTGGTGTGGTTGAAGAGGTTGAAGAACTCGCCGCGCACCTCCAACTTGGTGCTCTCGCGAAAGACGTTCCACATCTTGCCGAGCGTCATGTCGTCATCGACCAGCCCACCCGACCTCAGCGCCGCCGGGTTGCGCTTCACATTGCCCACCGTTCCAAATGTTGGCTCTTGGAATGCACCCGTATTGAACCACTGCGCCGGGATCCTGTGAGCGATCTGCGTGCTGGCAACCTGCTCCGGAAATTCCGATTCGCGTCCATAGACGATGCCGACATTCTCGGTGTCGCTCGCGGTGTAGACCGAGAACGGCATACCGCTATGGAGAGTGAAGATGTCGGCCAGTTCCCAGCCGGAAACTGCACCGTTGACCACGCGGTAGCGCGTCTGTCCAGGAATCTTCCAGGTGCCGGTCATCGAAAGGACATGAGTCATGTCGAAGCCGGCGAGCCCCCGGTTGAGGTAGCCGTTCCAGCGCGTCGGGTTTGACGTCGACTGTCCGAAGATATTGCCACTGGAAAGATTGTCGACCTGGTCGATATTTTTGGAGTGTGTATACGCCACCAGGTAGCTCAGCCCATGCGTATACCGGCGCTGCACCCGCACTGCGAGGCCGTTGTACGAGGAGTTGAACTCGTTGTAGCCGTTAAGAACGTAAGGCGCCACACCTGGAAATCGCACGTTATTCGGGTTATTGGGATTAGGACTCGGCGTCGGCGCGACGTTGTCGATCATCTGAGCCGTCAGCTTGGTTCCCTTGGAGCCGAAGTAGCCCACTTCTACGCCCAGCGATTGGCCAAACTGCTTCTGCACCGAAAGAGTCCACTCCGCGACATACGGCGTACGGGAGCTCGACGGATCGACGTTGAGGCACTGCGTGCAGCCGGTCGTTGTCGTAGAGTTTGTGGGGTTGGGAGCGCCCGAAAATACATTCGGCATCTGCGAATCAACCGCGTAGTTATTATTCGCATTGATCTGATCCGAGCCGGCATTCAACCCGGAGAGGGTCTGAGGAGAAGCGTACGGCCAGTTACCTCCCGCGCTCTCCGAGGCCTGGATGTAATTGGAACCGAAGCTGTTGTAGAAGATGCCCGCCGAGCTGCGCACGACGGTCGTAGGCGTGATCTGGTACGCGAATCCGAAGCGGGGGGCGAAGTTGTGGCGGTCCGGCGTGATCCCGCCCCTGCGGATGGTGGGAGCGGCGCCGGTGATCGGGTTCGTTATATCGAACACGTAATCGTTCTGCTCGTAGTAGTAGGTGCCCAGGCCGTAGGTATTGACCGGTGGGGCGTTGTAGTCATAGCGGAGGCCGCCGTTCAGCGTCAGGCGCCCGTTGCGCCAGGTATCCTGCACGTAGAAGCTGTAGCCGTAGGTCTTCAGCTCGATCTCATCTCCGCCCTCGACACGCCCCGCCGAAGTCGGAACGCCCAGAAGGAAGCTGGCAAAATCATTGCCGGTCGCACACAAATTGCCGCTCGCGCACGAAGTGCCGGACGGCGGTCCTGTAAGCGTATAAGCCGAGTTGACAAGGTCGGCGGTTTCGGTGTTCTGGAAGCTGATGTTTGTGTTCGTCGAAACCTGACCCACCTCGTCATGTGTGTGTGTCCACGCGCCGCCGAAGCTGATCGTGTGCCGTCCGGCCATCTTCTGCACGTCAACGATCACGGAATGCTGAAAGACGGGCCCGATGGTGTCATCGTTGGCAGGGATTCCGGCATAGTCGCCGTTATTGAAGTTGATGGGAGGCAGAATCTTCTGTCCCAGGAAGGTGGGAAACACGGCGCCGAGGCCGCTGGAGGTCACCAGGCCCGGAGGGCTCGAATTGCCCGTGAAGTAGTTGACGCCGGTAACGCCGTAACGGGCCGTCACGACCATCGAGCTCGTCGGCACGTAGGTATCGCTCGCCACCGCGTTGACGAGCTTGTCGCTGGTGTTCGAGTTGATGCCCGGCAACCCCACATAGGTTGTCGGATTGTTCGCACCCGTGTAACGGGCGAAGAAGCTGTTCTTTTCGCCAAACTGATGGTCGACGCGGGCGTCCCACTGGTTGCCGTTGGTCTGCGTTCCCGACTGGTCGATATAGTTGACGTTCTCGCCCGGAAGGGAATAATTCGGTTTGGGATACCAGTCGGCGATCGCCTTCGCCGACGCATTGATCATGCTCGACGGGATCTTGTTATCGTCGAAGGGCTGACGGGTACGCAGTCCGGTAACAGGATCCGCAGACACAAACGGGTTGAAAATCAGGGCGCAGAAAGGCTGTCCTGCGGCATCCTGAACCACCTCCGTTTGGCACTGCGACATATTCGACGGAGCGTCAGCGCTGAAGTCGCCGGAAACCTCGGCGGGGGTGGGAACCAAGACCGTAGTATTCGCCGGCGAAGTGATGCGCACACCCTCGTAATAGCCATACATGTACCACTTGTTCCTTTTGTGGAGCAGCCATGGCAAGAGCAGCGGACCGCCAGCTTCGCCGCCGAACTGGTTCCAGTGGTATGCGCCGACGTTGGGGGCGGGAAAAGTGGTCGCGTCCAGAATGTTGTTGCGCCAGTACTCCCAGAGCGTGCCGTGATACGCCGGCGTGCCGGACTTGGTGACAACGTCGATCGTGGCGCCCGAGGCATGGCCGTAGGCCGACGAGCCGACGCCGGAGTCAACGGTCATTTCGCTGATCGCGTCTGGGGGAGGGTAGATCGCCACGCCAAGCAGGTTGGGATCGCGGTTTTCCACTCCATCCATCAGGATGTCATTGTCTTTCTGCCGCTGGCCAAAGACAGATGGAATCGTGTTTTGGCTGACAGGACTGTGGTTGGTGGTGGAACCCGCAGGAGGCACCGGCACGACGCCGGGCGCAAGGCTAAGGGCATTCAAGAAGCTGCGGCCGAGCAGCGGGATTGACGTCATTTCCGTCGCCGACAGCGTTGTGCCGATGCTCTCAGAAGTTGTCTGCAACACCGGAGCGACATCCTGCACGGTCACCTGCGCGGACGAGCTCGCAATCTTGATGCTGAAATTGATCGCCGCAGTCTGCCCCGAAGTCAAATCGAAGGGCTCCGTACGCTGCGTCTCGAAGCCCGCGGCAGAAACCGTAAGGGTATAGCGTCCGGGCAACAGCGTCGGAATCAGATAGGTGCCATCTTCTCTCGATGTCGCTGTGCGGATTATCGACCCATCTACGCCACGCAGATCGACATGGGCTCCGGGAACCACAGCGCCCGTTGGATCGCTTACCAGACCCGCCAGGCCCGACTCACCGACCTGTGCCCGCATCGCTAGAGGAAGTAGAAACAAACAACATATCAACAGCAGGAATAATTCCAACGACTTTCTCATGCGTCACTCCAGTCCTTCAGAATTGCTTGCCGGATTCGGTCTCGCGATGGC
>JASHQE010000242.1 GCA_030037705.1 Acidobacteriaceae bacterium | reverse complement strand
ATTGAAGAAGCCGGTGCGCGTGTGTTCGAGATCGAGCACGCCGATGACGCGGCCCTTGTAAAAGAGCGGGACGATCAGCTCTGAGCGGGTCTCGGGATTCATCTCAAGATAGCGCGGGTCCTTGCGGACATCGGGCACGTTGATCGGCCGCCACTCGCGCACCGCCGCGCCGACCAGGCCGCTGGTTACGGGAACGCGGCGTAAAGGCGCATGAGCGTAGCCAAAACGCCAGGCGTAGCGCGTGATGAGGACCTCGCCCTTCTCATCAAGCAGCATGATGGTGAACATCTGGTAATCGATGAGACGGCGCAGGAGCTGGCCGATGCGTTCGAGGAGCGGATTAAGGTCGAGGATGGAGGCCAGCTCGACGGCGATCTCGTTGAGGACTTCGAGAGTCTGCGCCTGGCGCGAGACGCGCGCGTAGAGCCGTGCGTTCTCGATAGCTTGCGCAATGCGCGACGCGGTCACGGTGAGCAGATGAAGATGCTCGGGGCGGAAGTAGCCGGGCTCTTCGCTCTCGATATCCATTACGCCGATGAGCCGGTTTTTGGCGATGAGCGGTACGGCCAGTTCGGAGCGAACCGCGGGATTGGCAGGAATGTAGTAATCCGAGGTGGAAACATCGTTGAGCAGCACCGGCTGCCGCGTGAGCGCTACCTGCCCGACGACGCCTTTGCCCATGGGCACACGCGTGCGCTCCACCTCGAGCGTATGGCCGATCTGGAAGCGCATACGCAGCTCGTGGGTGCGGTCGTTGAGCAGGAAGATGGCGAAGATGCGGTAGTTAATGACGGCGCGCACCAGCTCCGATATGCGGTTGAGGAGGGTTTGCAGGTCGAGCGTGGTGTTGAGCGTGTCCGTGAGCTTCATCAGATACGCGGCGTCGACCGGTTCTACGCGCGGGTTCAGGGGATCGAGAGGCGCCGATGCAGCGGGACGGTAATCGCCTTCAAGTTCGTGCGTTGTCGGTGGGGTTGGTGGAGCATCGGACATCGGGTTCGAGAGGAATCATAGCAAAGCAGGGAATAGGGATGAGGGAACAGGGATGAGGGAATAGGGAGTAGAGAGTCATAGATAACAGCGAAGATCGGCAACCGGACTGCTTTTCTATTCCCTGTTCCCTGTCTTTTCACTCGGCGCCCAGTTCGCGCACAATGGCTACCGATGCAGAGGCGCCGATGCGGTTAGCGCCGGCTTCGAGCATGGCGCGGACGTCGGCCAGTGTGCGGATGCCGCCGGAGGCCTTCACGCCGCAGCGTCCGCCGGCGACGCCGCGCATCAGGGCTACATCGGTGGCGGTGGCGCCGCCCGAGGAAAATCCTGTGGAAGTCTTAATGAAATTGGCGCCGGCCTGGATCGCGATCTCCGAGGCGCGGAGTTTTTCTTCCATTGTGAGCAGAGAGGTTTCAAGAATTACCTTGAGCAGTACGCCGTGATGGTGGGCCACGCCTGCCGCCGCGTGGATGGTGTGCTGGACAGCGTGATGATTGCCGCTCTTGAGCAGGCCGATGGGAATGACCATGTCCAGCTCTTTTGCGCCCAGGCGGGTGAGAGCGGCAGCTTCCTGGCGCAGCGTGGAGACGAGAGTGGCGCCGAAAGGGAATCCGATGACGACGCCTACGGGAACTCCGGTACCGGAGAGAAGATGGACTGCCGTCGCGGCCCAGACGGGATTGACCATGGCGCAGGCAAAGCGATAGCGGATGGCTTCGTCACAGAGGTTTTCCACCTGGGTGCGGGTCGCCTCGGGTTTCAGCAGAGTATGGTCGATCACAGAGGCCAGAGATTGCCAGTTTGCCAGTGTCTGGGCAGTAAAGGCAGCCGAATCGAAGGTGCCGTTGTCAAATTCGAGATCAGAACTCTGGATCGAAGTAATCGCTTTCATCGGGTGAAGCTCCTTTATTCTTCGGGCGCCGCTCGCTGAGGCATTTCAGGCGCGCAACAGTCCCGAACAGGCCCCCGGCAGTTCTTCGCGCAGTCTCGGGAGATTGAGTATAGTTCACCACGGTTTCCGCGCCAACTGGATAGATGCAGGGGAGGATGGGTCCGGCGCAGGATCTACTACTCTGCCTGTCCGGGCGCCATGATGCAGATATCCGGAAGATTCCGGTAGCGCTCGGCGTAGTCCATGCCATAGCCGATGACAAAGAGATTGGGAATGGAGAAGCCGACGTAATCGGCCTCGATTTTTTCAATGCGCCGTGAAGGCTTATCGAGCAGCGTGGCGATGCGGAGCGACTTAGGGTGATGCTGGAGAAAGATCTTGCGCAGGTAGGCGAGGGTGAGGCCGGTGTCGAGAATGTCTTCGACGATCAGGACGTTTTTGCCTTCAATGGGTTCGTCGAGATCCTTGATGAGCTTGACCGCGCCGGAGGAGCGCTGGCCTTTGCCGTAGCTGGAGACGGCAACGAAGTCGAAGGTTGCGTCAGCCTGAATGGCACGGGACAGATCGGCAAGGAAAGGGGCAGCTCCTTTAAGCACGCCGATCATTACCAGCCGTTCGCCATTCAGGTCACGGGTAATTTGCGCGCCCATTTCAGCCACGCGCTCGGCGATCTGCTGGCGGGAGTAAAGAACCTCAAGCCCCTGATAGGTCATGGTGGACATGCAATCAGTATCGCGCGAATCTTCGGGCTGTGCGGCTGTGTAAATCGAGGTTGCCCTTGCCGCTGAAACGATTGCCAGCCGCTGCGGGTCTATACTGAAAGAGATGTATCCGTTTATCCATGTAGGACACTTTAACCTGCCCACCTTTGGGCTTATGTTGTGGCTGGCTGCGGTAGCCGCGGCCATAGTCGTTGATCGCGGATTTCGCCGGGCGCGTATCGAAGCGGACGCCGTGGGTATCGTGGCCATCACGGTAGTCGCCGGCATCGTAGGTGCGAAGCTCTGGCATGTTCTCGACACACCGGCAGACTTTCGCGAACTGGGCTGGCGCGTTCTCTATGATTCGGCGGGTTTTGCCTGGTATGGCGGCCTGGTCTTCGGAATCTCCGCGCTGGTGGTGCAGGGATGGTGGGCGAAAATCGGCGCGCTGCGGACGCTTGATCTGGCTGCGCCGGCCGCTGCCATCGGTTATGGGATTGGGCGCATCGGATGCTTTCTCTCCGGTGATGGCTGCTACGGGATTCCAACCAAGCTGCCGTGGGGCATGAGCTTTCCTCATGGTATCGATCCAACGGTCGTCCGGGTACATCCCACGCCCTTGTATGAGATGGCGGCAGGATTGGCGATAGGTCTTTGGCTGTGGCGGCGCGCCGGCAAACCACATGCGGTGGGCGCCATCCTGGGCCAGTATCTGGCGTTGACTGGTTTGGCGCGCTTCCTGGTGGAGTTCATCCGCCGCAATCCGAAGGTTCTTTGGGGATTGTCGAATGCGCAGTTGGCCAGCGCGGGGGCCGCGCTGGTGGGCATTGCCCTCACCTGGTGGGCTGCGAGACGGCCGGTTGAGGCATTGAAGCCCGTGCCGGCGGTGGTGGAGAAACCGGCTTAATCTTGAAAGATCGGCCTGGCCCGATTCGCTTCAAAACGAGAAGGTCGACTGGAATGTGATGGAACGGTTGCCGGGCGTCGCACTTCCGAAACTGCCCGTCGCCAGCGATTGAGTTTTGTTGAAGAGTGGCGAGAGCAAAACGCCGTTCGGCGTGCCCAGGTTGACCATGTTGAACAGGTTTTGAACGACTGCCGCCAGTGTCAAGCTATACCTGTGCGGGGTTGTTTCGTTCATGCGGATCTCCGCTTCGCCGCCGCTCAAACCGCGCCGGCCCACACTGTTGCCCGTGTCGTACGTATCGCCTTCTCCGGCTTCGATGCGTGGGCCTACGCCAATCACCTTGCTGATGCGCAGATGAACGATGGCGTTTGGCGGCCCTGTGCCCACGCCGTAAGGAACGATCCTCTCGCCCTTTCCGACTGGGTTCGTATCGAGACACCCATAGTGCGTGGAGACAACATCGCCAGCGCCGCAGACGCCGTAGGTGGGCCGTGCGTTGAACTGATTGTTGGCCGTTAAATCATTGCCGACGGTCAGGTTATAAGGAATGCCGGAGCGCGCGAAGAGCAACGTCGCAATGAGGATGCCGTGAGGGCCGGAGTAGCTGTCGGCAAAGATCAGCCTGTGCCGATACCCGAAGCTGGCACGGCCATAGTCGAATCCGGGATTCTGCGCCACCGACGGCTCGTACGTGACGTCTTGTGTGTCGCTCTTGGCTGCGTTGAGCATATAAGAGCTGTTGATAATCCAGCGCCTGGACTGAAAGCTGGCAGTGAAGATGAGCTGATTCTGCCGGTAGAAGCCGCCAGATTGGAGCTGGTAATTGTATGCGCCCGGCAGCAGGCCTGTGACCGTATATGTAGAAGTGTCGAATGCCGGCGCGGTTATGTTGTCGGTCAAATATTGGTGGAGACCTTGGGTGTACAGGTACGTGGCATTGGCGGTAATCTTTCCGGTCACCTGGCGATCAACGCCGGCTCCCATTTGCATATCAAGAGCGGCATGGAAATGCGGATCGATGGTGTGGTAGGAGGGGATGGCTGCACATGCATTGAGGATCGAAGGCGGTTCCGCGCCGGCAGGATCGTAAAAGCAAGGATCGTTGACAACGTAGCTTTGCTGGTGGACGCCGTTATCGTGAATCGCCTCCATAATGTAGGGGGTGCCCGACCCGGCAGTAAAGAAATCGGGAACCGTAAAACGGTGATAGAACCAGCCATAGCCCGCGCGCACCACGGTTTTGGGTCTCGTTGACGCTGTGTTGCGACCGGGACTCCAAGCGAAAGCGAACCGCGGCGCCCAATCGGCATGATCGCGGATCCGGTTCTGGCCTTCAAGGCGAAGCCCCATGCTCATCATGAAACTCGGCTTCCAGTGCCAGTCATCCTGGAAGAAGAATGCGCCGTCGAAGAGTAGAACGCTGGCCAGCGGATTACGGATCACTGCGGCCGAATACTGGCTGGGAGTTCCCGCTTGATATGCATCGATGGAGCTGAAAAAGTAGGCCCCGTTGGCGCCGGCGGTGGAGAAGCTTCGATCGTCGTACGCGCGCAGACGTGTGCCGAAGCGAAGCGTGTGCGCTCCTGCGGTCGCCGTAGAGTCGTTCTGCAACTCGAAGTTGTCCTGGGAATCGCGCGCGATACCGGAACCGCTGCCGCCGTTCGTGAATGCGCCCTGTACCGTAATGGTGGGCGTGAAGTTCGTGGCTACTTGATCGTTATAGACGCGCCTCCATTGGAAGCGCGTCTCATTCACGAAGCGTGGATTGATGAGGAATGCTTCGCTAAGCTGGAGCTGGTTTTCTTCGCTGAGAACATTGCTGGCCTGCGAGGGCAGATTGAGCGTACCCACTCCGCTGCCGGTCTGATAGGTGCGGTAAAACAGATCGCGGATGGTAAGAGTATTCCGTTGGCCGAGTTGGAAATCGAGCCGTGGATTGACTAAGAGATACGTGACCGGCGTAGGGAGGGCCTCTTGAACGCTGGCGCCGGGATTCTGTGGGTTCACAGCATCGACGATCGCCTGATTCTGATGAGAGACGCGATATGCGCTCAGGAAATAGGAGGCGTTCCTGCCGATCGGCCCGCTGATGGTACCCACGACGGCATACTGGTAATAGCTGGGTTGCTCGGGAACCAGCGGGTTGGCAGTGTTGAACGCGGAGGACGTTCCGCCACTGGCTGCACTGCCTTGCAGTTTTTGGGTGCCAGGTTTGGTGATGATTTCAACACGCCCGTAGCCGAGACGGTCGAACTCCGCAGAGAACGGATTCTGATTGACGCGAATCTCGAGAATCGAGGACTTGGGCGGGAGCTGGCCGCCGGCAAAGCCATCGATGTAAATCTGGCCGCCATTCGGTCCGGCGGCAGGTCCTGCGAGCGCCTGCAATTCATTGCGGAGCTCGTCAGGATCATCGGAGAACGCATTGAGGGCGCTGCCGCTGAAAACCATCGCTGCGGCATTCTGATCGGAACTGATGCTGATTCCGCGATCCTGCCCTGTGACCGTGACGTTCTGCCGTTCGACGGCGATCTCGAGGGAAAGATTCAGCTCCTTGATCTGGTTAGCCGCCAGTTCCAGATTTTGAAGCGTCAGCAGTGCAAATCCTTTCGCCGTGACCATCAGCGTGTAAGAGCCTGGCGCCAAGCCGCGCAATGTATAAGTGCCATGCGCGTCGGATTCCGTATGAAGAGTACGGGTTTCCCCGGTTAAAGTAATCTTCGCGCCGGGTACGGCAGCTCCGCTGGGATCGAGAACTGTGCCGTGCAATTCTCCCGACTGGGCTGCGGACGGCTCCGCAAAGAGGGAAAAGAAGAACAGCAGCACGACAAGGCCCAGAAATCGCACTGTGAAGGTCATGTTCACCTGTTCGCGTCAGGGTTTCCAGCGCGCAATGTCTCCATAAAATTAGCGCAAGTTATGGCCGGTCAACTTGCTGGTGTGCTGAAAAAACCTCACAGAACCAGGGAAAGCCGAACAAAGAAAGCAGTGCCCGGCAGAGTGGGGTGGGCCCGGGTAAGGGACGAAATAGTGGAACTCGCGGCAGCTTTGGTTAAGAGTTTCGCATGTTGAAAGCACGTAGTGGAAGCAAATTTGAGCGTGCCGGGTGGAAATTTTGTAATTCAGAGGCGCTGGATAAAAGCCAGAGCCTCGTCTAATTGCGGAAAACGCGCCTCCTCGGCTTTAAACTCGCGGGAATGGACACAGCGACGCAGACCGCGCATCTTGACCGGATGCTTCAAATGCAGCATCTCGTGATAGAGCAAGTATTCGAGCGCGTACCTCGGGCTCGATGGCCGGTCGAAGATGCGGCTGACGACAATCGTGTTGTGGGCGGCATCGTAATGGCCCAGAGAACGCCTGGCCAGGTGCTCGCTCCAGGTGAGCTCGGGCCTGCCGAGGAGTCCTCCAAAGAATTGCAGGTTAAGCGTGTCAAAAACCTCTTCGAGGTTATAGTAACGTCCTTCCGGGCCCAAGAACCGCTTACTGCCGCGGGCGTGGCGGATCAGCTCGGCCTGGCGGGTGACGGCAGCGCTGGTTGAAAAGCGTTTGTAACGCAGGTTATGCGTAGGATTGATCGGCTTCCTGTAGAGCTTGGCCAACAGGATGTGCGCGATGGCGTGGATAACGGATTCAGGCGCACCTTCAAGCAGGTCGGAAAGACTCACCAGAATCTGACCTTCGCGCAGGCGAATCCTCGTATTCAACGACGTGAACCGGCGGAAGCGAACCTGAATGGGAGGCATCGGCGCACGCGGCCGAAGCACACGGTATTCGCCCTGAAAGATGCCCGCGAAATCGGGTGTCATTATGTGGAGCATAGCAGAGCAGGGACTAGGGAACAGGGACTAGAAACAGACCGCACCGATCGATAGCGTGTTCTCCCAGGTCTCATCCGCCGCGGCGGACGAGACCTGGGGCACCCAGCGGTCTGTTTCTAGTCCCCTAGTCCCTGCCCTAGTTCTTCGGTTCTGCGCGGTCCTGGCCTTTTTCGTCCTTGTGCGCCTTGAAATAGGCGGTCTGGTCAGAGATAAGCTGTTTCGTCTGCTGAGCCAAATCGTTACTGCTTTCAATGGCACTCTGGCGGGAGAGCTCAAATCCTGGTTCGCTGGGCAGACTATTCAGGACAGTCTGCCATCGTTGGATGCTCTCGTTCAACCCTTTGAGGCTCTTGCGAATATCAGCCCTGCGGTCAGAATAGACATCGAGATTATCGCTCAACTCGTCCAGCAACGCAGCGAAATCTTGTAATTCGTTATCGAGCCGGGAACTGCGAGCGCTGGAGTGGGCGCGCGGAGCAAGGCTCTTAATGGTGTCTGCGCGCTGGTTCAGGAATTTAACGTAGAGATCTACGCGTGCGACCGGATCAATTCCGGCTTCTGCGATCTGTTCTTGTTGTATGTCTGTCAGCGGCTCGCGCTTTTCTTTTTGACCATGGGCGGAAGCCGCCAGCAATAGCAACAGAGTTAGCAGGACAGGCGCACGCATTGCAGATCCCTCCCCCAGTCGAAGATCCCTGCAAAAAAGCTGGCTTCTTTGCGGCGCGGCATTCCTGCTGACTTTATTTATGAAAGACTTCCATCATCGTTTCGTTCTGCGCCTGATTTATCTGCGCCAGCGTCTGCTCGACCAGCGGGCGATCTTCATAATTGCTTGCATGAAGCATTTCGGTCAGGCGGAAAGCAGTGTGATTGAGCAGAATCTCCGCGTTTTTCAGCCGTTTGTCATTATTCGCCAGAGAGAAATGGATCTTCTGCGCCATAAGCTGGATTTTCTTAAGCAGCCCATTGGCGGCGTCTACATTGCCCGCCGCGTACTGCTTGACGCTTAACTCGGTCATCTGATGAACGAGTTGCGCATAGAGGAAGCACTGCTCGCGCGGTTGAGCCTGACTGGCTTTGGTTTCAAGAGCTTCGATGCTCTGTTGATCGGGGGATTTTTCGTCTGGAGAGGATGCGCACAGCGGGATAACAGTCAAGTTGAGTGCCACCAGTGCGACGATTCGAACCACAGTCCGCATGACGGACCTCCGCTTATGCGGTTCTACCTCAAGGTGTGACTCATAATACTAGGCCCATCCTGGGACAAACTGCAAGGGGTAAGATGCGGAATTTGGAAGGGGCGGTTACCGCTGTTACGGGAATTTGGATTTTGATATTGCAATTCCGCGCAGTCTGTGCGCGGCTCACTTGGTCAGGATCTGCAGGCGCTGGCGTGCCTGCCATTCTTCATTGGGAAACTTGCCGGCTGCCGCTTGAAGAAAACGCTGATAGTAGGCGATCGCCTGCTGTTTCTGCTGCAGCTTGTCGTAAGAAATGGCCCAGAGAAAGTAAGTGGACGCATTTTCTGGTACATAACGGGAGCGCATCGTCAGCGCATGGATGGTCGAGTCAGGCCGCTCCAGGCGCGAGGCGGCGAAGGCCAGACCGCTCCAGCCATCCACGCTGGCGGGATCGATCTTCGTAGCTTGGTCAAACGCGCTGTAAGCCTCTGCGTAGCGGAGCTGATGGACGAGATTTTGCCCATGTGCGACCAGCAGTTGCGGATCCTGCGGATTGGCCGTGAGTAAGCCGGCGTAAAGCTTGTCGGATCCGGCGTAATCTCCGGCGTCCGCCATGACGGTCGCCAACATGCGGGTAATGGCAGAGTCGTCGGGATGAGCGTTGTGCAGCTTCTGGAGCAGCGGTAAGGCCTCAGCTTTGTCCTGTGCGGTCAGGGTAGTCGCCAGTTGCGCGGTGAGAGTAGGATCGTCAGGAAATTGTGTGAGGGCCACGCGGAGCATGGTCTCGGCCTCCGGGTACTGCTTGCGGGCGATCAGCATATGGGCTAGAGCGGTGATAGCCGGCTCGGATTTTGGATCTTTCGCCAGAACGCGGCGGTAAGCGGCCTCGGCTGTATCGTATTGGCCGGCATCTTCTGCGAGGCTGGCAGCCAACAACGTATCGTCTTCAGTCTCCGGCGAGATTTTGAGTGCTTCGATCAAATCATTCGAAGCTGCAGTGGGGTCGTTATCGCCGCCCGGCTTGGGGCGATCGATCTGGGCCAACGCGCGCCAAGCGCGTGCTTTCAGCGCCGGTCCGGCTTCACCGGGATCGAGCTTGGTGGCGGTTACGAGTTCAGGACGGGCCTCGTCCAGCTTGCCTTGGCGCGCAAGCAATAGTCCCAGCGAGAGATGGGCTTCAAAAGATTGCGGATTTGCTGCAATAGCGCGGCGGTACAAGCCTGCCGCGTCCTCCGTGCGGTTTTGCACGTCGGCCACATAACCGAGGTCAAAAAGCGCGCGCGCATCGCTCGGGTGAGCAGCAACCCACGCATTCAGCGTGGCTTCCGCTGTCTTCCAGTCCGATTTTGCAATGGCTGTTTCCGCCGCTGCCACCTGCTCCGAGGCCTGCCGGGAAGCTTCGGCTGCGGACCCCGGCTGAGCAGAAGCAGGAACAGCTCCAGGGGTGGAAGACGACTCCTGAGCCAAGCCGGTGCATGTACCCAGAAGGTAAACAATAAACAGGAAGAAAAGCCCAAATTTCAACACAAAAATCCTCAGTAACCAGTTTACCCGGATTAAGGGTTTGTTATTCGGTTACTGGGGATTGGAGTGAAACGCTCCAGCTTGATTGCGCACCATTCAGCGGATGGTATGAATGAAGAAGTGAATTTCATCATCCACTGAATAAAAGGACAACTTTGCTGTTGATGGCCGCATCCTTCAAACTAAGAAGCTCTGATTTGAAGGCCCGACGTGGAAACGGAGGAGGGCTGTATGAACGTTCATAACGTCCATTACGAGCAGCGGGGTTATTGGGGGGAACACATGACATTCGTTTCAATGCAGCATATGCCATTGACGAGTGCTTATCTGTGCCAGGATTGCAACTCGGTGGGCAATTGTGCGCAGCACTGCCCAGCTTGCGCGTCGGAGGCTTTGATCGGCCTCGCCGGCGTGCTGAACCGGAAGACCGAAGAGCGTATTCAGTTCAGCTTTGAGCGTTTCCCGGCGATCGCAGCCTGAAAAATTGAAATAGAAAGACTGAGCACCAAAAGTGCAGCCAGCGCTCCTTCCGGAGCAGGCGAACGTGTGCCCACGCTGTGAGTAGCGATGCTCCGCTTGTTGAAGCGGCGCTCGCCGCTGCGAGCGCGTATCCGGAACCTTCGGACGGCTTTCGGCTTCAGGCGTCCAAGGGGCTGCGCCAGAGACAACCGCTCGCGGGTAGTGGGTCAGTTTGCGTGAAACCGTCCCTCAGGGGCTAAAGCCCGCACGCATTTTGATCTGTTTACAGCATGGCTAAAGCCATGCCCCTTTAAACTAACCCACTACCCGCTCGCGGCGCGCAGGTTCCCCCACATCTATAATGGAAAATGGCCGGGTGCGCCCTTAGCTTCGCTAAAGGCATAGGGATGCGTCCGGGACGATTTCGCCTCCGGTGCTCCCCTGTTGAACGACGCCATCACTATCCGCGGTGCGCGGACGCATAACCTGAAGAACATCTCTTGCGAGATTCCCCACGGCAAGCTGA
>JASHQE010000029.1 GCA_030037705.1 Acidobacteriaceae bacterium | reverse complement strand
AATGAGCTGTTTAGCCTGGGCGCGGGAGTTATCCCGACGACAACCCAATCCGTTAGCATTCCCTATACGCAGCAGCGCGGCCCCTCGTACTTCGCCATCAACGGTTCTCGCCCTCAGGAAAATCGCACGCTTTTGGATGGCATTGGTGACAACGAGAACCATAACAGCATGACGGCAGTCTTCCCGCCCATCGACGCCATTCAGGAGTTCTCAGAAGAGACCGAAGACGCTGACGCCCGCTACGGCCGCGGCAATGGCGGCACCATCAACGTGGTCTACAAATCCGGCACCACACAGTATCACGGCGACGTATTCGAGTTTCTGCGCAACACTGCGCTGGACAGCAGTAACTATTTCGCCCAGGGCGCCAAATCCCCACTCCGGCAAAATGAGTTTGGCGTCACCTTCGGCGGACCTGTCTTTTACAAGCAGGCCAATCCCAAGACCTTCTTTTTTGCCGACTATGCAGGAAAACGCATGGCCCAGGGCCAGACGAACTTAGAGAGTGTCCCAGACGTCAGTATCACATCGGCGGGCTATGACTTCTCAAAGTATTCGGCTGCGGTCAAGAACCCTCTTACGCATACTGCGTATACCAGCAACTTCGTTCCATACAACGATCCGTTGATCGATCCAACCGGCGTAAATATTCTGAAATTCTATGAGCAATATGCGCAGCCGAATGTCACCGATGCAACCGTCGCCAATAATTATCTTTACACCCCGCTGCTGATCATCAACGAAGACGATTTCGACATGAAGATCGACCACAAGTTTACCGAGAAAGACAGCGGCTTTCTTCGTTACAGTCAAGGCCATGACATCTTCTCTCAGCCCGGCGTCCTGCCGACGCCTCTGGTGGGCGACGTCATCTGCGGACCCGCATCGGATCCTGCGCATCAAGCTGTGCTCAGCGAGACGCATATCCTCTCTCCGTCCATTCTCAACACGGCGCGCTATGGCTGGACTCGATTCTTTGTATACGCCAAGAACTGGGATGCGGGACTGAACCTTCCTACACAATTGAGCATTCCGGGCGTGGAGATTGCCGGTAATTCTCTGTCCGATGGTCTGCCGGTGATGACCTTCTCGGGCTACACGGCGATTGGTGATGCGGGCAACAGCCCGACGAACATCGGAACCAACAACTATCAATGGGACGACGATCTCACCCTTGTCCGCGGCAAACACTCGATCGACCTCGGCTTCGATCTGATTCGTCTCGAATACAATATGTTCCAAACCGGCGCCGAACACGGCTCCGAGGCTTTTGCTACCCGTTACACAGGTCTAGTCTGGAGCGACCTGCTCTTCGGCGCCCCCACCAGCGGAACCTACTCCTTTCCCTCCGAGGTCGGCTTGCGCGAGAGCGATCTGTCCTTTTATGCACAGGACAATTACAAAGTCAACAACAGGCTGACGTTGAACCTCGGTGTCCACTACGAGAATTTTCTCGGCTGGCCCTGGACCGAGGCTCACAACAAGGAATACGCCTTCGTTCCCTCGATCTCGACGATTGCCCTGGAGCAGGTGGGAACGAACGCTATTCCGCGTAGCGGCCTGAGCGGCAACAATCTGAACTTCGCGCCGCGCGTGGGCGTGGCCTATAAGGTTACCGGCAAAACTGTATTTCACGCCGGCTTTGGCATCTACTACGCGGCCCCTGACGTAGGCAATTCGTCTACTCTCTCTGCCAATGTTCCCGTGGACGATTATTGGGCGTTCAATAATCCGGCAACTTATGTAGCGGGAGCCACGAGCAGTGCTGTGTTCAACTATGCGCGAAACGGATATGTTCATACCAAAGTCACATCTGGTTCTGGTTTGGTAGCCAATACGCCCGCCTTTGCCGTGGATCCGAATGCCAAAACACCGTATACCGGGCAGTGGCATGCGGCTATAGAGCAACAGGTTTCCTTCTCGACCGTCCTGAAATTTGCCTATGTCGGAACGAAAGGCACCCACCTGGACGATTTCCGGGACATCAACGCGGGTCAGTTAGGATCGACTTATACTACGGCAACTGGTAGCACGGCCACTGTAACCGTTGTTTCCGAAGGTCGCCCCTATCCATTCTTTGCTCAGATCACTCAGGTTGAAACCAAGCAGACATCCAGCTACAACGCATTGCAAGTTACGGCTGAGCGTCGTGCGCATGGACTGGGCTTCCTCGCTTCCTATACCTACAGTCACGCTCTGGACGAAGGTTCGAGTGAAGGACCGACCGTTCTGAATCCGTATGACATCAAAGCTGACTACGGAAATGCGGACTACAATGTCCCGAATCGCTTTGTCGCCAGTTCGAATTACCAGTTGCCCTTCAAGGGCGGCGGGAAGCTGGGAGCGTTTGAGCGTGGATGGCAGTTGAACGCCATTGCGCAGTTCTTCGATGGCTTGCCATTTTCCGTCTCCTCATCGAGCGGTGTGGGCGACAGTCTGACTCCCCGCGCACAACTGCTTCCCGGCTACGGCAATGGATCCTTGCCTAGGGGCCAGCGCACGCTTTCCCATTGGTTTAATACTGCAGCCTTCGCAAATCCCGCCGCAGGGACGTGGGGAAACTCCGGCCGCAATATTCTTCAGGGGCCGGGCACAAAGACCGTGGACTTCTCGCTCTTCAAAGATACTCACCTGACCGAATCGAAGGTTCTGCAACTGCGCGCGGAGGTATTCAACCTCGCCAATACTCCGCAGTTCAACAATCCGGGCGCTACCGTTGGTTCACCCGCCATTGGAATCGTCTCATCGGCTGCTTCTGAATCAACATTTCAGCGGACAGAACGCCAGATTCAATTCGCGGCAAAAATTAACTTCTAACCAGGAGTGACTCACTGCGGCAGGCCAAAGAGCTGCCGCCGTTCTCTCTGAACACTTCATCGAACACTTCATCGCGGATCGTCCAGCGACGACCGGAGAGGAAAGGATCTTTATGAACGAGAAGAGTATCGCAAAGGCAGTTACGACTGCACTTCTGCTGGCCACAAGCGCGAAGCTTACGCTGCATGCACAGCAGGCGCAACCGTACCAGGGAACCGTCGGCAGAATTCTCGCCCTCAGACCGCTAATGCAAGTTCGTGGTCATCTCCCCAAAGGTCTACCTCTACGTCGTCGGTTTGATTCAGCCGGAACAACCAGGTCAACGTGCCGAGGTGATGGTTGAACGAGCGTTTCGGTAAACTTGATCACATTGGAGCTCAGTCGAACTCTGCCGTGTTTCAATGCCTTCCAGGAGTGGAATCATCAAAGCATACAGAAATTCAACTGATTGGTGCGGAACGGTTCTTTTAACCGCGGGCGTTCTCCTCCTCGCAGCTCTCCCGGCAGCGGCTCAGGATAAGAAAGACGATGGCGTCCAGCAGGCAAATATTCGGGCCGATGAGAACGCCGGTTCGGACGGCGAGCTATCTCCAAACTACCTCGCTCTACGTGACGCCTCCGGTCCCAGCGGCGTTCCTCTCGGCGGTATCGGCGTAGGGGCAGTGGACCTCGCACCAGATGGTCACTTTACCCGCTTCGCCATCAACAACTGGTCGACCGATGGAGTTGACCTGGCTCGCAGAGACAATCCAGCGTGGGACAAAGAAGCCTTCCTCGCTGTCTGGGAAAAGGACGCTTCCGGAACCGTGGTCACCCGGCGACTGCAGCGCGACCGCCGAACCCTCTATGGTATGAGCGCCTACGCACACAGCACCTATCGCGGTCTCTTTCCCACAGCCACCCTCAGCTTCGACGACGACCACAATCCGCAGCCGCACTCTCTTGTCTCTGTCTTCGCGCACAGCGGCCTGGTCCCTCAGGACGTCAAAGATTCCTCGCTTCCCGGTTTCTGGATCGAAGTAACGCTTGCCAATTCCAATTCCAGGCCTGTCGAGGCCGCGGTCGCTCTCTCCTGGCCCGATCTCATCGGTCGCGGCCTCTACGACGTTGCCGCAGGCCAAGAGAAGGAAGGCTATAGCGGCCATTTCCACATTGATAAACTTGTCCCGGTGCCGCCCGTTTCAACCCAGGTAGAGCCCCTGACCACCGGCAGTCTCCGTGGCCTGCATCAGTTCACTCGCGAGACTCCATCCATCCGCCAAGCTACGTATCAGAACTACATCGATGGAATGGCGATCCTCGCCCAAGCGCCGGCAGGAGGAACTGTATCCAGCTACGCCTCGTGGAGCCCATCCAGTCAGGAAGATTCCTGGAAGAGTTTCCGCACGGATGGCAGCTTTCCATCTCAGGGCGGCAGCACCAGCCTCAGCACGCCCGGCCAGCCATCGAGCGCCAGCATCGTCGCAATGAAAGCCACCATCGCCCCCGGCGGCAAGCAAACCTTCCGCTTCCTCGTCAGCTGGTCTGTCCCACAGCCGCCGCGAGCCACCGTCCAATTCGGCACCCAGGATTACGGCCGATACTTCCAGAACTATTTCTCCGACTTCGCTTCGCTTCTCTCCTACGAGATCGAGAACCGCGGTCGCATTCTCGATGACACCCTTGCCTGGCAGCAGCCCATCCTCGATAGCACGCTGCCCGACTGGCTCAAGTTCAAGCTGATCAACAGCGCTTACACGCTCTACACCAACGCCATCCTCAACAAGGCTGGCAGCTTCAGCGTGATGGAAGGTGGGATGGGCGGCCTCTCCGGCACGATGGACCAGCGGCTAGTCGCGCATCCGATCTATCAAAAGTTTTTCACGCAACTCGACCGCGCTGAACTCCAGCAGTTCGCCAACACCCAGGACGAGGACGGCGGAATTCTCCACTTCGATGGCAGCTACTTTGTCGGTCTCGCGGACGACCATGGGCATACGCCCGTTCCGCACGAGAAGATGATCGACAACACTGCCAGTTGGCTCATCCAGGTCGCCGAGGACTATCAGCAATCCGGTGACAGCACCTTTGCCAGGAAAAATGCCGCCCGCATCCGCCATGCCTATGCCTACATGAAGGCCCAGATTCGCGATACCTCCTTCATCCCCGTGGGCGCGCAGACCTACGACGACTTTCCGCACCCGGCCATCTCCATCTATACGGGCACCGTCTACCTCTCAGCCCTGCAGGCTGGTAAGGTATTAGGCTGGGCCCTCAACGATCGACAGCTTGTCGACGAATCTCGCGACCAGTTTCAGAAAACTCAAGCCGGCCTGATTCACGTGCTTTGGAACGGCCGTTTCTTTGCTTACGGAACCGACATCGGCGGCGCCAACCGCCGGGACGATCGCCTCTTCACCGGTCAGCTCGCCGGAGAGTTTCTGGGCCGCTCTTCCGGCTGGGGAGACGTTGTTCCTTTCGACGAGGCAAAGTCCAGCATCGCAGAACAGCTTCGCATACCGGTCGCCAGCAGCCCTGATTTTTACGCTCCCAAAATTTGGGACCTGGAGATGAAGCGTGGCGTCGACATGCCCAACTCCGGTTGCTGGCCCTTTTATCTAGAGAGCTATACCGCGATGACTGCCATCCAGCTTGGGTACATCGCTGACGGACTCGACATCATGCGACACATCCAACTGGTGCATCTGCGTAACGGATGGACTTGGAGCCAGAATCTCTGGAATCCAGGGGAACTCACTTACGTCGCCGCGCCCGTCACCTGGTTTGCTCCGGACGTGCTGACGAACGCTTCCCTCGACCTCGCAGAGGATCGCATCACTCTTGGGCCAATGCTCCTCCCTGGCCAGAAGAGTATTGTAGTTCCTTTATACTTTCCCCGATTCTGGGCCATCCTTGATTACGCTCCCACTGAGCACAAAATCTCGTTGCACATCCTCAAGACCTTCGACGGCAGCCCCATCCTTCTCAGAAAGCTGACCATAGAGCCCACCGGCGTCGCATCTTCGCTCGCCACCACAGTCGATCTCTCACCTTTTACTGTGAAGGCAGGCGAAACCCTTAACCTGGGCAAATTCCTGCCCGTCTTTGAAAAGGCCCAGCGTCAGGAGCCTATTTTGGAAGCGCGGCCGTAGCCCAAGCAATCTGCGGCAGGCTCTCAATTGGAGACACAATGGTTGATGTCTCCTCTTTGAATAATGATATGTCGGCATCCCGGAAGTGATCCGTCTTTGGTTGTTTACTTCCTCTAAGCGCGTTTTTCGGGACCTGTCCTATGGTGGCGTGTAACCAGCCCTATATGAGCAGGTTATGGCGCCGAGAGCATCGCGTGCTAAGGCGTGGTTTTCGCATGGCCCCTGCGGATCTTCAGGCCGTCTCGCCGGTCCGAGGGGTTTACGAGCCCCCAAAATGCTGGCGCTGGCGGACTCGGTGCTGCCAGCGCACGGAGGGCGGCGGACCCGATAGGAGCACTGCAGGGCGAGTGGATGTCTCATCCGAATTCCTGTTGTCTTCCCAATGAGAATATGGCATTCTCCTGTGGGTAGCCAAAAGGTCAGAGGTGGTGGGCCGAATTCCATGAAACTGAAACGACCCACCCTCAGCCGAGCAATGAGGAGTTTCAACCATGGGTTACGCGCTCCTATTTCACTCCGGTTGTCTATATCTTGCGGACACAAGTTGTTCGGGAGGAGTGGGCTGCCAGCCCGCTGTTGGCTACGTGCTGATCAACGAACAGTGAAGTGGTTGGGAGTGTGGCCGGACTTTTCTACTCCGCTCGTCTCGATAAGGAGCCTTTCAAGTTGAAGCCGGAGAAGGATGTGCAACCGGGGACGCTGGCGCTGATGGCGCTGAAGACCCTCGATGTTCTCGGTCCTCTGCACGGGTATGGCATTGCGCGGCGCATCGAGCAGATCAGTGGTGACCTGCTCTCGGTGAACCAGGGTACCCTCTATCCTGTACTGCTCAGGTTAGAGCAGGAGGGTGCGGTCGCCGCGGACTGGGGGCCCTCGGAGCATAACCGCCGCGCTCGCTTTTATCGACTGACACGCGCGGGCCACAAGCTCCTTGAAGCTGAGAAGTGCGACTGGGAACAGACGGCAGCCATCATCGCGCGCTTCTTTGAAGTGAAGACAGAGGATCCCGGATGAGAGTCCTGAAGCGGTTATATTCACGCTCTGTCAACTTCACGGCTAATCGTCGTGGCGATGAGCGCCTGCGCAAAGAGGGTCGTGCAAACATGAAACCGCGAGCGTTGGCCGTCGTTCTCGGAATTCTTGCTGGGTTCTCTGTCGCTGTCCAGGCGCAATCTGCACGCCTGGTTACGCAGCCTATCGACGAAACCAATCTGGTTACGCTGTCCGGCAGTGTGCATCCGCTGGCGAGGATGGGAACCGACCGCGGAGCCGTATCCGACTCACTTTCCGCCGGCCGGATGTTGCTTTTGCTCAATCGGCCTCCCGGCCGCGACGCTGCTCTGCAGCAATATCTTGGAGCCGTAAACAAACGCGGATCGGCCCAGTACCACCACTGGCTCACGCCCGAGCAGTTCGGCCAGCAGTTCGGCCCCGTCGACGCCGACATCCAAACCGCGACCTCGTGGCTCGCCTCGCAGGGGTTCAGCATTGCCGAGGTCTCGATAGGACGGCAGTTCATCGAGTTCTCAGGAACGACCGGCGCTTTGCGCGAGACGTTCCACACGGAGATCCACGCGTACGACCTGAACGGCAAAACCTATTACGCCAACGCAACCGATATCAAGATTCCGGCTGCGCTGGCGCCTCTCGTGAAGGGCCTGTCGCCGCTCAATAGTTTTTATGCCAAGCCTGATGTGCGCATCCTGGGAAGTGCCACGTATTCCCCGAGCAGCAACCGCACGACGCCGCAATGGACGCTGCCCAACGGTTCCAGCGCCTTTTACGCTGTGGCGCCCGAAGATTTCGCCACGCAATACGACCTGGCGCCGCTGTATAAGGCCGGCATCACTGGGGCTGGGCAGACTATCGGCATTATCAACGAATCCAATATCGATCTGTCGCTGGTGCAGGCCTATCAGAAGCTGTTCGGCCTTTCCGGGCCCACGCCGGAGGTGGTGATTGACGGCAGCGATCCGGGCGAAATTGCGGACGTCTCCACGGAAGCCTATCTCGATGTGGAACAAGCCGGTGCGGTAGCTCCCGGCGCGAACGTGCTCCTTTACCTTGCCAATTCCAACGGCCTGTTTACAGGCGGCGCTGGCTTTAGCGCGACCCAGCTCCTGGTCGATCCGCTGTATCTGGCGGCCCTGCGCGCCGTCGACGACAACCAGGCCAGCGTGCTCAGCGTGAGCTTCGGCAACTGCGAGGGCTTTCTGCTCGCATCGGGCAACACGTTGTGGTCGGAACTTTGGCAGCAGGCGGCGGCACAGGGTCAGACCGTTCTGGTTTCCAGCGGCGACAGCGGTTCCGCGGGTTGCGACGATGCCCCCGACCAGTGGATCACGGAATACGGACTGGCGGTGAACGGGCTGGCATCAACGCCGTGGGATGTAGCGGTGGGCGGCACGGATTTCTACTACAGCGACTATGCATCCGGCGCGCCCAGCGCCGCGGCTCTCTGGAACCAGACCAACGATGCTGATAATGGGTCGCTGAAAGCGCCGTTGCCGGAGCAAGTGTGGGACACCGTCTATGGCTTCAATGCGGTCGGCCCGTACGTTCAGACAAGCTCCGAATCCATTCCCGCTGGAGGGGGCGGCGCCAGCAGTTGCATCAACTCCGCGGAGAATACATCGGGCAGCGGTCTCCCCTTTACCTGCGGAACCACCGGCACGCCAGCACTGGCCGGGTACGCGAAGCCGAGTTGGCAAGCGGGAAAGGGAGTTTTGGCCGACGGCGTGCGCGATCTTCCTGACGTATCGCTTTACGCGGCGCTGGGCACGAACCTGAGCGGATATCCGATCTGCGCCGCGCCTGGAGACTGCACGACCGACTCCGGCGGCAATGTGCAGGTGACCATGGTTGGCGGGACTTCCGCGTCGACCCCGGGCATGGCCGGTGTGATGGCGCTGGTGAACCAGAAATATGGACGCCAGGGCCAAGCCGATTTCACCCTGTATCCTCTGGCCCGCCAGGCGCCGACGGCCTTCCACGACATCACACTCGGCAGCAACAACATGACCTGCGTACAGAATTCTCCAGATTGCACGCTCGATACCAACGGAGATGGATTTTATTCTCTCCAGAACTACTCGGCGACGCCGGGCTACGACCTGGCCAGCGGCCTCGGATCGATCGACGCCAGCGCACTGGTGAACAACTGGAACTCGATCACCTTCCAGCCGACAACCACCACGCTGCAAATCGATCCCACGAGCGCAACGCGCGGAGCGACGGTCAAAGTTACCATCACGGTTGCGTCGGCTTCAGGTGGTGGCAATGCGCCGAGCGGCAGTGTAACGCTGGTTGCCGAGCCAGCTTCCCTGTCGGCCACGCCGCTTGGCGTTTTCACCCTGAGCAGCGGCACCGCCACCGGCTCACTGACCGATCTGCCTGGCGGCACCTACCAGGTGTGGGCCGAGTATGGCGGAAACGGCGTCTTTGCCAGCAGCCAATCCGCGGGGCAGACGGTGACCATTGATTCGACCACCAGCACCGTGAATCTGTATGGCTTCGCCGTGCCGGGGCAAATATTGAATCCCGCCGCGCCCTGCGCCCTCCCGCCGAATCAGGATCTTGAGGAAGTGAGTACGAATTTTGGGAACTTTGGCCCGTTTCCCAGCGGATCGACATTCGGCGCATACACCCAGGTAGCGCCCGTAGCCATTGTGAATGGCGCGTGGCCATCCAACGGGACCGGGACCGGGAATGTCACCTTCAGCTTGAATGGCGTGCCTCAGGCAACCGTCGCTCTGAACTCGTATGGCTACGCGGCCTGGGTGCCACCTACCACCTTCAACGCGGGCACGTACGCCATCGGCGCCACCTATTCGGGCGACGGAAGTTATACCTCTTCGACGGCCACTCCGTACACCGCCGTCGTGCCCCAGGTAACCCCATCGTTTTTTGCCACGCCGGCCGCAAACTGCACGACCTATTGGGGCGCCACTGCGAACTGTTCATTCAGCGCCGGAGATACGCTGCGAGTGGAAGTGCAAATTTCCCAGGCCAACTGCCATGTGCCCACCGGCGCCATCACCGTGAACGTGGGTTCTCTTGCGCAAAACGTCACCCTCATTCCCGGCGGTCTGACGGTGCTGAGCCTGTATCCCGTAGGAACACCGATGATGTCGGGCGAGGCAGTATTTCCAAACCTTCCCGCCGGAACCTACCCGGTGTCAGCAACCTACGCCGGCGATGCCAATTCCCTGCCGACAACCTCTGCCGTCCCGACTTCGTATTACGCGTCTCCATCTTTTACCGTGGTTGCCACGGCGCCGCCTGCGCCGCTGCTGCCCACCATCACGGCCGTGACCGTAAACCCGCCGTCAATAAATGACGCCATCTATGCGTTCTTCTATGTCACGGCCATCGTCACTGGCCCGGCTGATTCCACGGTCCCGCCCACAGGCTCGGTCGACGTCTTTGACGACGGCTTCCCGCTCGCCCTCGGTCCGCTCATTGCATCCGGCCCCAACAGCGCCACGGCGACGACCATGATCGAAGGTACTCAGATGGACATCGGGTCGACCCCATTCCTGGTCGTTTACTCCGGTGATAGCGTGTATCAATCCTCCACGAACCTGCAAAGCTACCAGTTCACGCTTCCGACAGCGACGCCGGACTTCTTGCTGGCTCCGCAGGTGCGCCAGCTCACCGTGCAGGCCGGCAGCTCAGGGACTGCAGGGTTGAACCTGGCGTCCATCGGCGGCTTCAGCGGAACAGTGAGCCTGAGCTGCGTGCCCTCGTCGAGCGAGATCGCGTGCAGCGTGAGCCCGACGACCATCTCAGTGAATGGACAGGCGCCGGGCGCCACCACGCTGACGGTGACGGCCTCGTCCCAGGCAGCGTCGCTGAGGCCATCGGAACCGCTGACCGTTCCCTGGCCGGTGTCCGCGGGAGCCTTCACCTTCTGCCTCTTCTTCGTGCGCCGGAAGCGAACCAGCCGGCTGTGGCGCGCGATGCTGCCCCTGTTTTTGGCGCTTGCCTGCATCAGTACCATCGCCTGCGGGGCGACGGCCGGTACGGGAACGGGAGGAGGGGGAGGAGGAGGAACGAAGCCGCCGCCCGCGGTCGCGACGTATAACGTCGTGGTTACCGGCACAGCCAACGGTGTGGTGCACAACGCCGCCATTACCGTTGTTGTGCAGTGATTTTTAGCAGCCAGTCTGGCCTCGGAAAGCGCGCAGGAGATTTCGCAGCTATCCAAATACCTGCATAGTGAAGGTGAATCGTTCACGAAGTTCAGCCATTGCATTCGTGAGAAACGCAGAGTGCTATTATCAATAGCCTTTCAATAGACCACTAGAGATTGCTCCAGCCGATTATGGCACCCGCCCGGACGTCGACCGCTCTAAAACTAGTTCAAAATCCTTAAAAGAGCAGGAGAGATCCGTGCGGCTGCATCCAGGCACGAAAACCGGCACACGTACAGGTGGATTTTTGCTGGTGAGCATGGTGGCCGTGCGCATCTGTTCGAGTGTCTGCGTTGTGTAATAGACACGTACGGAGTTCTTGCCGTCTGCCGACTGCCAAAGCTCGAAGACCAGCGCACCGCCGGGTGGAGTATCGTCGGCTCTTCCGTCGGCGATCCAATGCAGGTTTAAGGCGCCTGCGATGCTGGCAATGTTGGTGTCGTGCCCGATGAGGAACAACGCGCGGTCGTTGACGCGGCTCATTGCGCCGGCTACCGGTTTTTGCGTGGCCGCCTGCGAAAGCGACAACACAATTTGCTGGAGCAGATTCGAGGCCTGAACGCGAGCAATCGGTTCTGGCCGCTGCGAGATATCCGATGCGGCGGTGTGCAGATCGATCAAACTGCGCAGGTTTGCGCCGTCCACACAGCCCCAACCCACCTCCGATGCATTCATGCCTTCGGTGTATTCGAGCAGCATATTTTCGGTAAGCGTCGATGCCGTGCTCAACGGGCCGCGCAATTCCGCCAGGTGATCTTCAGACCCCGGCGCGAGCCTCGCGGGAATATCGAGAATCGACTGCCGCTTGGTGGGCGTAGCGGGATCTCCGCACCTCGAGAGAATGCCATCGAGCGCGGTGAGCTGGGCACGAAAAGCCTCGGTTGGATTGTCGGGATTGCCGCCGATTCTTCCCGCAATCGCCGCAACCGCCAGCGCCGGATCGACAGAAGTCGTATACGCCTCAAGCGGATGGAAGAGCGCATCCGGCGTGCCTTCCGGCAGCCCGCCAATCTCCGGCGCGCATCCGGGGAACAAACCTTCCGCCATCGCCTTTCCTGTCTCGCGCGTGCGCTCATCGGAGTCGGCATAGAAGGTGACGTGCGCCGCATCTTTGCAGCCCGTGGCGGAGAGCAGGCCCTCGCCAGCCAGTTGCGCGCGGTTGTATGCGCCGAAGAGCTTCATCAACTGGAAGCCATGATCGGTAAGATAGCCCGGTTTTACAGTCCATTTCGGCCACGGCGCGGCGGAATACATGTCGTACTGCTCAGCGTTGCCGGTTGGCGAACGGACGCCATGGCGATTGAGATAGATAACGAACCGAAGCTGGGGACCGCTGGCCGGAGTGCCGGGCGTCTGCGCCGCGCCGGGCAGTGCGCAGGAAACAAGAAAGGCAAAACAAAGCACGGCAACGTACGGCGCAACGCGCGGCATCGGCGGGTCCCTCGGTGACTCGTTCTGTCTCATAAGAATAAGGCCGGTGCAGAGAGAGGCTGATAGCGCCGGCCTCTGAAATCCGATCAGTCCTCTACCGTTCGCTGCTCGATTCCCAACGCAGGGTCGCGCTGTAGGTGGGCTTATAGTACTCGCGCTGGGTCACATATTGTGGTTGACCATTGTAGTAGCCAAAGACCTCGTTGTTGAGGTTCAAGCCATCAACGATCACGTGCAGTCCGCGCCACACGCGGACTCCAGCCTGGGCGTCGACCTGTAGATGCGAATAGGCGTAGTTGTCGCCCAGGGGGCCGTTCGACGGGCCCGCAGTGTCGTTTGCCGGGTCGGCCTGGTTATTGAACCACTGGTAGGCATAGTCGTAATCGCCGTTAAAGGTCATGCCCATGTGAACGGCGTAGCGCCCCAGCTCATAGCCAGGCTCGAAATTGAAGGCGTTGCGCGCGGTGCCGATGAGCGGGGGCGAATACGTGCTCCCCGGAATGCCGTTGGTATGCGAGTCGGCGTACGAGTAGTTGGCCATCATTTGCATGCCGCGCAGCGCGCCGGGCAGGTAGCTCATGTTTTGCCGCCAGGCAAACTCCAGGCCCCAGACCTGGGCGCTGTTGGCGTTAATATCCTGCTGCGCCAGGTACGGGGCATTGTTATCGTACGAGTTGATGTTCTGGCCTGGGATGTCGCAGAGGGAGCCCGTGATTTCGCAGGAGGTGTAAATGAGGACGATGGGGTCGTAGAGTTGCTTATAGAAGTACCCCGCCTGGATGACGCCGAAGGGGCGCAGTTCCTGCTCCAGCAGCAGATCGTAGTTGTTGGAGCGGGTGGGCTGCTCATTGGGGGTGCCGATGGAGTAGCG
>JASHQE010000241.1 GCA_030037705.1 Acidobacteriaceae bacterium | reverse complement strand
GCCGAGCCATCAGCCACGCGGCCCTGGGTGGGCGTCATTTTGGCGGCATGCAGCATGGCGGCAATCAACGTGGTTTTGCCGCTATGCGCATGCCCCACCACAGCTACGTTGCGGATCTCACTTCCCTGGTACGTTTTCATAGGCTGCTCTCCTTAGTGACGAGGAATTCAATAGAATTGCCAGGATGAGCCTTAGTGTTTTCCCAGGTCTCAAGAGCGAGACCTGGGGCACCCAGATTCTTTGCTTCGAGAGTCTTCGATTGGGGCAAACACAGGGACCGTGCGGGGACGCCTGCTGGGGCGTTCAAGGGGCCGGATTGCCGGGCTCGGGCTCCGGTTTTGCCGTCTTCCTCATCCATAAACGGATGGTCTCAGGCCGGCGTGCGGCGGAGGCTCGGGAGGTTCCCGCCACGCGCCCTTGGTTAAAGACCGGATGCTATCACAGGCGGAGTGTGAACGTCCTGTGACTGGAGGCACGGGCGCGATAAATATTTCGATCGGGTCGATAGAAGGGCCGAAGGGGGAGGGCCGACGGAGGGCCGGCCGGGCGGCGCGTTATTCTAAGCCGCATGGCTGTTGCGTATATCGGCCTCGGCGCCAACCTGCCCGGCCCGGTTGGGCCGCCTGAAGCCACAATGACGGCTGCTGCGATGCGGTTGGCCTCGCTGGGCCACGTGGTCGGGTGCTCCGCACTTTACTCGACGGCTCCGGTGGGCTTCGCCGATCAGCCGCGTTTTCTCAATGCGGTGATCGGGCTGGAAATCGACCTGAGCCCGCGCGAACTGCTTGAGGTCCTGCTCGCCATCGAGCGCGACTTTGGCCGCGACCGCGCTGCCGGATTTGCGAATGGCCCGCGCACGCTCGATCTCGATGTGCTCCTCTACGGCGATCTTGTGCTCAGCGAGTACGGTCTCGAGATTCCGCATCCGCGTTTATCGCAGCGGGCATTTGTCCTGATTCCGTTGTGCGAGATTGCGCCGACCATGCGCGATCCGCGCAGCGGAGCCACCATGCAACAATTGTTAGAACGTTCCTCGCGGGGAAATGCGCTTGAGAGTGCACGTGCGGATGTGGCGCAGGTGGAGAGCCTTGATTGGAGTGCCGTTGCTCGCGGCATTCGGGCCGATTTGCGTTCAGGCTTCGGCGCAGATATCGCTGACGGTTGAGGATGCGGCCGGAGCGGCGGTCGAAGGCGCAAGAGTGACCAGCGCCTCCGGCAAGCTGTTGGGCGATACAGACGCGTCTGGCAACCTGAACGTTGTGTGCGCCGCGCCCTGCCGCCTGCAAATCGCCGCGCCTGGATTTGCGACGCAGACGCTTACGCTCGCCGCTGCAACCACCGTCCGCCTGACGCCGGAAGCCGATCGGGAGCAGGTGACGGTTACGGCGTATCGCGCGCCGCTGGGTGAGCTGGAGAGTCCCGCCGTTACGCGGATGTTGACGGAGTCCGCGCTGCGCACTACGGCAGCCATCACGCTCGATGACCAGATGCGCCAGCTTCCGGGCGTGGAGCTTTTCCGCCGCTCGCCTTCGCTGGTGGCCAATCCTACTTCGCAGGGAGTCAGCCTGCGTGGCCTTGGTTCCACCTCGGCCAGCCGGACGCTGGTGACGGAAGATGATGTACCGCTCAACGATCCGCTGGGCGGATGGATTCACTGGCAGGAGCAGCCCGATCTCTCCATCCGGGACATTGAGCTGGTGCGCGGCGGGGCCAGCGATCTCTACGGCTCAAGCGCCATCGGCGGCGTGATCAACGTGATGCCGGCGCGGCCGGGCGCGAACCAGATCGAGCTGAATTCCAGCTACGGGGGCGAAGGCACATACCAGGAAAGCCTGCTGGCGCAGACGAAGCACGGTCCATGGGGCGTGCTCGGAGCGGGCGGATTGATCGGCACGGACGGATATATTCAGGAGGCGCCCTTTCAGCGCGGACCTATCGATGTAGCGAGCAATGTGCACAGCCAGAATGCGCTGGTGCTCGCCGAATGGCAGCGCGGCGCGGTGCGGTTCTTCATCCGCGGCAGCGGGTTCGATGAGTCGCGCCACAACGGCACACCCTATCAGTTCAATGCGACTCGACTCTTTCGTTACGCAACCGGCGCGGACTGGCAGAACGCGCGCAGCGAAGCACTGCGTCTGCGCCTCTATGGCTCCGACGAGCGGTATCGCCAAACCTTTTCGAATATTTCGAATCTGCCCGCCGCCAGCGACCCGGCGTGTACGTATCGTTGCAGCGAACTCCCTACAAAGTTCTCGTTCGTGCCGGACAATGAGCTGGGCGCATCCGCACATTGGAGCGATCCATTGGGTGCGGGAGTGCTGCTGGTGGCGGGGGCCGATGTGCATGATGTGCGCGTGTGGGACCACGAGCAGAGCTTTGGGGCAAACGCCGCGATTACCAATCTCCACGATCATCAGCGCGACTCCGGCGCTTACGCCGAAGCGATGTGGACGCATGGCGCGTGGACAATGACACTCTCCGGCCGCATGGACTGGTTCCAGAACTACGATGGCCAGCAGCTCATGCTGACCAGCACAGGTTGGACGCCGAGTGCGACGCAGCCGCCGCAGTTTGGCCAGCGGCTCTTCGATCCGCGCCTAGGCGTCTCGCGCAGAATCTTTACCCACTGGGCGCTTTCGGCCTCTGGCTTTCGCGCCTTTCGCGCAGCCACGCCCAACGAGCTGTATCGTTCCACCCAGGTAGGCAACGAGCTCACGCTGCCCAATGGCAATCTGTTGAGTGAGCGGGCCACCGGCTGGGAAGCGGGAGTCGCGGTGGAGCGCAATTGGGGTACGATTCGCTCCAGTTATTTTCTAACCCAGGTGAACCGGCCCATTACCGCGTTGACCATCAACGAAAATTCCTCGCCGATTCTGCTCATACGCGAGAATCTGGGCCAGATCGAGAGCCGCGGCGTGTCGTTGGATTATGAACTCGCGCCGCTCCGCTGGCTCGCCATGAACGGCGGTTATCAGTATGCGCACGCGGTGGTTTCGCGGGGCGCGCAGGATTACGGCAGGTGGATTCCCGAAGTGGCGCGCAATCTTGCCACGCTGAATGTGCGCGCCTTCAAGCCCGCGCTGGGCACGTTGAACCTGCAAAGCCGCATGAGCGGACGCATGTATGACGACGACGCCAACGTATATCTGCTGCACGGCTATTTCCGTCTCGATGCCTACGGATCGCACAGCTTCGGGAGACGGCTTGAAGTGTTCGCCGCCGGCGAAAATCTGCTCGACCGCTCGATCCAGGTCTCCGAAACACCCACGACCACACTGGGCCAGCCGCGTGTCGCGCGGGTGGGATTTTTTCTTCACGTCGACGCAGTCCATCGCTGATCGCATACGATCTTCATAGCTTAGATCAAACTTCTGCACGGAAGGTTCTGCCGAGTTCTTCGCCCAGCCCATAATAGTGGCGAAAATTGTAGATGAGCGGCTGCCACCGGCTCGGATCGACGTAATGTTCGTCGATCACAAAATCTTTGCGCACATGAACGCGTAGAATCTCCACTTCAACCGCGGCTCCGCCGCTTAATGTGTGCAGGCGAGATTCTCCTTCGAGCATGTGAATCTTCAGTGCGCGTCCTTCGAGCTGTGCGGGACATTCCTTTACGCGCGGAACCGCGACACACTCGCTGGCAAGCGGAGTGAGCTGCGCGGCAGCAAACTTGTCGGGTTCATAGTGGAACTTTTGCGCTTTTTCTTGCGGTACGGGATCAAGGCCGGTGAGGGGCGCGAGCCGCTCCACCTGCTGCCATAAATCGGGGGAAGGAATGTTGATGACGCACTCGGAATTGGTTTTGAAGTTTTCCAGTGTTTTTGTATCGCGCAGCAAGCCGAGAACGATCGTCCATCCTAACGCCCAGAACGACGAGATGGGAGCCAGATTCGGGGTCGCGTCTTCATTTGCCGTGCTGACGATCGCTATAGGGTTGCCGAAATAAAGAATTTTCGGTGCGATGGTTACAAACTCGATTTCACCTGCAGGGGCAGTGGGTGTAGCCGGAATAGACGCCATAGTCTAAGACAGATGCTCGACCGGCCATCCCGGATGGCTGAATCCGGCCGGTCCGGAGATCGGTGTGGAAGACCGGCGTGCAAGATCGGCATAGAAGATCGGCGCGGAACCATCTCATTGGCGCGAGAGGAGAAGGATTTAAGGTATTTCTTCCCTCAGATATAGCCTTTGTGCCTTCTGCAAGGCGGCAATTTCTTAAAAGAAATTGCCACTATAACCAATCAGCTTCGGGACACCGCAGAAGGAGAAATGCTTCAGCTCGATAAAATCAACGAGTGAGCCTTACTTTGGAGATTCTTCATGAGACTGCTGCGGGCGGCCGGCGCGCGCAATTGCATCTGCCGCACCAGACTGTGCAGACGCCGTTTTTCATGCCCGTAGGCACAGCAGGCAGCGTCAAAGCTGTTGCGCAGGAGATGCTCGAAGCGCTCGGCGCGGAGATCATTCTCAGCAACACGTATCACCTTTACCTGCGGCCCGGACACGAAGCCATACGCCGTATGGGCGGATTGCATCGCTTCATCAGCTGGCCGCGCGCCATGCTCACGGACTCCGGCGGATTTCAGGTCTTCAGCCTCAGCGAATTGCGCAAAGTGACGGATGAGGGCGTGCGCTTCCGTTCACATCTGGATGGGAGCAGTCACTTCTTTACGCCCGAGCACTCGATGGATGTGCAGATCGCGCTCGGGGCCGACATCGCGATGGCCTTCGATGAGTGCACCGAGTACCCCGCCGACCGCGCCCGCGCAGAAGAGAGCCTGCGGTTCACGATGGCCTGGGCGCGGCGCTCGCTCGATCACTTTCGCGCGCAGCGCAATGAAGTGGTGTGGCGCGAGGAACTTGGCGGTCGCACGCAGAGTTTATTCGGCATCGTGCAGGGCGGCATGTATGCGGACCTGCGCCGGCAGTGCGCCGAACGGCTGGTGGCGATGGATTTTGATGGCTATGCCATCGGCGGCTTGAGCGTAGGCGAACCGCGCGAACTGACCCTCGAAATGATCACCGAAGTGCTGCCGCTCTTGCCGCGCGACAAACCGCGTTATGTGATGGGCGTGGGCTACCCGGACGAGATTGAGCAGTATGCCAAACTCGGCGTGGACATGATGGACTGCGTGCTGCCCACGCGCGCCGCACGCCATGGCTTGCTCTTTACGAGTGAGGGGCGCATGAACATCAAAAACAAAAAATACGCCGAGGACCAGAATCCTCCTGATCTAAACTGTGCGTGCCCGGTCTGCCGCCGCTACTCGCGCGCTTACTTGCGCCATCTCATGCAGGCGAGTGAAGCTCTCTCCGCCACGCTGAACACAATCCATAATCTGGCCTACTATCTCGGCATCATGGAACGCGTGCGCAGCGAGCTTACGGCGCATTGATTCCATGAGTTGCAAACTGTAAGGCAGGCCGGGCCGCGCCTTGCGCATGAAATTTTTGCTCTAACTCGGCAAGAACCCGTCCGAGAACTCCCGGCCAATCTTCGGGTTCCGTTTGCCGGAAGAGACGTGCCGTCGGATACCACGGCGTCGTCTCGATCTCCTGCATCCAGCGCCAGTCGGACAGATGCGGCAGGAGAATCCAGACCGGCTTGGCCATGGCTCCGGCCAGATGCGCGATGCAGGTGTCGGTGGTGATGACCAGATCGAGCGTGGCGAGGAGCGCCGCGGTTTCGGCCAGGTCGCGGTCGGAGCTGGAGCCGTCGCGCACGAAAACCCCCTCCGGCAGTTCAGTCAATTGTTCTGCAGCTTCGCCCTTCTGGAGCGAGATCCAGTTCACATCGAGTTTCGATTGGGCTGTGTGCAGCAGAGGCGTGAGCGTATCGAGCCGCATCGAACGTTGGCGGTCGGCCTTGTAGCGCGGATTACCTGCCCAGGCCAGGCCGATCCGCAGCCCCGGCCTTATGCTGGGGCACTGCGCGCGCTTTTCTTCGATTGCGCCGGGCTCCGCGTGAAGATAAGGGCCGTGCCAGGGAACCGTCTCTATCGTGGTGCCAAAGATTGCGGGCAGGCTCATCAACGGGCACTCGAGGGCGAATTCCGGCAGCGCCGGTTCAGAAATGGGTCCGGAAATTGGCCCGGAAATCGGTCTAAGAATCGCCGTTATCGCCGCGCCGTTGCGCACCACCGCGAGCGAACGAAGCAGCCGCTCCGCCGGTTCCTGGACCTGCAATACCGGCGCACCGCCCCGCGCGGCGACGAGATCGGCGTAGCGGCAAAACTGGATCGTATCGCCCAACCCCTGCTCGGCATGAAGCAGGATGCGCTCGCCTCTCAGCGGCTCGCCGCTCCACCTTGGTTGCTTGAAGATGCGCGGCGCGCGATGGACTTCGCGGAAGCGCCAGCGCGCCTCGTATCCCGGCCAGCCGCGTTCCCAATCGCCCAAGCGCAGACGCGTCAACGCCAGGTTGTAGGCTGCGCCGGGATGGTTCGGGTCGCGCTCGACGGCACGTTCATGCGCCAGGACCGCCTCATCGACGCGCCCCATATCGAGCAGCGAGTTGCCCCGGTTCGACGCTGCGGCGCGATTGCCCAGCTCCTCCGCGCGATGGAACCGCATCACTGCCTCTGCAAACCGGCCCTCCTGGTGCAGAAGAATGCCCTCCATATTCACCGCTTCATCCTGATCCGGATTGCGGGCGAGCGCCCAGCGCAGCCACGCCCACGCGCCAGCCAGGTCGCGCTCGGCCAGACGAAACTGGCTCCAGGCAATCAGCGTTTCCACCTGGTTAGGATTCAAGGCGAAGGCTTTGCGGAGATGCTGCTCAACGGCTGCGGGCCGGCGGCGTTCGCGGTCGAGGGCGGCGAGGTTGATCCATCCGGAAACGAGATCCGGCCGCAATGCTGTTGCGCGGAGCAACGCAGATTCTGCGTAAATATCGAGTCCTTGTTCGCGCAGCAGGCTGCCGAGATTGACCCATGCGGCGGCAAAATCGGGCCGCGCAGCGATAGCCCGACGGTAGCGGATCTCGGCCTCTTTGACTCTGCCGAGCCGCGTCAGCGCAAATCCTGCGGCGAATTCGGCCTCCGGCAGGCGCGGCTGCAGGACCAGCGCCTGCTCGTAGCGCTCCAGGGCCTCTTCATTCCGGCACATGAGCGCGAGCGCATTACCCAATCCGAGATGCGCGCCCAGCAGCGTGGGCTCGCGCCGGAGGGCGAGCTCGAATTCCCGTGTTGCGTCCTCGGGCTGTTCGCCGGCGAGCTTGAGCTCTCCTAATCCCAGGTGCGCAAGCGCATTCGTTCCGTCCAGCCGGAGGGCTTGGGCATACGCGCGCTCCGCTTCATCGTTGCGTCCCGCGGCTTTGAGCGCCTGGCCCAGCGCGATCCAGGCCGTGACCATCTGCGGCGCCACGGCAGTCCCGGCGGCGGCCATCCGGATCGCCAGCTCTGTCTGGCGGCTTGCGAGCGCCACCAGGCTCATACCCAGCAGGGCCTGCGGCTGCCTCGGATCGCGCTCAAGCGCGCGCTGATAGCCGAGCGCCACTTCGGTTAGCCTGCCGGCGAGATCTTTTGGCGGTGCTTTGTCCACTCACCGCTTCTGCCTGCACGGGGCAATGCACGGCGGCGGTAGCTTTCTTGGTTGGAATTAATGGAAGGGAGTCTAGAACTGGTTGCATAAATGGTTTCGTAACAGGGCACGACTTGAGTCGTGCCGCAAAAGCCTCATGAACACTGGGGCTTTAGCCCCTGAGGGAAGTTTCTTTACCTGACCAGACCATTTATGCAACCAGCTCTAGTGCCCTGTCCCAGAAGTTCGTATCAAAAATGCGCCTGTCATCCTGAGCGAAGTCGAAGGGGATCTGCGGTTGCTCCTTGCCAATTATGCTACGAATTTCTGGGACACCATACTAGATTGTCTCAATTCCCGGCGTTCTGCCAGTTCGTGAGCGGCCTTGAGCTGAATCGTCCGTGAATCTGGTTCACGGCCACGATCCATGGCACTGCGATCGAGAACGCAAATCGTGCCAGCACTGCCTTCCATCCGAAGCGGAATAGAAAGCGTCCGTCGCGATGGAAGGCATACCAGGATTCAAGCGCGAAGACGAGAAGCAGTGGGATGACCGTCCAAGGAAGCAGTGCGAGTGCGAGCACTTCGAGCACGCAACGCGCTGCATTGCGCAGGAGCCGCGCCCAGCGCACGCCCGCCTGTCCGTCGCTGATGGCGTATCGCGCCATCTGGTGAGCGGCGGAGCGAAAGCTGTTCCTGGGCCGGTACAGCGCCTTGGCATTGGCGATAAAAGTCGGCGCGGTTTGCCGGCGCGCCGCGAGATCGAAGAGCGTATCCTCGCCCACCAGCACCTCTTCAGGGAATCCGCCTATCCGTTGCCACAGCGCCTTCGTAAAGGCCATCGAGCGTGCCGTGCAGGATTTGGTAGGTTCGAGCGGCGAAAGCTTGACGGAGAAAAATGGCGCAGACGCAACATCCCACACGGTGTGAACTTCAGGATCGAGGCATGTGCCGCCCAAAGCGTATTCGGCCGTGCCGGCCAGGAGCGGCGCCGTCAGGTTGCGGAGCCAGTCAGGCGCGTAGGTGCAGCCGGCGTCGGCGCAGGCGACGATGGCAGATTTGGCTGCGGCGATGGCCACGTTGCGACCGCGCGAGACGGGGCCTTTGGAGAACTTGAGGCTGCAGGTTTCGTCGCGGATGGCAATCAGGCGCGGGTTACGTCTCTGTTCCGCGTCCAGCCACTCCCAGGTGCCGTCGGTTGAGCCGCCGTCCACGACGATGACTTCTGCGGCCGGCGGATCTTGCGCCAGCAGGCTCGCAATTACCCCGCCAATCTCCTGAATCTCGTTCAGTTCGGTTGCCACGACGCTCACAGGGATGTTGACAGGCTGCATGGGGGCAGTATAGCGAGGGTGCCTCCGCGCATTGACCCCACCCCCGCTCTGACGATAAAATCGAAGAGTTTGGCGATACATCCCGTCAAGGTCCCGTCAAGATCTCGACTAGGGATGTGCGGATCATGCCGGGTGAATCTGCGGCCCGCATTCCGGTGCAGTTTGAGTCTGTATCCGCCCCACCGCAAAATCAGGGTTTTTTCCCAGTTGAACGCGCCTCGCGGTCGAACCGGAGCGCTGGAGGTTTTGTCATGTATGCAGTGATTCGGACTGGCGGCAAACAGTATCGCGTGGCTCCCGGCGATGTGGTGAAGATCGAGAGCATCGCGTCGGAGAACCAGATGGTGGAGTTCAGCGATGTGCTGGCGGTCTCCGGCGAGGCCGGTTCCGTGGCCAAACCTTCGCGCGCCAAGGTGACCGCCGAAGTGCTGAGCGAAGGCCGCGGCGACAAGATCCTGGTCTTCCACCTCAAGCGCAAGAAGCAGTACAAGAAGCTCCAGGGGCATCGGCAGAACTTTACCGAGGTGCGCATCAAGGCCATTGAGGCCGACGGAAAGACCTACACGTCAGCGAACTAGACAAGCCTGTCAGCCATCAGCTT
>JASHQE010000240.1 GCA_030037705.1 Acidobacteriaceae bacterium | reverse complement strand
CCGATTCAGGCAAGGGCCTGAGCAAGGACAGGTGTCTCCGCACGGCGAAAAAACGCCCGGCGGAGATCAAAAAACAACGACGATCAACCTTCGTCTGGCGCGCGAAACGCCCGGACTGAGCCAGAAATCACTGAGACGCGGCTTTTTTCAGCAAGCTGTAAAGCCGTGCCCCTTCAAACTGCACCACTGCCGAGAATCTTGTCCCAGGCTCCCATCCGTTACACTGAGACCGCATGGTCCGCGTTGCGATCGTCTGCAAACCACATAAGGAAGAGCTCACGCGGCTCTTGCCGGAGCTGATCGCCTGGCTGCGCGGCCGCGGCTACGAACCGCTGCTCGATGATGAGGGCGGCAAGTATACCGGCGCGGCCCCATCCGTCGACCGTGCGGAGCTGCCCGCGCACGCGCCGGCTCTGGTGATCGTGCTCGGCGGCGACGGCACGCTGCTCTCCGTCGCGCGCATCTTTGCCGCAGTGGGCACACCGATTCTCAGCGTGAACCTCGGCTTTCTCGGCTTTCTCACCGAGGTCCGGCTCGCCGATCTTTACCCGACTCTGGAAAGCTGGTGCGCCGGCTGCCATACCGTGGACGAGCGTGCGATGCTGCACGCCGCCCTGTGGCGCAAAGGCGAAGCGCACGCAAGCCTCACCGCGCTGAACGAGATCGTGGTCTCCAAGGGCGACATCGCCCGCATGGGCGACTTCACTGTCGAGCTCGATGGCAAGAAGGTTGCCCGCTTCCGCGCCGACGGCGTCATCGTTTCCACGCCCACCGGCTCCACGGCCTATACGCTCGCCGCGAACGGCCCCATCCTCACGCCGGACGTAGACGCGCTCGTGGTCACACCCATCTGCCCGCACCTGCTCACGCTGCGGCCCATCGTCGTGCCGGGCGACGCCTCACTGATCGTGCGCCTGGAGGGTATTCCCGACGTCGCGCTACTCACCGTCGATGGCCAGCAGGCCGTTCAGCTCATGAAAGGCGACGAGATCCGCTGCCGGCGCTCCAGCAATACCGTTAAGCTCATCCGGCTCAACGAGAGCGGCTTTTTCGAGGCGCTGCGCAGCAAATTGAGTTGGGGTGAGCGCTGAAGAAGCGCGCAATCTTCTATGCGCCGATAGGAGCAGGCTCTAAACGGCTGCTCTAAACACCTATCAATCGGATGGAAAGATTTTGCCGGAACGCTTTCGTCCTTCAACACGGCGCCCGTTTCGTGAAGGCTTTACCTATTGGGTCAGCTCGTCCAACAGAATCTTGGCCTTGGCCGCCAGCGTGTGCGCGCCGTCCATATCGCCTGAGGCCAATGCGGCTTTAGCCTGTTTGAGGAACTCGCGGATATGGTCAGCCGTCTTTTGCTCCGAGTCGCTTAATGTTCGCGTGATGCCATTCAGCCCGTGCTCAATTGAGGCGATTGAATCTTCAGTCTCTTTCCGGAAATCCGCCGGATCACCCGAGGAGAGCTGGCCAACGGCCGGCACACCGGGATTCGGAGCCGGGTTGGCGGCCTCCTGCGTCGGAGCTGAACCGTTTGCCGGAGTCGCAGTTGCAGGCGTATTGCCTGGCTTTTTCTTGTGTTTTGCGGGTGGTTTGGGCGGTAATGTAGGCGCGGTCTTTGTCGGCTCCGTAGGAATGGTAGCGACTGGCGGGGGCAGGTTCACCGGCGCCGTAGAAGGGGGAGGAGGGGGATTGTCTTCAACGGGAGGTGCGAGCGGCTGTACCTGCGTCTGCTGCTTATGAGTGCAAGCAGTGAGGAAAACAGGCAACAGCCAGAGAACGATCTTCGCAGGCAACTTCATCCCGCAAACCCCTTCTAATCTTGTACAACCGCCTGTCGAGGATGACGGCGTCCCCATTCCGTGGCGGCCAGAGGAATTCGCAGCCGGAACTCCGCGCCACGGTCTCTCTCCGATTGTACTTCCACGCTCCCATGGTGCAACTGAAGAATGCGGTAAGTCATTGCCAGGCCAATGCCGCTGCCCCCGCTCTTGGTCGTGAAATAGAGATCGAAAATCTTCTCTCGAATCTCATCCGGAATCCCCGGTCCCTGGTCGGCAATGCGCAATAAAGCGGATTTCCAGCCTGCGGGCGCAGACCGTTCAGCCGGAATGCCTGGCGCGACAATTCTTTGATCTCCTTCGAGAACTACTTCCAGCCGGCCGCCCTCCGGCATGGCCTGTGCGCCATTCTCGATGACGTTGAGCGCAGCCTGCTTGAGCAGGTCGGCATCCACATTGGCAATGAGCGGCTCGTCCGGCAGGCTGGCCGCCAGCGTCACGTTGCGCATGGAAAGTTCGTCGGCCGCAAGCGCCAGCACATCGGCGATCACGTCGCGCAGGTCTTGTTCGCGGAGCTGCAGCTCAACCGGCCGTGAGAAATCAACCAGCGTCTGCACCACGCGGTCCAGCCGATGGATTTCGGCATCGATCACATCCAGATGCCGTGCCGCCGGGCCGCCGGCATCGCCGAGCTTGGCCTTCAAAAGTTCCAGATGCACAACGATTGCATTGATCGGATTCTTTACCTCATGGCCGACGCCCGAGGTCAGCCTGCCGATGGCTGCCATGCGCCGTGAAAGCTCGATCTCCGATTCGATCTCCTCGGCCGATTCGAGATCATGCAGCGTGACCAGCGCACCCAGCCCCTGCTGCGTCTCATCGTCGTGAATAAAATCGACGGACGCTTGAATTCTCCGGCCGGTCTCGGTGCGGATCTCTTCTTTCACCATGGAGATGCCGGCGTCGACGGCTTCCCAAAGCGAGCGGCCCAGCAAAGTGGAGCGGTCAAAGATATCCCGCGCATGCAGGCCTAGAATGCTGTCGCGCTCTCTGTGCAGGAATCTTCGCGCCGAATCCGATACCAGCACCGCACGCCCATCTCCAGTAAAAAGCAGAATACCGTCCTGCAGGTTGCCGAGAATCTGGTCGAGGTTCTCTTTGAGCGCCGAAAAGACCTCTTCTACGTTGCGCATACGCTGGCCGATCATCTCGATTTTGTTGGAGACCTGTGTCGCCAGCTCCTGATCGGGCACGGTCTCTGCCGCAGGCGCCGTGCTGCCGACCGCCGTCCAGTAGTCGAGCTGATGGCTGATCTCCTCCATCGGCTGCAGAGCCAGATTGCTGAGCAGGAACGCCACCAGCAACGCCGTGCATAGCGCAAAGCCCATCAGCCACATGGCCTGCTCAAGCCATGGCTTGTAGAACGCACTTAGCAGTGTGGTGCGCACGCCTACGTGCACGCTGGCAAACGGCTGGCCGTTCCGGTCAAGCGGCACCACTACGTCAAAGACCTTGGGTTGCCCGAAGACCTCCG
Source organism: Acidobacteriaceae bacterium (assembly GCA_030037705.1). GTDB lineage: Bacteria > Acidobacteriota > Terriglobia > Terriglobales > Acidobacteriaceae > Telmatobacter. The sequence continues at coordinate 636 of JASHQE010000240.1, read as the reverse complement.
CGGTCAATTGCATCGGGCTGGCGTCGAGAAGCTGTTTGTAATCCGGGCGCTGCGAGATCGGTTTGTCTTCGTTCTCCGGATTGGCGCTGAACAGGATGCTGCCCTGGCTATCGGCGATATTCACGTCGTACACGGTGAGTGAATACCGCTCGGCGGAATCGACCACTGCCTGCAGTGGCGCATCATGGCGAACCGCGGCGGCGGCGAGCGCGCGCAACTGGCCCGGATTGTTCGGATCGACCTCCCGGCCCTTGAGTCCGGCCTCGAGCGCGTTCTGCAGCGCCAACCGGATCTGTTCAGCCAACATCTGGTTGGTGTCGTACGACTGCTGCACGGCGGCCTTCACCAGTTGGTCCACATACACCAGTGACACTAGGCCGGCTACAAGAAAAACCAGCCCGGTGATCGCCAGAACGAGTTTGGTCTTCAAGCGCATGGCTTAGAGTCTGTTATTCACTTTCGCGGCAACCGAAGGGCCGGGGCCAATTTTCCTCATTTCTTCGTCGCTGATCGCCAGCAGACACCCGGTATCGACCTCCAGAAAAATTGGCTCCCAGCGTCCGCACACGGGAAAGTGAATAACAGTCCGGTAATGGATCAGTTTGGAATTGCCTGTGCCTCAGGGGCTAAAGCCCC
>JASHQE010000239.1 GCA_030037705.1 Acidobacteriaceae bacterium | reverse complement strand
TAACCAAACGGACGCAACTCACCGAGGGGCTCGGATGGGATTTCTATGCGCAAGCGTTCAACATCTTCAACCGTCACAGGTTCACGGGATTTGGCACAGCCTTCGGCGCCAGCAACTTTGGACAGCCGAATGCGACCAATGCCGCTCGCTCGCTGCAATTCGGCACACGATTTGAATTCTGAACGAGGCGCAAATGCGAAGCATTCGCGACAAGCATCCCATGAAGAGTCTCTTGAATGCAGCCATTCGTGTTATAGCGCTAGCCGTGTTCGCCTGCATCTCCTCTTGCCGTGCGGAAGGCCAAAGGCCCCCGCATGTTCTTACCTGCGGTCGCTCGAGCGTTGTCGAGAGCGAAATCAAGGCCGGCCCCAACGGTTACACGTTGGTTCCGGTCTGGACGTGGACTCCCGAAACAAGCAAAGGAATGCCGCAGGAGCTTGTAAAGAATTTTTCAACCATCGACGAATGCAAGCCGGCAAGCGGCGGAGCCGAGCTTCTCGTTACCTCATCGCACGACGCAGTGGCTCTGGTCTCCCGCAAGGATGGCGAAACACTTTTCAGCGCTAATGTAAAGAACGCTCACACCGCGATTCTGCTGCCTGCCGATCTGATTGCCGTTGCATCCTCTGACGCAACTGACGGAACAGGCGACCGCGTCGTGTTTTTTGACCGACATGTACCCGATGTCCGCCTGGCTGAGCAGCCGATCCATGCGGCGCATGGGCTGGTATGGGACGCGAAACGGAATCTGCTCTGGATCCTCGGATTCGATCAGCTCATGAAAACAACGGTGAACAGAACCAGCCGAGATACCGTTCACGTTGCCGTAGAGCATGTATTCGATCTTCCCGAGCCTACCGGTCACGACCTCCGCCTCAGCAGCGACTGCTCAACTCTCTTTCTGAGCACGACCCACCACACGTACAAGTTCCGAATTGAGCAAGCAATGTTCAAGCCCTTTCCGCCGCTTTCGGACATCACGGATGTCAAGAGTTTTTCGATCGATCCGCAATCGGGACGCATCGTGTATACCGTCGCCGATCCAGGCGGTTATTGGACTTCCACTCTGCGTTTTAGTCTTCCCCAGGGAACGGCGCCCCTTCCGACACCCATTTACAAAGTTCGCTGGGTAACGGATTTACCTCCGGCCTGTGACAGCACAATCAAGCACGAGTAATGCTGCTGCATGAGTAGGTTTACGCCTACACCCCAACTTGCTCAAACCGACATTCGCTGTTGCGGAAGCAGAGTTCGCCCACAATCGGCGCAACAGCAAGCACTCATTTCATCCATCTCTAACTCACAGTTGATGTCGAACACGTGCAATAAGCGGCGAAGCACTCATCCCCAAACGTGAAAGCAGGCAAATCAGCCGTTTCACGCGTGTGAAATTGAGAGTTAAAAGTTCAACTGGAGTGTTCACCCTCCGGGGTTTCCTGTGAACCTCCTGCACAACCTGAAATTGACGTGCTTCTCTTGAACCGCATTGATCGTGGCCTTCCCTGGGTGCGGTAGCAAGTCAGTTCCCGCACCTCACAACAAAATCCGGCCTGGTCGTAAAACTACCTCCGGGCGAATCTTTTAGGAGACAATGATGACCCGTTCAGCATGTATTGCCAATTTCCTGCGCGCATGCCTCCTGATAGCCAGCTTCGTATGCGTGTCTGTGATCGTGACGTCCACGGCGGCCGCTCAGTCTTGCGCTCCAGGCATCACCGATGGCACCACCAACGGCGCCAATTCAACCTTCCTCGGGCCAAACGTGTATGTCATCACGCCGAGCATGTGGACCTGCGACATTATCGCGCTATTGAACACGTTGAACCAGGAAGCTCAGTTCAGCACGAATCGATACACCGTTCTCTTCGAGCCGGGCAGCTATGGTTCGACTAGCCTTCCGCTCACTGCGCAGGTGGGTTATTACGAACAGATCGCCGGTCTCGGCACGACTCCCACGCAGACGCAGATTAGAGGCGGATTTGCCGCTGACCAGATCGTGATCGATAGCAGCGGCAATAACACCGGACTGACCCAAAATTTTTGGCGCTCCCAGGAGAATTTGTCGGAGTCTCCCGTTGGAACCAACCAAAACCCAATCACGGGGATTGATGACTGGGGAATTCTCGATTGGGGCGTCTCGCAAGGAGCTTCACTTCGACGCATGCAGATTAACGGCGACGTGTGGTACGCAAATTCGACGCCTGTCCTGAACTCTCCGGACGCATGTGCCGAAGCGAGTGGCGGGTTCACCGCAGATACTCAAATTGTCGGCAAAACAAACTTCTGCTCCCAGCAGCAGTGGTACACGCGCAATAGTGAGATGGACGGCGCGGTCACCTCTTATGTGTGGAACTTCGTCTTTACAGGGGATACCGGCAGCGGCCTCCCTCAGCCATCCTTCCCGGGCGGAGCCGCAGGCGATGCCAACGTGACCATTCTCCCGAGCACAATTGTGAGCGTGGAGAAGCCCTTTCTGCTACTCGACGGCAACGGCGATGCCGAAAGCGACTACAATGTGTGGGTTCCAGAGAGCCAGTCGGACAGTTCTGGCACATCATGGTCGGGCGGGCTCGGCACCAACGGCTATGCACTGCCGATCAGCGATTTCTTCATCGCCACACCTTCCAGTTCTATCGACGACATCAATAGCGCGCTTGCGTCAGGCCAAAACCTGCTCCTCACCCCAGGTGTTTACCAGTACAGCGAACCGATTCATATTACAAACGCCTGGACGGTGGTTCTCGGACTGGGCTTTGCGACCATCGTGCCGCAGGCGGGAAACCCGGCCATTGTCGTCGACGATGTGGACGCCGTGCAGATCGCAGGTCTAATCATCGATGCCGGACCGGTCACTTCGCCAATCCTCGTGGAAGTCGGCCAACCCGGAGTCGTCAATCAGTCCCACACCTACCCAACGTCCCTCCACGACATCTACTTCCGGATTGGCGGTGGCACCCAAGGGTCGGCCAATGTGAGCCTTCAAGTGGATAGCGGCAATGTCATCCTGGACAACATCTGGGCATGGCGCGCGGACCACGGAAACCCGGGCACGGTTGGTTGGACCACCAATCAGGCAAATACAGGGGTGATCGTAAATGGGGAGAGCGTCACGGCGCTGGGATTGGCGGTGGAGCACTACCAGCAGGACCAGGTCATCTGGAACGGCGATAACGGAACGACCATTTTCTACCAGAGCGAACTGCCCTACGACCCGCCCAGCCAAGCCGCCTGGACAAATCCCAGTGGTGGAAATGGCTATCCGTCTTACGTCGTTGCACCGGGCGTTTGCTCCCATCAGGCGTGGGGTCTTGGTATCTACTCCTACTTCGATCAGGGAATCAACATTGTCGATGATGAAGCTATCCAGGCTCCGGCAACGGCGGAAGTATCTTTGGCCAACCTGACCACGGTCTTTCTCAATGGGAGCGGCCAGATTAGCAGCATCGTTGACGGCCAGGGTTCCGCTGCCAACACCAGCGACGTGTCGGCGCCCCAGCAGATGTCGTTCTACGGTGGCGGTGCGTCTTGCACCGTTTTTTCCGAGCCGCCGGGCTCTACGGTAGTGGAAGGCATCATAGGGAGCAATAACCCAGACGGCCCGGGCACAACGGCCGTTAACTATAACCCCAACAACTTTAGTTCGGCTAACATCATAAACGTAATCAACTACCCAGAACCGGACCTTACTCTTGTCGTAGCCCATCGCGGACTGCACGCCCTGGTCAATGGGGAAAACCAGGGGGTTCCAGAGAACTCGCTGCAATCGATCGGGCTGGCGGCGCAGGCTGGGGTGGAGATGGTCGAGGTGGACCTCAAACTAACTTCAGATAACGTCCCCATCCTGAGCCATGACGAGAACTGGGGACGAGAGTGGTGTGGGCTGACTGGGTTCTTTCCTGGTCCTCCACGATGGTTCAACCCGTTCATTGCTCCGGGAAACTCTACGAACGATTCTGCCAATCCGGCGGTGAACGCAACGTCTCTGTCGAACACGAGATCTTTTCTCGGCAATACAGTGCTAAGAGATAGCGTCAGCCTTGTAAACGGTGCTAATAACGGCTGCACCGGTTATAACAACTGGTTTGGGGTCTACCCGCCAACCTTGCAGGACGTGCTCGATTACATGACCAAAAATAAGATCGCCATGGTGTTAACGCTCGACATCAAGGATCCCGCGACTGCGGGGGCTGCCTGGAAGGTCGTCGCCAACTCGAATGACTATCTCGGAAATCCGTACTATAACTCGGTCCTCTTCAAGATTGCAGCCAGAAATTTCACAACCCCGGCAGCAGTTGCAAATGCCTTTTCAGGGGCGTCCATAGGCTACCAATACGCTGAGCTCTTTCCCTATTTCGGCACGGCCAACGACAAGCCGAACACCTTTCCCAACTATGAAACTTACGATCAGTACGGCAATCCTCAGGGAGGCGATGCTCCCATCGAGGGGCTCATTACCGACTATGAGAACAATTTGTACATAGCTGCAGTGGAGGTGAACCAGAAGCAATCCGCTCAAAATCCTCCTGCAAATCTTCAACAGGCAGCTCTGTTTGCGCAAACGTACCAGCCCACCGGCGGCGCCGAGAGCGTCGGCATTTTCAGCCCATACACGGAGTACAACGACCCGAATAACCCCGGTCTTCCGGAGTTCTTCAGCAAGTATGGTTATTGCGCTCCGTGCGAAACGCTTGCGAATTACTATTACAATGGCCCTCCGCAGTCGGACACGGCCGATCTTCGCGGTAGCCAGTCATTCATAATGAACCCAAACAGTAGTAATCCATCGCAAACACCCTTCAACATCATCACCGCGGACAATGCAGTAGATTGGATCGACTATCTGCAAGGACTCGGTCTGCGCAACATCAGTTACATGCAGCAATAGAGCGAATCTGCATAACCATGCTCCGGGCAAGCCTTTCTGTCGAGGGAACAGGAAACATGTTCCCTCGATGGACCGGACTGAAACCATGAATCACACTTTCAGTAGGGTGGTAACAACTCTGGGGTTGAACGCAAATCGCATTGACAGCACCCAGACCTGAAGGCCGCTTGCTTGCCCACTAGCCGGCAACGGGTCTAAATGCCCTAATTGGGCTGCGCTGGATGAATCATTTGCCCAAATTTTCTCCCTGAATCAGGGCGGGACAGTGTGTCAGGAAAATGCAGACTGCGGGTATACTCTTCTGCATGGGCGCGCAGAAGACGACTGGGGTCGTGGAGCGGATTCCGGATCGGTCACCGACAAAAAGACGGCTTCTCGCCAATTTGCAGAAAATCTCAATACATCATTTAAAAAATAATGCCTTACAAACAGTGGCCCCGTAGCTCAGGTGGATAGAGCAGCAGTTTCCTAAACTGCGTGTCGGAAGTTCGAATCTTCCCGGGGTCACCAGCTTCATCGTTTCCATCCGCGATCCGGCATTCTGCAGCGGCGCCGTATTTGCATTTTTGACTCCGGCGCGTGGCTGCAATTATAAAAAGAATGTTGCGGCAATTGATCCATATGCAACCGTCGTCATAGCTTAGACGGCTCACATCCAACGGATCGCCAGGATGACCGGGAACGCGGTGCAACTCCGGCACTGCCTGCAACTGTGAGCGTACTTGCTCTGGAACCCGTCGTTTGGGTGCCTGAAGTCGGCAAGATATCAGCTCAGACCCTCCCTTTCGCGGAATCATCGGAAAGCCACTGAAAGCGGGGCCCTATGGTTTTGCCCTGGGAAGGCGGCTGCATGATGCGCAATTCGGGAGACCGGCTCCGCGGCGAATTCAACTGCTGCCACGTTCCGAAGAGAGTGAAGGAGTTCTATGGATAATTCCCAATCCTCATCAATGGGAATCCGCTGCGCTTTTCCGCGCATACTCCTTGCCATCCTGCCGGCCTTCCGAGCCGCCGTATGCTTCGCCGGGTCCATCCACGGTGTTGTCACGGATGCCACTGGAGCCAAGGTCACCGGAGCCAATGTGGCGCTGGTGAGCAAGGGGCAAATTGTCGCATCGGCTGTTTCCGCTGCTGACGGTAGCTTTCAGGTAACCAGCGGAACAAGCGGCCGCTTTTTTCTTGTGGTCTCGGCGGCTAGCTTCCGGCAGTTACAGACCCCGGACTTTTACGCCGGCTCCTTCGACTCGATCGAGCGTGACGTTGTGCTGGAGCCCGAATGGGTGCGTCAGTCGATTGTTGTCACCGCGACCGGCACGCCCACGCCGCAACCTCAGACCAGCGCCGCAACCGGTGTGTTAAGCCCGCTCGATCTTTCCTTGCGCGAAGATCTGGTCAGCTCTCTGCGTCTAATGCCCGGAACCGCCGTGATACAGGCAGGCCAGCGCGGCGCGCAAACTTCCCTCTTCATCCGCGGAGGCGACTCGGATGATAACAAGGTTCTGCTGGATGGTGTCGAAGTGGGCGATCTCGGCGGACAATTCGATTTCGGAACACAAGCCGCCACGGCCATCGAGAGAGCTGAAATCTATCGCGGCCCAGACTCGAATCTCTACGGCGCCGATGCGGACGCCGGCGTCGTTAGCTTGACTACGCCTCACGGCACCACCAGCTTTCCCTCGCTGATCTTTCGCGGCGACGCCGGCAACTTCAACACATCCCACGAGGATCTGGAACTGGCGGGCGCACGCGGCAAGTTGGATTATCTCGGCGCATTCAGCTGGTTTCAGACCGGCAACGCTCTGCCCAACGACGAGTTTCATCTAGCTACGGCAGCAGCCAATGTTGGATGGCAGTTGAACGGCAATACGCAGATTCGCGCTACGGCGCATTACGGCGTAGGCGCAACAGGCGTCCCCAATGCATATGATTTCTTTCACGTCGCCGACGACGCGACAGAAAAAACCCAGAACATCTTCATGAGCGCCTCGATCGGGAACCAGACCACGGTCAATTTTCACAACGAGGTGCGCTACGGCCTCACGCGCAAACGCGAGCAGGACACGCTCTGGACCTTGTCGGGAACTCCCGTCGCGTTTACGAATTACTGCTTCGGCCCTGGCACACTCGGCAATCCGGTCGCCATCACCGGCGCGAACGGCTACTCCGTGAGCGGCCAGGCCGTGCTCGATTGCAGTACCTACAAGTCCCAGCTCGTCTCGAATCGCGATCAGTTGATCTACCGCGGCGATATTACGATCACTCCCCGCCTGGGTGCGCTCATCGGCTTCCAATATGAAGACGAGCGGGGCGCGGAGCCGGGCAGTTCCATTTATCCGCCGGTCGAACGCACCAATTACGATTATCTGGCCGCGGTCCACGGCAACTTCAAAAGCCGCTTCTACTACACGCTCGGCGGCGGGCTCGAACACTATTCTCTCTTCGGCGTGCAGACCACGCCGCGCGCGGGTGCCTCGTTCTATGTGCTCCGCCCGCGCTCTGGCGTCTTCAGCGGCACGCGCGTCTTCGGCAATTTCGGTGAGGCGGTGCGCGAGCCGTCGCTACCGCAGCAGGATGACTCGCTCTACAACTTCCTTGCGGCCAATGGCGGTCAATCGACGATCCAGCAACTGCACATCAGTCCGCTCGCTGCGCCGCAGGCACGCACGTACGAGGGCGGCGTGGAGCAGTCTTTCCTCAGCGAACACATCCTCTTCCGCACCAGTTACTTTCACAACGAGTTCGGAAAAGAGATTGAGAGCGTCGGTCTCGATCTGATTCCTGAACTCCTGCCGAATCTCACCGCCGTCCAGCAACAACAACTCGAACAGATCCTGCAGGCCAACTTCGCCTACGAGCTGGATATCAACTCCGAGGCATTTCGCGCGCAGGGCGTCGAAGCGACTGTCGAAAGCGGCATCGGCAAAAATCTGTTTTTCCGCGGGGGCTACACCTATCTTGATGCTGTTGTGCAGCGCTCCTTCACCAATGACGACGAGGCGCTTCTGGGGCCAATTCCGACCTTCACCAACGGCATCCCAATCGGACCCTATTCTCCGCTCGAAGGCGCACGCCCTTTCCGCCGCTCTCCGCACACAGGTTTTTTCAGCGCAACTTACGCGGCCCACAAGCTCACCGGCATTTTCACGACAGCTTTGGCCAGCCGCAGCGATGACTCGACCTATCTTGAGGGCCAGGACGCCAGCGGCGGCAACTCCCTTCTGCTTCCCAACCGTAATCTTGACTACGGCTATGCCAGACTCGATCTTGGCGGCAGCTATCAGCTGTTCAAATGGATGAGCATCTACGCCCAGACTGAAAATCTGCTCAGCGACCAGCATATTGCGCCTATCGGCTATCCCAGCCTGCCGATGAACGTGCGCGCCGGGTTGCAGCTTCAATGGGGCATCGGCAGCGGCCGCTAGTTAACATCGGCTGGATTACGCGCAAGAACCGAGTCCCGCGCGCCTGTGCACTATGGTTAAAAACGAGGAGAGCGTATGGGCCGCTTTCACCTTCCGTTTCCCTCTTCGGAACATAGGCAGGTTTCATTCCCGGATGAGACCGCAAGGCCGGATTTCACGGAATTCCACTCTATTTTCCACACCCGGGACGACAAAACCCCATGATTCGCAGCCGATTGCGGACTGGCAATGTCTCTTTTTCTAGCCTAGAATAATCTCAAGACCCGGAATCAGAAGAAATCCATCAGAAGAAGGTTGACTCTCTGCATTGGATGTAGCCCGGAGCCCTAACTTATCGCTTGATTGAAGCAGGGCGACAGAAAGAACTTGAACCGTTACGCTTCTCGGTTCGCAGCGCAGCTATGTACGCGCTGGCTGTTTTTTTGCAGATTCACGATTCCCGGTTAGAGTCAGAATAAAGAATCGATATCGGACGAGCGGTATTTCCAATTCCGGCGAATTGCCGCAGAACGATCGAATTCCGGATCATCCGCTTCATACTGCGGTCATGATCCTCGCTCTATTTACGGGAAATTCATCGAAACTGTGTACGTTGAATCATGGGGAACTCACAGCAGGCCAAGAAATTACGAAGCGCCTCAGGCGCTCGGAATGTGCGTGAAATCTTCCCCGATCTTGGCGCGGTGATGGAGTGTTTCCATCCCAAACAG
>JASHQE010000238.1 GCA_030037705.1 Acidobacteriaceae bacterium | reverse complement strand
GGCTCAGGCAGCTCGACAACCAGCGCTTCGGTGGTCAGCAGCAGGGCCGCAATCGAGGCCGCGTTCTGCAGCGCCGTGCGGGTCACCTTGGTGGGATCGATGACGCCGGCCTTCACCAGGTCCTCGAAAGCGCCGGTCAGCGCGTTATAGCCGAAGTGCGGTTCCTTGGCATCGAGCACCTTGGACACCACCACTGCGCCCTCTTCGCCGGCGTTGGCCACAATCTGCCGCAGCGGCTCTTCGAGCGAGCGGAGCACGATCTGTGCGCCAATCTTCTCATCGCCCTCAAGCGTGGCAATCAGCTTTTGCACGGCAGGGACGGCGCGCACCAGGGCCACGCCGCCGCCCGGAACGATGCCCTCTTCGACAGCAGCGCGGGTTGCGTGCAGAGCGTCTTCCACGCGCGCCTTCTTCTCCTTGAGCTCGGTTTCGGTCGCCGCGCCCACCTTGATGATGGCCACGCCGCCCACCAGCTTGGCCAGCCGCTCCTGCAGCTTCTCGCGATCGTAGTCGGAGGTGGTCTTCTCGATCTGCGAACGGATCTCCTTCACGCGGCCGTCGATCTCGCTGGCCTTGCCCGCCCCGTCGACGATGGTGGTGTTGTCCTTGTCGATGGTCACGCGCTTGGCCTTGCCCAGATCTTCGAGCTTCACGCCTTCGAGCTTGATGCCCAGATCCTCGGTGATGGCCTTGCCGCCGGTGAGAATCGCGATGTCGCCCAGGATCGCTTTGCGGCGGTCGCCGAATCCGGGAGCCTTCACCGCGGCCACGTTCAGCGTGCCGCGCAGCTTGTTCACCACCAGAGTCGCCAGCGCCTCGCCTTCAACGTCCTCGGCAATGATCAGGAGGGGTTTGCCGCCCCGCGCAACCTGTTCGAGCAGCGGGAGCAGATCCTTCATCGCGCTGATCTTCTTCTCGTAGATCAGGATGTACGGATCGTCGAGCACAGACTCGAGCCGCTCTGCATCGGTGACGAAATACGGGCTCAGGTAGCCGCGGTCAAACTGCATGCCGTCCACGGTCTCCAGGCCGGTATGCATGGTCTTCGACTCTTCGATGGTGATCACGCCATCCTTGCCCACCACCTTCACGGCCTCGGCAATGATCGCGCCAATCTCCTGGTCGCCGTTGGCGGAGATGCTTCCCACCTGCGCCACCGAGCCCTCGCTCACCGGCTTCGAAATCTTGCCGAGCGCGCCTTCGGTAGTCCACTTGCCGTCCTTGTCGCGGGTGCCGATCACGGCCGTCACAGCCTTCTCGATACCGCGCTTCAAGGCGGTCGGGTTCGCGCCGGCCGCCACCGTCTTCACGCCTTCGCGGAAGATAGACTGCGCAAGAACCGTCGCCGTCGTGGTACCGTCACCGGCCACGTCGCTGGTCTTCGAAGCAACCTCGCGCACGAGCTGTGCGCCTACGTTTTCGAGCGGGTCCTTCAGGTCGATCTCCTTGGCCACCGTCACGCCGTCCTTGGTGATGGTGGGCGAGCCGAACTTCTTCTCGATTACGACATTGCGGCCCTTGGGACCGAGCGTCGCCTTCACAGCGTCCGCCAGCGTGTTCACGCCGCGCAGAATCGCCTGACGGGAATCTTCACCGTGCAGAATTTGCTTTGCCATTTTTCTTCTCCAGTGATCAGTGAACCGTGTTCAGTGATCAGTTTTTTCAAGGTTCAGTTTTGGAGCCTACAGGGAACTCGATGGCCAGGATTCAATCTGTGGTGAGGGTCTTTCTGACCACTGTCCACTGTTCCCTGACCACTGAAAAGCTACTTCTTCACAATGCCGAGGACTTCTTCCTCGCGCATGATCAGAAACTCTTCGCCGTCGATCTTGATCTCAGTGCCGGAGTACTTGCCGAAGAGGATGCGGTCGCCCTTCTTCACATCGAGTGGAAAGACCTTGCCTTCATCGTTCGACTTGCCCTTGCCCACGGAGATCACTTCGCCTTCCTGTGGCTTCTCCTTGGCGCTGTCAGGGATGATGATGCCGCCGCGAATGGTCTCGGTCTCTTCGAGCCGGCGGACCAGGATGCGGTCATGGAGCGGGGTGAACGTGGTGGTAACAGACGTTGCTGCCATTGTTTCGCTTCTCCTTCATACGCGGAGCGGGTCAGGCCCGGCCGCGGGATTTAAAGGTGGGGTTATCGATGCAGGTAAATGTGCGAGACGCTGCCCGCGATGGCCGGCAGAGAAGCGATCAGAACGTTCTTCGTTGCCTGCCGCTAGCACTCTCGCCTTCCAATTGCTAAAATAGGCAAGCTGCAGCAGGTTTGTCAAGCCCTTTGGAGGAAAAATGTGAGCTTCTCTTGCTCATATAGTCTGAGTTTAATGAACAAATAACAATCTGAAAACCGCCACCCGGCCTGCCGTATACGCTGCTCTTCCCGGTGCCTTTGGCAGGCCTGAAAAAGCATTACAATGGATGCCATGTTTCGCCGTACTTTCTTTCGTTGCAGCTTCTTTCTGGCCCCAGTCTTTCTGGCCCTCGTGGGCCTCGTTTTCACCCCAATACGTGTGCACGCGCAGGACACCAACAAATGGGGCCGAAAATACAAAACTCCGCCACCCTCCTCGCGCATCGAGGTCACGATCCTCAAAGACGACAACGGCAAGCCGATCGAGAATGCCGCAGTCATCTTTCATCCGATCGAGGGCGACCGGGACAAAGGCGCTCTGGAGCTCAAGACGAATGAGGATGGGAAGGCCGTCATCGACGTCATTCCGATTGGCGACACGGTACGGTTACAGGTGATTGCCAACGGGTTCCAGACCTATGGACAGGATTACAAGGTCGACAAAACCGAGATGTCGATGCAGGTCCGTATGAAGCGGCCCGTCGCGCAGTACTCCATCTACAAAGATAAAAATGGAAGCGCGAACTCCAGCGGCGGCTCTGGCGGCGATAAGTCCGCACCTCCCTCCAAGGAGGCAACGCCGCCGGCTCAGAATGACAAGGGATCGAGCTCGAACAACGAAAAGAACTCAGATTCGGCGAACCAGAATAACTCGCAGCCGGACCAGAGTCAGTCGCAGAGCAAATGAGCTTGTGCCCCGGAATCGCGCGATAGCCCATCGATTGACGGCCTGACATGCCCACCTCACCGCTCGGCGGCAAATCGGCACTGGTCACTGGCGGAGCGCGCCGCATTGGCCGGCAGATCGCGCTCGCACTCGCTTGCGCGGGCGCCGATGTTGCTATCACGTACCGCACCTCGAAGTCCCAGGCCGAGCAGACTATTGCAGACATCGGCGCGCTGGGGTCCCGCGCCTTGGCAGTTGAGTGCGATGTGCGTTCCGAAGCCTCTGTACGGCAGGCCATCGTCGCCGCGGTTGCTGCGTTCGGGCGTCTCGACATGCTCGTCAACAACGCAGCGGTCTTTGAAACCGCGCCGCTCGAAGGCCTCAGCCTTGAGCAATGGGACACGGTCTTTGAGACCAATACGCGCGGCCCCTTTCTGATGGCGCGCGCGGCGCTGCCCCATCTGCGCCCGGTGCAAGGACGCATCATCAACATCGGATCCATGGGCGGCATGCACCCATGGCCCACCCATGCGCACTATTCGAGCTCAAAAGCGGCGCTGCACATGCTCACACAAGCCATGGCCAAGGCCTTTGCGCCTGAAGTGAGCGTGAACTGCGTTGCGCCGGGATGGATCGAATTAGCCGATCGGAACGAAGACGAATCTACGAGTGCTGCGCGGTTTGCCGCCCGCACACCCAAGGGCCGCAACGGCACGGCGGAAGACGTAGCCCAGGCAGTGCTCTTCTTTGCCGCTGGCCCGGAGTTCATCACCGGCCAGATTCTTTCGGTTGACGGCGGCCTTGGGCTCACTTAGACCTCAGCGCCCCCATAAACGGTTCCACATCCTTCGCAAACCCGTTCGCGCGGAGTCGCTCGCGTCCGCACGATGCTGGAGATGGAAGGCGAGCGGCTGGTGCTCCACCAGGCCCATGGGAACCGGCTGCTCCGGCCATGCAGTTCCTTCCACCGCGGCGCGTGGATTGGCTTCGCACAGCCGGCGCGCTGTTTCCTCGCCTGCCCGCGCGCGCATATACTCATAGGCTTTTTTCAGGTGCGGCGGCCGCCAGTTTAAGCGGTGCGCATCCGTGGCCACAAAGTGAACCCAATTCCGGTCCAGCAGCTCGTTTGCAAGCGCTTCGGCCGCATGACCGAAGCGCCCGTAGAGAGAGGCAGCGGTCACCTGGATCAGGCAGCCGGCGCGCATCCATTCCGCGATCAGCTCAGGATTCTCGTGCACAGCCCGGCAGCGCTCCGGATGCGTCACAATCACGGTATAGCCCGCGGCCTGGAGCTTGGGAAGGACTGCGTGGATCTCCGGCGGGACAGCCGCGCTGGGAAACTCGATAAGCAGGTAACCCTTGCCGTTGATCGAATAACGCAGCGGGTTGTTCAGAGCCGACGCGATGTTTTCCTGAGTGAGATGGAAATCGCAGCCGAGGCTCAACTCGATCGTGCCGCGCAGCCGTTCGCGCAACTGCGCAAATCGCTCCTCGACGATCTCAACCCTGTAGGGATATTGTTCGCTTGCATGAGGCGTGCAGACGATGTGCGTTACGCCCTCGCTGGCTGCTTCGCGCGCCATGGCGAGTGAGGTTTTAAGATCCGGCGCCCCATCATCGACCCCATAAATCAGGTGTTGATGAATATCGATCATCTGGTCAGACTTCGAACCCTCAATTCCAGACTCTCAGCGCATTGCTAACACTTCGAGCCCAGCACCTCGAGCATGGACGCAAAGATCTTCCACCCATCCGCCGAACCCAGCAACTGCTCGCTCGACCGGTCGGGATGCGGCATCATGCCCAGCACGTTACGCCCCTCATTCAGAATGCCGGCGATATGGCTCAGCGAGCCGTTCGGATTGGCTTCCGGCGTGATCTCTCCAGCCGGCGTGCAGTACCGAAAGGCAATGCGATCCCCGGCTTCCAGGCGCCGCAACTCCTCCGGCTCGCAGAAGTAGTTGCCTTCCATGTGCCCGATCGGAATCCGCAGCACCTCGCCCTTCGCGAGTTGATTTGTGAAAGGACTATCGGCAGTTTCCGCGCGCAGATGAACCTGCTTGCAGATATATTTGAGGCCGGCATTGCGCATCAGCGCGCCGGGAAGAAGTCCTGCTTCCGTAAGGATCTGAAAACCGTTGCAGATGCCCAGCACCAGCCCGCCGCCGGCCGCAAACCGCTTCACCGCCTGCATCACCGGCGAAAAGCGCGCGATGGCGCCGGTGCGCAGGTAATCGCCATAGGCAAATCCGCCCGGAACCAGCACCGCGTCCACGCCTTTGAGGTCCTCGGAATCATGCCAGAGAAGGGTCACCGGCTGGCGGGCGATCTCGGCAATCACGTTATACGCATCGTGGTCGCAGTTTGAGCCGGGAAAAACCAGAACACCAAACTTCATGTCTCAAGGGTAGCAGTTTTCGAGCGCGTGCACCGTTACTCCGGCCAGGATCGGATCTGCAGATTAACTAGGTCTCTGACCGTTTGATTGTACATCTCGGGTGCCCCAGGTCTCGATTTTGAGACCTGGGAAACCTGGATGCCGTCCAATCCTGTACGGGCAATCCAGCCGGCGATCAGCAGGCTTGGAGCCTGCGCTGCGGAAGCAGCTTCGCCCAGTTCGCCAAGAGTCGTGTGGATCACGCTTTGCTCCGGCTGTGCGGCGTGGGAGATCACAATGCAGGGCAGATCGGCCGGCAAGCCGTTGGCCATCCATTCTGTGGCCAGCAGCGTCATATCGCGGCCGGGCATATAGACCACCCGCGTGGCGTCTTCGAGCTCCGGCAGCGGCGCATGGTTGTGCGACTGCGCATGATGGCCGGTGGAAAAGATCACATTTGAGGCCCAGTTGCGGTCGGTGAGTGAGCGGCCAATCGCCGCCGCCGCCGCAAAGGCCGCAGAGATTCCGGGAACAATCTCGCAAGGCACCTCCGCCTCGGCCAGCGCAGCCATCTCCTCTGCGGCGCGGCCAAAGAGCAGCGGATCGCCGCTCTTGAGCCGGACCACGCTACGGCCCGCACGCGCATGTTCGATCATCAGCGCATGGATCTCTTCCTGCGTGATCGACTTCGTCCCGCAGCGCTTGCCCACGTTGACAACCGTTGCGTGGGGCAGCGCCAAGTCGAGGATTGCCTGCGGAACCAGGTCGTCATGCAGGATCACGTCAGCCTTCTCGATCAGCCGCACGGCCTTCACCGTGAGCAGTTCCGGATCGCCCGGCCCCGCGCCGACAAGATAAACCGTGCCTGGAAGCGTGACTTCCCCACCCTTGCGCGCCAGCTCACGCGTCGCGCACAACGCCGAATCACAGATTTGGCGTTGCGCCAATTCGTGCAGTAATAGCCGGCGCTCCTCACCACGCGGATGCTTCGCCAATACCTCGCGCCGCAGCTCGCCAAGCTTCGCGAGCCATGGGCCTAAATCTTCCGGAAGCTGCGCATCGATCTCTCGCCGCAGCCGCTGCGCCACGGCCGGGCTTTCGCCCGCGGTCGAGATCGCAATCTGCAGATCGCCGCGGCTTACTACGGAACCAAAGAAAAAATCGCAGTTCGGAATATCATCGACGCTGTTCGAGGGAATCCCGCGTTCGAATGCAGCCTCATACACGGCCGCGTTCACCTCGGCTGAGTCTGTAGCCGCAATAACGATAAAGTGGCCGTCGAGATCGGCTGGCTCAAAAGCCTTCTGCACCCATTTGAGTTTGCCTTCCCATGCGAGCTGCTTCACTTCGTCGCACGCTTCCGGCGCCACGACGCGTAGCTTCGCTCCGGTCTTCAGCAGTGAGCCGATCTTGTCGAGCGCGACTGTGCCCGCTCCCACCAGCAGGCAGGGCCGGCCCTCAAGGTTCAAAAAGATCGGCAGAAGGCTCATGCAACTCCTCGATCCTGGGTGCCCCAGGTCATCCGCCGTGGCGGATGAGGCCTGGGAAACCAAAGCTGTTCATTCAGCGACGCCGTGCGGCACGGGCGCCGTCGGCAGATCGCGCTCCACTGCAGTCAGCACCTCGCCCGCAAGCTGGGCGCGCAGCTCGTCATTCGAGTGCCGTGCAAACCAGGCGCGCAGGTTCTCTTCCGGCGCACGGAAGGCAAGATAATGCCGCAGCAGCCGCTCGATCGCCTCGGGCACCAGCGCCGCTGGAGTGCGATAGCCCACCGGCCGCGCCACGCCCGCGTGCTGGCCCACGCCGCCGCCCAGGCAGAAGTAATAAGCGTCCGTCAGCTTGCCCTCATGCTTGATCTTCTTGCCTTCGAGGCCGATGTCGGCGATCCAGTGCTGGCCGCAGCCGTTCGGGCAGCCAGTCACGTGCAGCTTGAGCTGCTGGTCAAACTGCGGCAGCCGCTCTTCGAGCTCGTCCACAAGCCAGCGCGTAAAGCCCTTGGTCTCCGAGATGGCCAGCTTGCAAAATTCGGTGCCCGTGCAGGCAATCGCTCCACGCCAGAAAGGCGATCCATCCACATGCAACCCGATCTGACCCAACTCCTTGGCCAGCTCCGCCGTCTTCGCCTTCGGCACATCCACGATCACCAGATTTTGCGAGATGGTGGCACGCAGCGAGCCGCTGCCAAACCGTTCGGCCAGTTCCGCTGCGGCTTCCAACTGCTCACCGGTCATCCGGCCACGCAGCACAGAAGCGCCCACGTAGTAGAGCCCCGGCTGGCGTTGCGGATGAATGCCGGCGTGATCGCGCAGGCTCTCATCCGGCACCTCCTCCGGCACACCCGGATCGAGCTTATAGCCCAGCCTGCGGTTTAGCTCATCGAGGAAGCTTTCTGCCGTCCATCCCTCGCGCATAAACAGGTACTTCAAGCGGGCGCGCTCGCGGCTCTCGCGCAGCACCTGCTGGTCGCGGAAGATTTCGGCTACGCGGCGCACCGCGTCCACCGCCTGATCAGGCCGCACGAAAGCATCGAGCCGAACCGCCAGATGCGGCTCATTCGAGAGCCCTCCGCCTACGCGCAGCGAATAGCCCACTTCGTCATCACGCTTCACCGCCGTCAAGGCGACGTCGTTGATCTCGGGATAATTGCACCAGGCCCGGCAGCCGCTCGCAGAAATCTTGAATTTGCGGGGCAGGTTGTAAAAATCCACGTTCCCTTTGAGCTCGTGGGCAATCGCGAAAGCGATCGGCGAAGCATCGACCAACTCGTCGGCGGCAACGCCGGCCAGCGGACAGCCGGTCACATTGCGGACCACATCGCCGCAGGCGCCCTTCGGCGAGAGCCCGATCCTGTCCAGCGCATCGACGATCTCAGGAAGCGACTCGATGGTAAGCCAGTGAAGCTGGATGTTCTGGCGGGTGGTGATATCGGCAAGATTGCGGCCGTGCCGGCGCGCAATCTGGCCGATGGTGCGGAGCTGGCTGGTAGAAACGATCCCGTTGGGAATGCCGATGCGCAGCATGAAATAGTCGGAGGCCAATCCCTCGCCGCCTTTGCCGCCGGTTGCGCCTACGCCGTCGCCCTGCGTATAGACACCCCACCACTTGAAATAGGCGGAAGCCCATTCAGGCACCACGCTCGAGCGGCCCGCGCGGGCAAAGGCGCGCACCTCATCGAAGGCTTCCCAGGGGTTCTTTTCGCGTTTGAGGCGCTCCATCCGCTGGGCTTTGGTCTCTTTTGCTGGAACAGCTTCGGCCATCATTCCCCTTTTTATTCCCAGAAATACAAAACCCGCGGCAGTCTGGCTGCTACGCGGGCGTTTGGAACCGTGGATTTTATAAGACCAAGAATGTCAGACCCACGTCACCAGCGCTCGCGAACGGGCGTACAGCAGCGACAACAGGCCATCAATTTCATAAAGCAATCATAAACCGAGGGCAGCAGAAACGCAACCTCTCCTGCGTGTCGGTAGTGTCTCAGTTTGAAGGGTACGGGCTTCAGGTTGAGGGGGTGCGGGCTTTAACTTGAAGGGTACGGGCTTCAGCCCGTACATCAAACCACACAAATTGAGTGGGGCTTTAGCCCCTGAGGTACAGGCAATTCCAAACTGACTCACTGCATGCGTGTCGGTAGTGTCTCAGTTTGAAGGGGCACGGCTTTAGCCGTGCCGTAAACAGATCAAAATGTGTGCGGGCTTTAGCCCCCGAGGGATGGTTTTACGCAAACTGACTCACTACCGGCATATCTGCCGTTCACTCGTCCGGGATTTCCAGCGCTCCCGTCAGGCTGGCGACGCGTTCCACATGATGGCTCCTGCACCAGGATTCCAGCCCCTTAACCAGCCGTTCCACTGCCCGCGGGTCGGCATAGCTCGCCGTCCCCACCTGCACTGCGGTCGCACCGGCCAGCAGGAACTGCACCGCGTCCTCCACAGTGACGATACCGCCCATCCCCAGAATAGGAATGTTCACGCATTGCGCCACCTCGTAGACCATCCGCAAGGCAACCGGCTTGATCGCCGGCCCTGAAAGTCCCCCCGTCACATTCGTCAGCAGCGGCCGCCGCTCTTCGGCATCAATCGCCATGCCCAGAAGGGTATTCACCAGGCTCACCGCGTCAGCGCCTTCACCCGCCGCAACCCGGGCCATATGCCCGATGGAGGTCACATTCGGCGAGAGCTTGATAATCAGCGGCCTTGCCGATGCCGCCTTGGCGCGGCGCACCAGGTATTCAAGCGAGCTGGGATCGGCCCCAAATGCCATGCCGCCGGCATGCACGTTGGGGCAGGAGACATTCAGCTCATAAGCGGCTATGCCTCTGGCCTGGTTCAGTTGCTCGATTACGGCGATGTACTCGTGGACGGTATAGCCGAAGACGTTCACGATCACCCTGCAGCGGGGATATCGCTTCATCAGCGGCAGCCTTTTTTCGAGATACTCCCTGACGCCAATATTCTGTAGACCGATGGCGTTCAACATGCCGCCCGTCGTGTGGATAAGCCGCGGCGGTGGATGCCCGGCCATCGGCTCCAGGGAGATCCCCTTCGTGACAAACCCACCGAGACGATTGAGTGCAACGATCTCCTCGAACTCGATGCCGTAGCCGAAGGTCCCGCTAGCGGCGATGACCGGGTTGGTAAGATCGACCCCGGCGAACGAAACTCGCATGTCGGGTTTCACGTGCCGGAATCTTACCTCCTCAATTCATTTTCACTTCGCGCTCTCCGCGTGCACCGGCTTAAGCGCTTCGGTCAGCATTCGCCCCGTGGCTACGGAAGATCGAACACCCCCGGGCGAGCGAGGTGAACGTAACCACCATGTCCACAGGGGCCGCAAATTCATGATACTAGCCCGGCTTGGACGAGTCCCGTAGAACAAGGCTCACAGAATATTCTGCTGGGTGCCGGGTGCCCCAGGTCTGGGCGGTGATGGGTAGGGCACGATGATGGGTGCCCCAGAGCCTGCCCTGAGCGTAGTCGAAGGGTCTG
>JASHQE010000237.1 GCA_030037705.1 Acidobacteriaceae bacterium | reverse complement strand
CTCGCGCATGATGGAGACCAGCGCATGGCCGGCCTCGTGATAGGCGGTGACGCGCTTCTCCTCGTCGGTGAGCAGCATCGACTTGCGCTCGGCACCCATCAAGACCTTGTCCTTCGCAAGCTCGAAGTCGTACATGGTGACCTGCTTGCGGTTGGCGCGGGCGGCATTGAGCGCAGCCTCGTTCACCATGTTGGCGAGATCGGCTCCGCTGAAGCCCGGCGTTCCGCGAGCGAGCACGTTTAGGTTGGTGTCGTCGGAGACGGGCACCTTCTTGACGTGGACGCGCAGGACTTCTTCGCGGCCCCGGACGTCAGGCAAGCCGACAACGACGCGGCGGTCGAAGCGGCCAGGGCGCAGAAGGGCAGGATCGAGGACGTCGGGCCGGTTGGTGGCTGCGACGAGAATGACACCGTCGTTCGATTCAAAGCCGTCCATCTCGACGAGCAACTGATTGAGCGTTTGCTCGCGCTCGTCGTGTCCGCCGCCGAGGCCTGCGCCGCGATGGCGGCCGACCGCGTCGATTTCATCGATGAAGATAATGCAGGGAGCGTTCTTTTTACCCTGCTCGAAGAGGTCGCGGACTCGGCTCGCACCGACACCGACAAACATCTCAACGAAGTCAGAGCCGGAGATGGAGAAGAACGGCACGTTGGCTTCGCCGGCCACGGCACGGGCCAGCAGGGTCTTGCCAGTTCCCGGAGGGCCGACCAGCAGCACGCCCTTGGGAATGCGGCCGCCGAGTTTCTGGAACTTTTGCGGCTCGCGCAGGTACTCGATGATCTCCTTGAGCTCTTCCTTGGCCTCATCCACGCCGGCCACGTCTTTGAAGGTGACCTTCTTCTGCTGCATGGAGAGCAGGCGGGCGCGGCTCTTGCCAAAAGAGAGCGCCTTGTTCCCGCCCGACTGCATCTGCCGCAGCATGAAGAACCAGATGGCGCCGAGCAGGACAAATGGGCCTACGTTGAGAAGCAAGGGAATCAACAGATTGCTCTGCGGCTCCTTGATGGAGAAGTTCACCTTGGCGGTCTCCAGCGCCTTTAAGAGATCCTCGTAGTCGGCAGGAATCGTGGTGTGGAACTGATCTTTAGGCGATATCTTGAGGTGCCCGTGCAGCTCATTGCCCTGGATGGTCGCATCCAGCACTTGTCCGCTCTGCACTTTGTCGAAGAGTTCGGAGTAAGGAATCTCCGTATCTTTGCCCATGTTTGCGCTTCTCGACACAATGCCCCAGAGCAACACAAGGCAGATCAGGATCAAGACCCAAAACATGATTGTTTTAACGCTCGAATTCACCAGGACTCCTCTTTTCCGGCGAGGGGAAATATGCGTCAGGTCCCGTCACCGACCTGTCATCCGTTAGACGCGAATGCCTTGTCCAAAGCGTCAGGAAATGCAAACTTTCCTGCAGCAGACACTACCACTTCACTGCCCGGATGAGCAGTAACAAAATTGTACTCCCAAGACAACGAACGTTACAGCTAGAGAGACTTAGGCGAGGATAATTCGTTCGGGGGATGGGTATTACCCATTTGTTCTGTTTCGGGAAGTCCAAGATTCTGTTGGGCGAGCGGTTCGGCAGCAATCGTGATTCCCGGCTCCGGCTCCACTTCCACTCCCTGCATCCATAGGATGCGGCCCTGGACATCCAGGACTGGCCAGAATCTTCGGGCAGAGCCCGTAATCCGCAGACGCTCCAGAACTTCTTTCACTTTGCGCGGAGCATTCGCGTGGCGCAACCGGACACGGTCGCCGGGTTTCCAGTTGCGGAGCATGGCCTGGGCGCCGACGGGCAGGGTCGGTCCGGAAAGAGTCGCGGGAAGGGTCGATTCGATGCGCAATCGTAACCCGAAGGCTGGTGCGGAGATTTCTCCGGGAATAACTACGGTGTATTCGGGGGACACGTTCTCGGGGATAACAGCCGGTCCCAGCGTGAGACGTAACTCGCGCGGGGTACGCTCGGCGCGAAGGCCCGCGGCGAATTCGAGTTTTTGCCCGGCGTGACCGCTGAGAGCGAGCGCCCGCAGGGACTCAGTGGCCGCGAAATCGAGGTCCGCGCCGAGTTGGCGAGTAGCATGACGGAGCAGCCGGCGCTGCAGCGCGACGGCAAAAGCGGCGAAACGCGCGCAGTCCATGGCGAGCCCGTCTCCAGCGGCGCGCCCGCCGCCGCGGACCGGCTTGCCGGGCAAAATGAGCGGCGCGCCAAGCCGCGATACCTCTGCCTGCCACCAGACCTCCTCCTCCCGCGCCAGTGAGGCCATGTGAACCAGATGGTTGCGCAGTTGCGGGTTCCAGGATTCGAGCAGGGGCAACAACTCATGGCGGATGCGGTTGCGGGTGAAGGTGAGATGGCGGTTTGAGGAGTCTTCGCGCCAGGTTTGACCGAGAGCGTTAAGATAGGATTCGACTTCAGCGCGCGTGGCGGCAAGCAGTGGTCGCAGAATCGCGCCACCCTCCGGGCACTTGAGCTTTGGAGAAATTCCTGCCAGGCCCTCCGTCCACGCACCGCGCAGAAACTTGGCCAGCACGGTTTCGGCTTGATCGTCGAGCGTGTGCGCGGTAGCGATTGCATCGAGCGGCACTGCGTGCGGCAACTCTTTGGACAAGAGTGAATGGAACCAGGCGTAGCGCAGCCGGCGCGCGGCCTCTTCGATGGATTCGGCGGGTTTGCCGGTTGCTGGGTTCGCGCGCGCTTCGGCAGCGGTATCGACGTGGGCCTCATGAAACGGGAGCCCAAGGTTGGATGCGAGGTCGCGGCAGAAGGCGAGATCGGCGTCGGCCTCTTCGCCGCGCAGACCATGGTGGAGATGGGCGACATGAAGAACCAGGCCCAGTTCCCTGCCCTTTTGCGAGTTTTGGTCAGCGAGAGCGCGCAGCAGCGCCACCGAGTCTGCGCCGCCGGAAACGGCAACAGCAAGGCGTAAACCGGGCTTGAGCAGGAAGAGATCGAGCGGAAGCGCGGGAGTCGATTTTCCGGTTGATCGACTTTCAGTTGATCGGGCAGGCACGAGAGGATCATAACGCGGATGGGCCGCGCATCCGGCTGAGCTTCTGGTGAGTAACTTCCAAATTGCCGGTGATTCGCCCGCGGGCCCGAGCATGGATGAATCAATGCGGGGTTGGATTGTCGGGTGTCACGTAGATATTCGGGTCCCAATTGAAGCTCTGACCTGCAAGCGCTTTCTTCGCCAGATCCCGAACCCCCGAGTTCTCCTGTGAATCGCCTGCCATTTTCTCGACTCGATTCTTGGCCAATAAGTGAAATTCGGTTGTCGAATCAGCAAAGGCGATCACGGCGGCTGCTCGAACAGATGGAGCGGGGTCGTCTAGTCTCTCGATCAGATATTGGTTTACTTCTTTCGGAAGGCCGGAAACCTCGGACAGTTCACGCAGCACGTCAGACCGCGTCGAGGAGGTAAGATCGTCCCGCTGTAAGAAGGCGAGAACGGCCTTCACGGCATCGGGGTCGTTTCGGCCATAGGTTGTAAGAAAGCGAATCATGCGTTCAGCCACCACGTCCTGCGGGGTTCTCTTGTTCAGTACCGCGGCAGTCAAAGCCGTCACGTATGGTTTGTTATCCGTTGCGGATTGCATCATCAGAATTTCCGCTGTGGAGACAATGCCCGCTTGAATCGTCGGATTGTCATCGGTGATCAGGGACGAGATTTCACCAGATCTGGAGGATAGAAGGTCAGCTCCGTCGGGCCGAGCAGTGATGGCGAGCAGGAAGCGGAGCGCATATATGCGAACTGGCTCTATGTTGCCGGGGCGCGCATACCGCAACACGGCTGGCAATACTCTTTCTACTTCCGCAGGTGAGGCTACGATCAGAGTCTGATAGACTTCGCCCGATTGCCTCAGCTCTGCCTGGTCGCCCACTGGATTCGCAGACACGCCACCAAGAAAGCGGTCAGCAGAGAGACTCTGAGCCGCCAGGTAGGCTGAGTTCTCAAGCGATAGTGCGAAAAGGAGGAGTAGAGCAGTTAGAAATCGTTTCATTTCTTCTCCCTGTTGCTCGTCACAATTATTGCCGGTGCATCCGAACTGTATTTGGGCACGCCTAAGTCGAATTATGTCGGCTCGATTCAGTCTACTCCCGGATGATCGGCAAACCGGAAGTTGCTCCTGACCAATCCATCGATCCTGTTCTTGCGAGGCGACGGCCAGACGCCCGGAGAGCGAAAAACACCCGCAGATCTTTCGACTGCGGTCGCCGCGGTGACCTCCGCTCAAGATGACAACGGCCTTGTGGTTCGCGGTTGGTGCATATCGCCAGTTCCCTTTCTGGACGATGACTCCGGCTGGGACTCTGGCTGGCAGCCGAAACGACTGCGATCAGGCGCACTTTGTCCCACACGGCGCGGTGCTATACTCGGCGAGTTATGCAGGTATTTGCCATTTTGCCCGCCGCGGGACTGGGCACGCGGATGGCCGGGCCACAACCGAAACAATTTCTCGAACTCGACGGCGTTCCCATCCTGATTCACTCGCTGCGCGCGTTTGCCGCCGCGAGGCGCGTGACGGCGATGTATGTAGCCGTGCGCAAGACGGAGATGGAAAGGGTGCAGGCGCAGATTGCCGAGTATGGATTTGCCGGTAAGGTGCAGGTGGTGGAGGGCGGTGACAACCGGCAGGAATCGGTGGCGAATGCCTTGGCGGCGCTGCCCGCCGGAGACGGCGATCTTGTGCTGGTGCACGACGCAGTGCGGCCGCTGATCGATGCGGCGACCATCGAGCGCACGATCGATGCGGTTGCCGAAAATGGCGCGGCAATTGTGGGACTGCCGGCCGTGGATACGATCAAGCAAGTGGAGCGCACGGCTCACGGAGCGCTGATTACCTCGACCATTCCACGCGAGTTTGTGGTGCTGGCGCAGACTCCGCAGGGCTTCCGGTATGGATTACTGCAGCGGGCCTTTGCCGAGGCCACGGCGGACGGATTCGTGGGCACGGATGAGGCTTCGGTGGTGGAGCGCGCCGGACATCCGGTGGCCGTGGTGCACGGTTCTCAGGTTAATCTGAAGATAACCCAGCCGGGCGATCTGGAACTGGCCGAGTTTTATCTCAAGCAACGCTCTCGGCAGGACTGAATGATCTCCCAGCCTTGGCGCAAAAATCCGCCGCGGCGGACGCCAAAGGATGGGGCATCCCGAGGATGAATCGGGGCCGGCAAAAAGCAGAAAACGGGACGCGAAGAACAGGCATAGGAATCATGGATAGACGGATTGGATTTGGCTGGGATTCGCACGCGTTCAAACCGGGCGTGCCGTTGCGGATTGGCGGGCTGACGCTGGAGCATCCCGAGGGGCTTGCCGGCCACTCGGATGGCGACGTGCTGCTGCACGCGATTACGGATGCGTTGCTCGGGGCCGTGGCGGCCGGGGATATTGGCAGCTTTTTCCCGCCGGGCGATCCACGCTGGAAAGATGCGGACTCGGCTATTTTTCTGAACCTCGCTCTCGAAGAGCTGCAACACGCGGGCTACCGCATTTGCAATGTGGATACCACGCTGGTGCTGGCCGCACCCAAGATCGCGCCGATTGCCGGCGAAATGCGCGCCCGTGTAGCCGACCTGCTGTGCATCGGCATCGACCAGATCAGCATCAAGGCGAAGACGCCTGAAGGGCTGGGGCTGGATCACGTGGCGCAGTGCCACGCCATTGCGCTGGTGGAGCGGGTCCCGGAGCCGGATGGTCTGAAGAGCATGAGCGACGTCATCGAAAGCCAGCGCCAGTTGGAAGATGTGGTCGACGACCTGCTCGCCTCGGTGCACGGCGTGCCGAAGAAGCGCACAGTGACTCCGGTGTACGACACGGAAGACATTACCTGAGTTTTCGATTGCGGATGGACGCGATTCAGGATACCTTTGGCTCCAAGTTCCTATTCCAGCCAGGAGCGTCTTGTATGCATCTCATCTCTCTGCTTGCGCAAAACCAGCTCGACCCAATCATGGTCCGGCACATCATCATGGCCATGATGGCGATTCTCCCCGTCATCATGCTGCTGGCGATCGCCATTTTCATGGTGCCATGCTGGTTCATCCTCAAGAAAGCCGGATTTTCGCCGTGGCTTTCGCTGTTGTGCGTCTTTCCCTCGCTGGGCACGCTGATTGTGCTCTATGTGCTGGCGTTTGCCGAGTGGAAGGTCAAGCCCGTGCAGGCGGCGCTCTATCCGCCGGTTTCGCCGACGGCATGAGAGGTTCCGCAGGCCTCGATGGGAAGCCGATGCGGTAGCATCGAGAGAGAAAGCACTCTGAAACGATGCCCGATTCGACTCCCTCGCACGTGAAAAATCTCCGTGTCCGTTTTGCGCCTTCGCCTACCGGTTAT
This sequence comes from Acidobacteriaceae bacterium, assembly GCA_030037705.1. Classification (GTDB taxonomy): domain Bacteria; phylum Acidobacteriota; class Terriglobia; order Terriglobales; family Acidobacteriaceae; genus Telmatobacter. The sequence continues at coordinate 17,925 of JASHQE010000237.1, read as the reverse complement.
TTGCACGTGGGCAGCGCCCGCACGTTTATCTTCAATTGGCTCTACGCGCGCCACAACCACGGAACGATGGTGTTGCGATTGGACGACACGGACGTGGAGCGCAACACCGAGGCCAGCGTGCAGTCGATCTTCGCGGGGCTCCATTGGCTGGGGTTCGACTGGGACGAAGAGTACAGGCAGTCGGAACGGTTGGCCCTGCATCGAGATGCGGCCGAAACGATCTTTGCCAAGGGTCTGGCATATCGCGACTTCACGCCAGCTCACTCCGGTGATGACGAGACATCGTCTGCACAGGGAGCTTGGCTCTCGAATCCCGGGATGCGCGAGCTTTCCCGCGAGGAGAGCGACCGCCGGGCAGCGGAGGGCGAGCCGTTCGCGCTGCGCTGTCGCGTGCCGCGCGGCGAAGACCGTACGCTGCGCTTTGTTGATGGAGTTTATGGCGCGCAATCGAAGCTTGCCGACGAGGTGGAGGACTTCGCCCTTCTGCGTTCGGACGGAATGCCGACCTACCATCTCGCCTCGTGCGTGGACGATGCCGATCTGCGGATCAGCCACATCATCCGCGGCCAGGATCACCTGACCAACACCTTCAAGCACCTGCTGATCTTCGAGGCTCTGGGTGTGGACCCTCCCCAATTTGCGCACCTTCCCCTGCTTGTGGCTCCTGACGGGGCAAAACTGTCGAAGCGCAAGCATGGGCCGGTGGTCAGCGTGACTACCTATCGCGATGCCGGCTTCCTTCCCCAGGCGTTTGTCAACTTTCTCTGCCTGCTGGGCTGGTCGCCAAAGAACGACCGTGATTTTCTGAGTTTGAATGAGATTCGCGACTTATTCACTCTGGAGGGCGTGAACCGCGCCAACGCAGTGGTGAATTTTACAGAATCAGCCTCGAGCCCTTCGGAATTCGGCCCGTTCGATCCCAAGGCCGTATGGCTGAACGCAGAGCATATTCGCGCGCTGCCTATTGAAGAACTGAGCCGACAGCTTGAGCCATTCTTCGAAGAGGCAGGTTTCCATCCTTCGCCAGAGAAGCTGTTGGCTGTGACACCGCTCATTCGCGAGCGCATCAAGCTGCTGCGCGAGGCTGTTTCGGCCGCGGATTTCTTCTTTGTTTCGGAACTGGCTCCGTATGATCCCGCGGAGCTGATTCCGCAAAAGGGCGATGCGGAGATGGCACGGCGCGTACTCCAGACTGCAGAGCAGGTCCTGGCGAAGACGCCCTTCGATCATGATTCGCTGGACAAGGCGCTGCGCGAGGCCGCCGCTTCGCTGGGCCTGAAGGCCGGGCCGATGTTTCAGCCGATCCGCGTGGCTGTATGCGGACGCAAGAACGCGCCGCCGCTCTTTGAAACCATGGTGGTCCTCGGCCGCGAGCTTTGCCTCGCCCGCATCCGTCAGGCCATAGCCAGGATTGCCTCGCTCGGATGATCAGAACCGATCGTGAAAGAATAAGAGATGACAGCTATGACCACTTCAAGTACGGAAAGTCCGGACGCTCGCACACCCTCGAATTTTCTGCGCGATCTCATCGCTGAAGATGTGCGCACCAAGAAGTATGGCAACGCCGTCATCCAGACGCGCTTCCCTCCTGAGCCGAATGGTTACCTGCACATCGGCCACGCCAAGGCGATTTTTCTCGATTTCGGACTGGCCGACGAGTTCGGCGGCAAGACCAACCTGCGCTTCGACGATACGAATCCTGAAAAAGAGGAGACAGAATACGTCGAATCCATTCAAAAGGATGTGCGCTGGCTAGGCTTCGATTGGGAGAAGCTTTGCTACGCCTCCGATTACTTTGGCCAGCTCTACGAGTGGGCTTTGCAGTTGATCAAGGCAGGCAAGGCATACGTGGATGACCTCGCAGCCGAAGAGATTCGCCAGTATCGCGGGACACTGACAGAGCCCGGCAAAGATAGCCCGTATCGAAATCGCTCGGTCGAAGAGAATTTCGACCTTTTTGTGCGCATGAAGAACGGCGAATTTCCGGACGGCAGCCGCGTGCTGCGCGCCAAGATCGACATGGCCTCGCCGAACCTGAACATGCGCGATCCGGTAATGTACCGCATCCTCCATGCTTCGCATCACCGCACAGGCGACGCGTGGTGCATCTATCCGATGTACGACTACGCACACGGCCAGTCGGACTCGATCGAGAATGTTACGCATTCCATGTGCACGCTCGAGTTTGCCGATCATCAGCCGATTTATCGCTGGTATATCGAGCAGTTGGGTATATTCCCTTCGCAGCAAATTGAATTTGACCGGCTCAACCTCACCTATACGCTGCTCTCGAAGCGCAGGCTGCTGCAATTGGTACAGGAGGGCCACGTGCGTGGGTGGGACGATCCGCGAATGCCTACGCTCTCCGGCATTCGCCGCCGCGGCTTTACGCCCGAAGCGATCCGCGCCTTCATCGCATCGGTCGGCGCGACGCGCACCAACGGGATTATTGACATCGAGATGCTGGAGCACTTTCAGCGCGACGACCTGAACCGCCGTGCCGCGCGCGCCATGGCTGTCCTGCGGCCTCTCAAGGTAGTGATCGACAACTACCCGGAAGGCAAGGAGGAGTTTGTCGAAGTGGCCAACAATCCGGAAGATCCGGAAGCGGGAACAAGGCAGGTGCCGTTCTCGCGCGAGATCTACATCGAGCAGGACGACTTCCGCGAAGTGCCTCCGCCAAAATATTACCGGCTCTCGCCGGGCAAGGAAGTGCGGCTGCGCAATGCGTACTTCATCACTGCGCAGAGCATGGTGAAGGATGCGGCGGGCAGCGTGATCGAGGTGCACTGTACGTATGATCCGGCGAGCCATGGCGGCAATTCGCCCGATGGCCGCAAGGTGAAGTCGACGATGCACTGGGTCTCCGCCACGCACGCGATCTCCGCGGAGATTCGTCTCTACGACAAGCTGTTCGTGATGCCCGATCCGAGCGATGTTCCGGAGGGTGGCAGTTATCTCGACAATCTCAACCCGAACTCGATCGAGATCGTCACCGATGCCAAGCTGGAGCCTTCGCTGGCCAACGCGAAAATTGAAGACCGCTTTCAGTTCGAGCGCGTGGGTTATTTCTGTGTCGACCCCGATTCTGCGCCGGGGAAGCTGGTGTTTAATCGGACGCTGCCACTGAAAGATACGTGGGCGAAGATTGAGAAGAAGGCAGCGAGTTAGCGAGTTGGCAGCTCGATTCACATCTGTAGTTTTCCCAGGTCTCGAAGTGAGACCTGGAGCACCCGGCTCAAGTCTCGGGCTCTCTACTCTCAGCAGAATAATGGGTGCCTGGGAAAGCATGGACCTCAAAACATCGCGTATGGTCCGGTCTATGGCTAAACGCGCGTCAACTGCGCCAGAGCATCAAAGTGTGCGTCGCGGGCGCAGAGCATCAGCGAATGCTGCAACACGAGGGCCGCGATCCACATGTCATTGGTGGGGATGGGCGTGCCTTGTTTGCGGAGCTGCCGGTAGATATTCGCGTAATGATGCGTCGTCTGCTCGTCCGCGTAGAGGATTCCGACGCCGGGCTTAAGAAGAAACCGGCGCAAGACAGCTTCGTTGCGCGGTCCCTGGCTGCCCACGGCAAACCCTGCCCGCAGTTCTCCCAAGACAATGAAAGGCAGCCAGACTTCCTCGGCCCGCTCAACGAGTTCGATCACGGACGCCTCGCCACGGCAAAGGTCGGTATAGCGATTGGTATCGAGCGCCAGCTTCACGCTGGATGCCTCGCGTTTCGATTATTGGGCAGCAACTGGGCAGGCATCACGGCCAGATCGACTCGTCGACGGTATCTTGCGCCGCAATGGCGCTGTCGAAGGCGGGGTCTTTTCGCCAACTCCCCGCGATGTCCCCAAGCTCACGATGTTTGCGCGGAGCTTCGCTGAGGCCGGCACCGCGGGTCAAGGCCGCAATCGCCACTTCGTTCAGGCTTTTGCCCTGCTCCTCTGCAGAAGACCGAAGAGCGGCATCGAGATACTCCGGCACATTGCGGATGGTGTACTGCATACATCTATTGTAGGCAGTGTAGGCAGATTATGCAAGCAGTCATCACTTCCCGATCACATCAATCGGCACGGTGATGGCTTTGGGCGGGAGGCATTCGTTGCGGTCGCAGGCCTGGTAGCGGAGCTTGCCTTCGACGAGATGATCTCCGGGAGCAGCCATTAGCCTCGCTTCGATAACGAAGTCTCCGGTGTAGACGTTGAGCTTAGTTTGAGGATCGATCGGAAGCGTCATCTCAGCGCCCGCGGGATAATGGATTGCGTCGAGGCGCACGTCCACGGTTGCGGGAATTGAGAGCGTGGTCGGGATGAGGTAATTGTTGCTGGGCGTGTGCGAATTGATGTGCAGGCCAGGCGCGACGCGGAAGTGCAGTGCGACAGGACTGGACTTGCCGGCGGGGATAGTGACCTGCTCAGGGAACAGATAGGTCACGGAATTCTGCGTGTTCTGCGCACGTGCGTGGCCGTCAGCAGGGACAATCTGGGCGTGCGCGGATGAGAGCGCGAGGCTCAAAGTCGCGATCACGATGAAGACAATTTTGGGTGCGCGCGTCATTCGTTTTCTAGACCGAGCTCCCTCAGGGGCTAAAGCCCGAAGATTTTTGGGGGCTTTTCGGCACGGCTAAAGCCATGCCCTGTTACAAAGCGGTTCACGAAGCAGGCACTAACTCGCAAACCTGCTGACTCGCTCACTCCACCAGCGCCTTCTTGATGTTGGCCTCGATGTCTTTTTCTGATGTGAGCCCCACTTGCGCGGCGATGACCGTCCCTTTGCGATCGATGAAAAACGAGGTGGGCAGTTCGTCGAGGCCGCCGTAAGGCGTGCTGAGGCTGTCGCCGTTGATGAGCACCGGGTACGACATCTTCTCCTGCTGCACGAACTTGCTGACTTCCGCTTTGTTCTTGGCCCAGCCAGCGGTGTCGCCAGGCTTCAGGTCATCGCCTTCGGTGTCGATACCCAGGATTTCAAAGCCCTGCGGTGCGTACCTGTTGCGCAGCTCGACGAGCCAGGGGGTTTCGATCTTGCACGGCGCGCACCAGGTGGCCCAAAAGTTGATGAGCACGGCTTTGCCGCGGTAGCTGGCCAATGAAACCTTTTTGCCGCTGAGATCTTCGAGCGCAAAGGCAGGTGCCAATTTGCCTTTGAGCGGCGAAACATATGTCACATCGCCTCCCGATGGATCAGGTACCAGCTCGCCTTTCGCTTCGGTGGCCAGCAATCGCTCGGCGGCCTGCTGACGGTATTCCCAATTGGCCCAGCCCGCCCAGGCAAAGGTGGCCAGGATGAAGAGCGTAACGCAAAAAACGAGCGTGTTACGGCGGATGGGGAACGACTTCATGAGTCTATTGTACGAGCGAAGACAGAGATCAGGGGTCAGAGAACAGAGATCAGATCGCCGTGTCTAGGTGAGGCGCTGAGGGTGGACACGTAAGCAGACCCGTAAACTGTTACTATCAAAAACCGATGAGCCTGAAACCTGAAGACGATCTGTTTCAGCCGGCGGCACTCGTACGCACGGAAGCGGCGGCGCTGGAGGCGCTCGCCAGCCGGCTTGAGGGCGAGATGGCAGAGCCGTTCAGCCGCGCGGTCGAGCTGATCCTGCGCTGCGGCGAAGCGAATGGGCGTGTGGTGCTCACGGGGATGGGCAAGAGCGGGATCATCGCGCAGAAGATTGCGGCTACGCTCAGTTCTACCGGCTCGCCGGCGTTGTTTCTGCATCCTGCAGAGGCTGTGCACGGCGATGTGGGCGTGGTGCTCAAGGGCGACGTGGTGATTGCGCTTTCGGCGAGCGGTGAGACCGAGGAGATTCTGCGGCTGCTGGCTACGGCGAAGCGCAAGGGCGATGCGCTGGTGAGCTTCTGCTGCAATCTCAAATCGACTCTCGCCCAGGCGAGCGATGTGGCGCTCGATTGCGGCGTGGAGCGCGAGGCGTGCGGGCTGAACCTGGCGCCGACGGCTTCGACCACGGCGATGCTGGCGCTAGGCGATGCGCTGGCGATTGCGGTGAGCCTGCGCAAAGGCTTTCGCGCGGAGGACTTTGCCGAGCTGCATCCCGGCGGCAAGCTGGGCAAGCGGCTGGCCAAGGTACGCGATCTGATGCACACGGGCGAGGATGTACCGATGGTTGCGCTTTCGACACCGATGACCGATGTGATCTTCGAGATGTCATCGAAAAAACTCGGCATCACTACAGTGCAGGAAGACGACTGCCTGCGTGGGGTGATTTCCGATGGAGATTTGCGCAGACTATTGGAGCGCGAAGGCGGCGCGGCGCTGAGCCGGACGGCGGGCGAGGCGATGAATGCGCATCCGAAGACGATTGCGTCGAGCGAACTGGCGGCAAAAGCATTGGCCGTCTTAGAGGAGCGGAAGATTACCTCGCTGATTGTGGTGGATGCCGAGATGCGCGTAGAAGGCGTGGTGCATCTGCACGATCTGTGGGGTGTCGAGTTGATTTGAAGGATTCTTATTCCGACGCGAGATCGCTTTGCATCTCAGCTTGAGATTCAGCTTGCAATCCAGCCGCTATCTCTGGACTGGGATTAGGGTTGCCAAATATCCCCCATCCTTCTTCATCTTCCGTTGGCCGGTCAGCGATTCTAAATGAGTACCATTCTGAATTGGAATTCACCTGATGGCAGATCTTATCTGCAACATAATTGCTTCGGGCTACGAGATATTCCGGCTTCTCCCCGCGTGCATTGTTGACGAAAACATATACATGGGAATCAGATTTCAGCTTTTTGGTGTGCGCGCCCATCAACCAGAAATTGGCACGATTACCATTCGCTTTTACCTGTACAGACCAAGCTTTTCGACAAGCTTGATCTGTTACAAGCAGATCGGCGCCTGCTGCACTGCGCGAGGTAGGAGAAACGATAAAACCAAGTTTTGACAACTTAGCGGCCACGAGGTAAACGCCTAACATCCCAGTCATCTGCCCTTTACTAGGCATGAGCAGCCCCCTGCACATTAATTGCCTGAGATTGGATTGCATGGAACATTCAACATTGCAACCATCCGGCGAAAGCTCTACGTCTCCACTGTGGCGCATCTGAAGTCCGTTGAAAAGCAACCGCAGGTCCTTCGACTCGTCGCCGCGGCGACTCGCTCAGGATGACAGATCTGGTTTGATTACGATGTTTAGAGTAGGGCCTGCGTGTCAGCACTGCCACAGGTGTATGCCTAGTGACACGGCGGAAATCGTATCTCGTTCTCTACGTCCTTTCTTTTCAGTTGACAGGAATATGGCCCTCCATCTGCATTGCTCTCTAGCGTGGGCAGACGAGGAGGACCTGAATCGATGGCATCTTCTGTCACAACGTGGCTCGCATTGGGAGGCGCGGCACCGGCGCCGTCCCAACGCTCGCAACTCCGTAAACATTTAGAATGGCATCAGGATCTTTTATTCGCCTTGCGTCCGTGTTCCGCCCAGCGGCTTGGGGCCCAAACGGACGGGAAAGCAAGTAAGCCCTTTTCTATGCATCGTTGGTCGAAGCTGTTTATTCCTACTCTGCGCGAGGCCCCGGCGGATGCCGAAGTGGCCAGTCACAGGCTTCTGGTGAGGGCGGGCTACATTCGCCAGCTCGGCGCGGGCATCTACAACTACCTCTTCCTCGGGCAGCGGTCGCTGAACAAGATCATCGCCATCGTTCGCGAAGAGATGGACAAGATCGGGCAGGAGTTTTATCTGCCCGGGATTCTGCCCAAGGAACCGTGGGTCGAGAGCGGCCGCTGGACCGGCATGGGTGAGAATATGTTCCGGCTCAAGGACCGCAAAGGCGCCGAGCTGTGCCTGGGCATGACGCATGAAGAGATCATGACCACGATCGCGCGCAGCGAATTACGTTCTTACAAGCAGTTGCCGCAGATCTGGTATCAGATACAGACCAAGTTCCGCGATGAACCGCGGCCGAAGTCGGGATTGCTGCGCGTACGGCAGTTCGCAATGAAGGACAGCTATTCCTTTGATATCGACGCGGCCGGGCTGGACCGGAGCTTCGACCTGCATGATGGGGTCTATCGCACCATCTTCACGCGATGCGGGCTGAAGTTTGTCGCGGTCGAGGCGGACTCGGGGTCGATGGGCGGCTCGCAGTCGCAGGAGTTCATGGTATACACCGAAGCCGGCGAGGACCTGATCGCGAGTTGTCCGGTGTGCGGATATGCGGCGAACCTGGAGAAAGCCATTTCACGGCTTGAGCCGGTGGAGGAGATGGCTGCGACGGGAGATGGCAAGCCGGAGCTGATCCACACGCCGGGCATGGGCGCGATTGCCGACATCTGCGCTTACCTCAAGATGGAGCCGGCCAACGACATCAAGTGCGTGGCGTATATGGCGTTGAAGCGCGGGACAAAAGGAAAAGATGGCGTCAAGCCGGACACGTGGCACGGCGTAGCGGCGTTTTTGCGCGGCGATCATCAAGTCAATGAAACGAAGTTGCTGGGTACCGTGGGCGCAGCGGATCTGCGCACCATGCAGATGGAAGAGCTGGCACAGTATTTCCACGGTCCGGCAGGCTATCTGGGACCGGTGGGGTTGAAGCCGGACAAGCAGCCGCTTGGCGAGGGGCTGACGGTTGTTGTCGACAAAGCGCTCGAAGGCCGAACGAACATGGTCTGCGGCGCCAACAAGCTCGACCATCACCTACGTAACGTGACGCCGGGACGCGACTTTCAGTGGACGCTTATGGCCGACATCCGCAGCGTAAATGAAGGTGAGGGCTGCCCGGGATGCAAAGAGGGTAAGCCTTGCGAGGGAAAGCTCGTCGTTGGCAAAGCCGTCGAAGTCGGCCACATCTTCAAGCTCGGCTATAAGTACTCGGAGTCGATGGGGGCGCGGGTGCTGGATGAGAACGGTAAAGAAGTGACGCCGATCATGGGCAGCTACGGCATCGGGATCGAGCGGATTCTCACGGCGGCGATCGAGCAGTCCAACGACGCGAACGGGTTCTGGCTGCCCGCCTCGATTGCACCGTTCACGGTGGTGGTAACGATTACGAATGTCTCGGATGCAGCGCTCAAGGAAACGGGCGAAATGCTGGCCGCCGAACTCGAAAGCTCAGGCTTGGACGTATTATTGGATGACCGGGACGAGCGCGCCGGCGTCAAATTTAAAGACGCAGATCTGATCGGCGTTCCCTACCGTATCAATGTGGGGAAGAAGGCGGCGAGCGGACTGGTGGAGCTGGTGACGCGGGCCCAAGCGGGCAGCGTGGATGTGACGCTGGCTGAAGCAGTTGCGCAGGTGAAACAACGTATTGAGGAAGAGGGGCTGCTAGGACAGTTCATTTGAACCGACGATTGAGGTGCCCCAGTATCGTGCTTTGGGAAAGATCGAACGACGAAAAGCTGGAAGCTAAAAGCTAATGGCTAGAAGCTGTTTTTAGAGGAGTCGCAATGGCGTTAAAGATCCGATTCGCACGACCCGCGGGACAACACCCGGTCGGCTCCTTGGCGCTGCTGGTTGCGGCAGCGGCATTCGTGGTCTGCGCGATCGTGGGCTTCTCTGTTTTCGGCTACTACTACTTCAAATACCGCAGCATTGTGGATCAGCGGTTGAGCCAGCCCATCTTCGTCGACACGGCTAAGATCTACGCCGCACCGCGCGAGGTGCGGCCAGGACAAAAGCTGCCGCTGCGCATGATCGCCACGCAGCTGCGCGAGGCGGGTTATACAACAGATGGCGCAGTCCAGGCGTCGCCGTTAGGCACGTACGACCAAAGCGGCCAGCAGATCACGGTGAAGCCGGGACCACAGTCGTATCACGCGCCGGACAGCGCGACGATCCACGTGGACCACGGCGAGGTGGACTCGATCGCCGATGCGCACGGGCAGCCGCTGGCCAGTTATGAACTGGAGCCGCTGCTCATCACCGGGTTGAGCGAGGATGCGAACCGCACCAAGCGCCGTCTGATTACGTATGACGAGATTCCGCCGAACCTGGTGCATGCGGTGGTGTCCATTGAGGACCGGCGCTTCTTCGACCATGGCGGCGTTGATTACTACCGGATTCTCGGTGCGCTGCGCAACGATCTTACGCCTGGGCACAGGTGGACCGAGGGCGGATCGACCTTGACGATGCAACTGTCGCGCGGGTTCTTTCTCACGCCGGAGCGGAGCCTCAAGCGCAAGTTCATCGAGATCGTCATCACCTTCCAGCTCGAACACCGCTTCACCAAGCAGCAGATCTTCCAGATGTATGCGAACGAGATCAACCTCGGGCAGAGGGGCAGCTTTTCGATTGACGGTTTCGGCGAGGCCGCGCAGGCGTACTTCGGCAAGGATGTGCGGCAACTCAATCTTGCGGAATGCGCGCTGCTGGCGGGGATGATCCAGAGCCCGAACCGGCTGAATCCTTTCCGGCACGCAGACCGCGCTCTGGATCGCCGCAACCTGGTGCTGGACTCCATGGTGGAGACGGGCGCGATCACCAAGGAAGATGCGGAGAAGGCGAAGGCCGAGCCGCTGCATCTTGCGTCGTCCAGCGTGGACGCGAGCGAAGCGCCGTATTTCGTTGATCTGGTGCGCGACCAACTAGTGCAGAAACTGGGCGATCGCGACTATAACCGCGAAGGGCTGCGGATTTACACATCGCTCGATCCCGATCTGCAGCGGCTTGCCACAGAGGCGGTCGACTCGAACATGCCTCAAATCGATAAGCTGATAGACCGCATTCACACGCGCGACCGCAAACTGGGCAAGCCGTATATCCATCCGCAGGTAGCCCTGGTGGCGCTCAATCCGCATACAGGGCAGGTGCTGGCGCTGGAGGGCGGGCGCAGCTACGGCAGTTCGCAGTTGGATCACGCAACATCGATGCGGCCTACCGGTTCCACCTTCAAGCCGTTCGTCTATGCAGCGGCATTCCAGACGGCCGTTGAGGGCACCATGCTGCCGGGACAGACGAAACTCTTCTCGCCGGTGACCATGATCAGCGACGCGCAACAAACCTATGGCGAAGGCACGCCTTACCAGTACACGCCGCACAACTTCCAGGGCGAGTACTACGGCGACGTGACGGCGCGCTACGCGCTCATGCGCTCTGACAACAATGCGACCATCAGCCTGGCCAGCATGGTGGGCTTCGACAACGTGGCGGCGCTGGCGCGCGATGCGGGAATCAAGAGCGCGCGTGGCACGCCCTCGGTAGCGATTGGCACCTACGCAGCTACACCGCTCGATGTTGCGGGGGCCTACACCGTGTTTGACAATGGCGGCGTGCATCTCGATCCATGGATGCTGGCCAGCGTGCGCACGTCGACAGGTGATGTGATCTCCGATTACACGCCAAAGGCCCGGCAGGTTCTCGATCCGCGTGTGGCCTATCTGACGACGGACATGATGGAGGCCGTGCTGCAAGGCAATGGCAGCGCTGGCTGCAAGATTGGGGACCGGGATCTCTGCGGCACCGGCGCCGTCGTCCGGAACATGGGCTTCTATGCGCCGGCTGCTGGGAAGACCGGCACGGACCACGACGCATGGTTCGCCGGCTTCACCACCAATCTGATTTGCGTTGTCTGGGTGGGAAACGACGACTACACTCCGCTTGATCCGGAAAATCGAGGCCGCATCACGGGCGCGGAAGTCGCTGCGCCTATCTGGGCAGCATTCATGCGGCAGGCGGTCCAGCTACCGCAGTACTCCGACACGCACGACTTTACGCCGCCCGACGGCGTGCAGGTGGAACAGATCGATAAGACAACAAATCTGCTGAGCGATAACGCCTGCCCGGATAGTTATAGCGCGGCGTTTCTCGCAGGCACCGGACCGACAGACACCTGCGACCATCCGGCGGACCATCGCAACATTCTGCAGAAGCTGTTCGGGCTGGGTAAGAGCGGAGAGTGATTCCGCAACTGCTCTAATCCTTCAAGGTCAACCGTCGACGTGCGAACCGTCCGGCATGAGTTGGCATGTCGCGCACCAGAAGGTGACGCGGGCGTCGGGGCCTTGGAGGCGGCGGCGCACCGGCGCTCCACAGCGCCGGCAGGATTCGCCACGACGGCCATATACCCAAAGGCTCTCGCGCGGATCGGATGAGTTTGTGGTGCGGCGCTGCCGTCCGCCATAGGTGACGATCGTGTCTCCCGAGTCTTCAAGAACATTAGAGGAAACGAGCCTGCGCGCGGCGACAATGAGCGCTTTCGCTTGGTCCGCTGTGAGCGCGGCGACCTTCGCGAAGGGATGAATGCCGGTAACGAAGCATATCTCCGACTTGAAGACGTTGCCCACGCCGGCCAGCACGTCCTGATGCAGCAGCACATCGCCAACTTCTTCGCCGGGATGCGCGCACAGACGGCGCTCGGCTTCTTCAGGATCGAATTCCCTGCTGAGCACGTCGATAATGGATTGCGGGATCCTGCGGTCGCGGGCGAGCGACTGCGCGCTGTGCATCTCGGCCACGGGCACTTTAAAGCCAACAACGATGTAGTCGGCATTTTCGAGCACGATGCGCATGTCGAAGCGCGGCTTCTGCCAGCGCTCGCCGTGGCGGTAGATATGCCAGCCGCCGTTCATGAGCAGGTGCGTGACAAGCGTGGCGCCTCCAGAGAAATGAATCAGCAGCCACTTGCCGCGGGATTCGACGCCCTTGATTACGCGGCCGGTGAGCGGCGTGTCGTCATGGAAGCGCGTGAGCTTGGGATAGGTGGAACGAAAAGCGGTGACTGGCTTGCCTTCCAGCGCGCGGCGAAGTGAGCGGGCGGTACGAAAGATGGTGTCGCCTTCAGGCATTTATTGGACCTCGCCGCCGACCTGCGGCTGGTGCGCGTGTTGTCCTATAGACAGCGGAATGCGGCGCAGGTGCATGCCCAGCGGGCCGGGATGAAAGCCCGCGTCCATGAGGAAGCGGGCCATGGGATGCGCCGCAACAGGCTGGCCGTTGATGGTGGTGATGAGCACGCCATCGTGGCTGAGGCGCATCCGTTCCTGGCCCTTGCTGCTGAGGAAATGCGCAAGACCCGATGCGGTCTGCGCGCGCTCCGGCTCGTCGGCGGGAAGAAAGACGAGCAGGTGCGGATTGCCGCGGCGCATCCAGGCAACGAGCTGTCCATTGCGGAGGATGACTTCGGCGTAGGCGGCACGGGTAAGGACTCGTGGAGCGGATTCCCGTCCCGCAGACGAAGACCTGTCTGCAGGGACCCCCATTTCATTGTCATCGGCCATTGCCGGCAGATCGGGCCAGCGCACTATGGAGCCGTACGGGTTCGCCGGATCGGTTGCGGCGAGGAGAACGAATTCCGGCTTCTCAGCGGGAGGCTCTGTGCGGAGCTGGCGCAGGAGATCGACGGCGGCAGGTAAGGCAAACTGTGCAGCGCCGAGCCCGGCAACAAAGTAACCGCGACGCACGCGGCCGCTCTCTTCGAGGGCCTTCAGCACGTCGTAGACGGCGCTGAAGCCGCCGGGAATGTTCTCGGCGGCGACGGATTCGCGGAGCAGGATGCCGTAGCGGTTGAGGAGCTGGAGCGCAAGAGCGTAGCTGGCTTCAGTAGCAGATGGAGAGGACGTCTTTGTGCTTTCCCAGGTCCGAAAGTCCGGACCTGGGGCACCCATGTTCTCGGCGGGTTCGAGAGAGGCTGGGATAGGTTCGTGCTTTCCCATTGCTTTGCTTAAGCCGAAGGAGCGCAGAGGCAGCACAGACCAGCGGCCCTGCGCGGTGGGTGGCGTAGTGCGGCGGGAGCGGAAGCTTGCCCCGGTGTGCGCACGGCGCGGAGCGCGGGCGCTGTCGGGCCGCGCAATGTAGGCGCGAAGGGCGTGGAGCGAATCGTTTGTGACAAGCCCGCGCCAGACGAGGCTCCACAGCGCATCGATGGTCTCACCGGGATAACCGCCGCCCAGACTCGAATGCAGCGCATCAAAGAAGCTGGCGCCGGCGGATTCGAGAATGGAGAGCAACTTTTCTTCGCGTTCCGCGAGCGGGTCGCCATTCGGACCCGTGAGCGGGCGCGGCTGCGCGAGCAGCGGAAGCTTATCAGCCAGGAAAAGCGCGATGCGGCCATTGCGCTCGCCGATGGGCTCGACGCCGGCCCAGGCGACTTCTCCGGCGGCAATGAGCGTGTCGAGATGGGCGGGCGCGTAATCGGCGATGCGTGCAGGCAGGATAGCGGTTTCGAGCAGCGTGGCTGGAAGCGGCGCACCCTGCAGGTTTTCGATGGCGTCGAGCAGCGCGTCGAGATTGGGACCACGGCCAGGGCCGGGGCCCGATCCATGACGTGGCACAATCACTCCCTGCCAGTGAGTGAGGAAGCGCGCAAGCGTGTGCTGCTCGACGGGCTCGACTTCGCGGCGCAGTTTGGCGAGAGATTTGCGGCGGATGAGACGCAGGATCTCCGCATCGCACCACTCGTCCGCCGCGGCGGAAAGACCGCCGGGGCGGAAGCCGGGGCCTCCAACGGGTGATTGGTACCCGTTAGGGAGAAAACCGCCTTCGAGAACGCGACCTTCCGAAGCGAGTTGCAGCAAGACTTCTTTGGCGGTTTTCAGATCCAGCCCCAATCGATCGGCGGCCTCGCGTGCGGTGAATGGACCGTGCGTGCGCGCATAACGCCGGATGAGTTCGAGTACCGGATGCGCGACAGGCTCCAGCAGCGCCACGGCAAGGCCGGGAGGGAGTGGGATGCCAAGGGCATCGCGATAGCGGGCGGCGTCTTCGGCAGCAATGAGGCGGCGCTCGCCTGCGATATTGAGCTCAAGCAGGCGGCGGGCGCGGATAAGGCGGGGCAGCGATTCGAGCAGATCGGGCGAAGCGATGCGGCGGGCAAGTTCGTCGCGAGAGAGATCGCCCAGGCGCAGGCATAGATCGTGGATGCCGTCGGCCGAGCGGGCGCGATGCGATTCCGTGAGGCATTGCGCGGCTTCTTCGACTTCGGCAATGGCGTCGGCGTCTAACAACTCTCTCAAATCGGCTTCGCCGAGGATTTCGCGCAACTGATCCTGGTCGATGGTGAGCGCCTGGGCGCGGCGCTCGGCGAGGGGCGCGTCGCCGTCATAGACGAAATTCGCCACGTAGCTGAAGAGCAGCGATGAGGCGAAGGGCGAAGGCTTGCGCGTCTCGACAATGTGGACACGGAGCTGGCGTTGTTCAATAGCGCGGAGGGTCTCGATGAGCGCGGGCATATCGAAGATGTCGCGCAGGCACTCGCGGTAGGCCTCGAGGAGCAATGGAAACGAGGGATAGCGTGAGGCCACGCTAAGCAGATCGTAGGATCGCTTGCGAAGCTGCCAAAGCGGAGAGCGCTGATCGGCGCGGCGGCGCGGCAGGAGCAATGCGCGGCCGGCGGCTTCGCGGAAACGGCCGGCAAACAATGCCGTCGAGCCAAGCTGGCGCAACACAAGCTGCATGGCTTCGGCGGACTCGATGAGAATCCAGTCGGAATCGGGCGGCTCGTCGGTGTCTGGGAAACGCAGCACAAAGCCGTCATCGCCCCAGAGAGTTTCCACTTCGGGCCCGCCAGCGGCGCGGATCCGCGCGCTCACGGCCATCGCCCAGGGAATATGAATGCGGCGGCCGAAGGGCGTGAGCACGCAGACGCGCCAGTCGCCCAGCTCGTCGCG
Organism: Acidobacteriaceae bacterium; assembly: GCA_030037705.1. Classification (GTDB taxonomy): domain Bacteria; phylum Acidobacteriota; class Terriglobia; order Terriglobales; family Acidobacteriaceae; genus Telmatobacter. The sequence continues at coordinate 2,373 of JASHQE010000237.1, read as the reverse complement.
GACGCGCTCGATCACAATCGTCCGGTCATCGGGGACCTGGCCCGTCGCGGCCTCCTGATCGGCGAGAAACTGCAGCAGGTTTTCTGCGGCGCCGGGGTCGAGATCGTGCTCGGTGACGAGCCGTGCGAGCGCGGCGGGTTTGGGCAGGGCGCGCAGCTCGCGCACCATGGCGCCAATGCGGCGGCCGAACTCGAGCGGGCGGCCGGGACCATCGCCCTTCCAGAAAGGCATTTTGCCAGGCTCGCCGGGAGCAGGCGTGACAAGCACGCGATCGTGCGTGATATCGACGATGCGCCAGGTAGATGCGCCGAGGATGAACGTCTCGTTGGGGTGGGACTCGAAGACCATCTCTTCATCGAGCTCGCCTACGCGCACGGGTTTGCCTTCGTTGTAGGCGAGAAAAACCCCGTAGAGACCGCGGTCGGGGATGGTGCCAGCGTTCAGGATCGCCAGGCGGGCCGCGCCCTCGCGTGCGGAGACGAAGTTGCGGATGCGGTCCCAGATGAGGCGCGGGCGAAGCTCGGCGAATTCGTCGGAGGGATAGCGGCCGCTGAGCAGGTCGAGTACGCCTTCGAAAGCAGAACGGGTGAGCGCGGCAAAGGGAGCGGCACGGCGGACGAGGTTGAAGAGGAAGTCGACGGAGACTTCGGGAGGAGCAGTGTTAGCGGAGTTGGCGTTGTTAGCGGCGCTAGCGGAGTCAGAGAAATTTGCGCCTTCCCTTGATCTTCCTCTTGCGGAACCTCTGTTCCCTGATCCCTGTTCCCTGCTTTTCTGATCCCTGTTCCCTCGCATTGGCGGATGTGCCGCAATGGCTACCAGCTGCTGGCAGAGCACGTCGAGCGGATTGCGCGGAAAACGCGTGGACTCGATGTGGCCCTCGTGCATGGCGCGCGCTACGGCGGCGCAGGCGACGAGGTCGGCGCGGTACTTGGGAAAGATCACGCCCTCCGAGACGGCGTCAACGCTATGGCCGGCGCGGCCGATGCGCTGCATGCCGCTGGCGACGGAAGGCGGCGATTCAATCTGGACGACGAGATCGACGGCGCCCATGTCGATGCCGAGCTCGAGTGTGGATGTGGCGCAGAGAGCGCGAATCTGGCCGGCCTTGAGCTGCTCCTCGATGACAGCGCGCTGCGCCGCAGCCAAAGAGCCGTGATGCGCGCGGGCGATGGGCTCACCTGCGAGATCGTTCAACGCGCCTGCGAGCCGTTCGGCAATCTGGCGCGCATTGACGAAGAGAATGGTCGAGTTGCGCTCGCGGATGATCTCGAGCAGGCGGGGATGGATCGCGTTCCAGATGGAGACGCGGCGCGGCGTTTGCGAGGCGGGGCCGGTGGGGATCTCCTCCATCTCGCCGAGGCGGGCCATGTCTTCGACCGGCACTTCGATGCGCAGCTTGAGCTGCTTGGGCGCAGCGGCGTTGACGATGGTGACCGGGCGATAGCGAAGCGGAACCGCTTCGCTATCGCCTGGGATCGGGGAACAGGGATCGGGGATCAGTTCTGAATCCGTGCTCGTCGAGTTTTCATCGTTTACCCAATCCGATACAGATAGTTTGCTTCCTTCTTTCGGCTCCGGCGCAAGTCTCTGTTTTGACCCCTGACCCCTGACCTCTGTTCCCTGATCCCTGTTCCCTGATCCCTGTACTTCCACTCCACCGAGGAAACGCGCAACCTCTTCCAGCGGGCGTTGCGTGGCGGAGAGGCCGATCCGTTGGATAGGTTTTCTCACCAGCGCCTCAAGGCGCTCCAGTGAAAGCGCGAGGTGCGCGCCGCGTTTGGTGGGGACGAGCGAGTGGATCTCATCGATGATGACGGTCTTGACAGTACGCAGCGCGTCGGCGGCCTGTGAGGTGAGGATCAGATAGAGCGATTCGGGCGTGGTGATGAGGATGTCGGCCGGCTGGCGGATGAAACGGGCCCGCTCGCGCTGCGGTGTGTCGCCAGTGCGGACGCTGATCTGCGGTTCGTGGAAAGGCACGCCCATGCGCCGGGCCATATTGGCGATCCCGATCAGCGGAGAGCGGAGATTGCGTTCGACATCGACGGCCAGAGCCTTGAGCGGAGAGACATAGACGATCCGGCAGCCGCGGCCTTTCTGATCCCTGTTCCCTGATCCCTGTTCCTTGCCGTGGAGCATCAGCCGGTCAAGGCACCAGAGGAAGGCCGTTAACGTCTTGCCGGTGCCGGTAGGCGCCAGAATCAGCGCGCTCTCGCCGCGAGCGATCACCGGCCAGCCCAGCCGCTGGGGTGCGGTAGGCGCGTCAAAGACAGCCCGGAACCAGGCGGCCGTGACAGGGTGAAAGGAGGCAAAAGGATCGGAAGGCACAGCCGGCGTTGATGGAGGTTCGGGGGTGGGCCGGCGCGAAGACAT
>JASHQE010000236.1 GCA_030037705.1 Acidobacteriaceae bacterium | reverse complement strand
CTGGAATTCCGTTTGCGCCGGCTATGCACTCGGGAGTCTCGTAGCGCTCGACATATGCTTCCAGAATGGGATCGAGGACGTCGTAGGGCGGGAGCGAGTCAGTGTCTTTCTGGCCGGGGCGAAGCTCGGCCGAGGGCGGCTTTTCGAGGATGGCCGGAGGGATGATTTCGCGTTCGCGATTGAGCCACTGGCAGACCGCGTAGACGCGGGTCTTCACCAGGTCGCCGATGACCGCCAGCGCGCCGACCATATCGCCATAGAGAGTGCAATAACCCACGGCCATCTCGCTCTTGTTGCCGGTGGTCAGCACAAGGGCGCCGAATTTGTTCGAGAGGGCCATGAGCAGATTGCCGCGAATGCGCGACTGAATGTTTTCTTCGGTGATATCCGGCTTGAGGCCCGCAAAGAGCGGGTCGAGTGCCTTGGCGTACTCGGCGAAGAGATCGGAGATGGAGATGACCTCGAAACGAATGCCGAGGTTAGAGGCAAGCCGGCGGCTGTCGTCAATTGAACCGGCGGAGGAATAGGGGCTGGGCATGCCGATGCCGATGACATTCTCCGGGCCGAGAGCCTCAGCAGCAATGGCAGCGACGAGGGCCGAGTCGATTCCGCCGCTCAAGGCCACGAGAACTTTGCGGAAGCTGCATTTGCGGATGTAGTCGCGCGTGCCGAGAACCAGGGCATGGTACGCGGCTTCGGTATCGTCCTCGACTGGTTCGGGAATCGAATCTGCATTGAAAGGATCGAAAACGACAAGGTCTTCGCGGAAAGAATGAGCCTGCGCAATCAGCTCGCCGCGGGCGTTGAGGGCAAGCGAGGAACCATCGAAAATGAGGCTGTCGTTTCCCCCAAACTGGTTGCACATCAGCACGGGAATGCCGTCGCGGCGCGCGATGGCGGCGAGCATCTCGCGGCGGAGAGCGCGTTTCGAGTGCCAGAAGGGCGATGCGGAGAGATTCATGTGCAGGTGCGGGTTCTGGCGCATCAGCTCCTCCATCGGATCGATGGTGTAGAGACGGCGCGGCCAGAAATTCTTGTCATTCCAGGCGTCCTCGCAGATGGAGATGGCGAAGCGTACGCCATCCAGCTCGACGATCTGCTGCGACTTGGCGGGCGCGAAGTAGCGTTGCTCATCGAAGACGTCGTAGAAGGGCAGCAGGCGCTTGTGCTGCTCGAGCAGAAGAAGGCCCTGATCGAGCAGAACAGCGGCATTCACAGCCGGTTTGCCGCTCCCGGCTTGCGATGGCAGGGCGACGCCGGTAAGCACGGCGGTGGGCAGATCGCGCGTCGCTTCGGCAAGCTCGTCAACGGCGGAGCGGCAGCGGGCGAGAAAGCCGGGCTTTTCGAGGAAGTCGGCGGGAGGGTAGCCGCAGATGGCCAGCTCGGAGAAGACTGTGAGACGCGCGCCGAGATCCGCGGCGCGGCGGCTGGCGGCAACAATTTTTTCGAGATTCCCCGCAAAGTCCCCGACCGTAGGGTCTATCTGGGCGAGCGCAATCTTCACAGCTCCAGTGTATCGCGGAGGTTGCCGGACTACGGCGCAGTCTCCGACAGACGCAGAGCAATCGCATCAACGAATTTTGTCGTCCAAGATGGTTCTGACCTGCCATATACCACGCGTGAACGTGACCCTTCGTCCGCGAATGTGACCTTTCATCCACGAACACGATCTTTCGTCCGCCAACGTGATCTTTCGTCCGTGAACGCAACCCTTCGTCCCGGAGGGACGAACAGAAAATAGCCCAGGGCAAGCGAAGCGCAGCCCCGGGAGAACGGTCAAATAAGAACTCGAGCCCCGGAGGGGCGATGCGAACTCTTTGAGGAAATTCCCTTCTCGTCCATGCGTGAGCGTGTACCTCAGCCATCGAGCGGCGTGTCTCTGTACCGCTCGGCGCAGCTCAGACCGAAGGCAGCTCATAGGCGTCGAGCGTAAGAAATTGCTGTACGTGCGGGTCCTTCGAGGCCAGGAATCCGGCGAGCGGGCCGAAGTAGCGGGCTCTGCCCTGGTCGAGAAAAAGCACTGTGTCTGCCAGACGTTCGGCAAAACGCATATCATGCGTGACCACGATGCTGGTGAAGCCGAGTTGATGCTTGAGGCGCTGGATGAGGTTTCCCAAACGGCGGGCGATGATGGGATCGACCATGGTGGTGGGCTCGTCATAGAGCACCACTTCAGGCTGCGCGGCGAGGGCGCGGGCCATGGCCACGGCGCGCTTGCGGCCGGTGGAAAGGCTGGCAGGCAGCGCATCCACAACGTCGTCCGCGCCAACAAGCCCTATGAGGCGATCGACGATCTGACGGAGCTGGTCTTCGTCGAGGCCGCCACGCTCGCGCAATGGAAACGAGACGTTCTCGCGCACGCTGAGGGAATCAAAGAGCGCGCCGTTCTGGAAGACCATCGTGACGCGCTTGCGGATGGCCATCAATTCGGCTTCGCTCATGCTTACAATCTCCCGCCCTTCGACGCAGATGGAACCGGAGTCGGGCTTCAGGAACCCCATGAGCAGGCGCAGAGAGACAGATTTGCCCACGCCGCTGCGGCCCAGGATGCAGAGGGTCTGGCCGCGCTCGACGGAGAAGCTGATGTCTTCGAGGACCGGCCGGTCATCGAAGGAGATCGATACGTGGCTGAAGCAGATGATAGGCTCGGACGGGCAACCGGGGGAGGTGGCTTCCTGCGATTCAAGCAACTCTTCAGGAGGCTCGGCCGCGGCGATCTCCGCCATGGTTTCGGTGAGTTCGGAGAGATCCGTCTCCGCAGAATCGGCTCCGGCATGCCCGGAATCCGAGACCGGTTTGGAGTCGGGGGTAAGCTTAGAGTCGCCCATACGCCTGTATTCAGCTTAAGCGATAGCCGCGTATCTTGAAGCGCGTTCGAGATCCGCGGGCGTGTTGACGTTGAGAAACCAGCGCGCGGCGGGTAATGCGGCGGGATGATCGACCTGGCCAGGTTGGACGAGAAATTCGACGGCGACTGCAGAGACGGATTGGTGAAGAACGGAAGCCGCGGTTTGAAAGGCCGCAAAGCAACCCAGACGCCCCGCGGCCAGCTCGGCTTGGAGGGCTGACAAGGCCGCGCCGGACACGACGGCCGGAAACGTCTGCGCAAAGCCGTTGATTGAGGGAACGGTCACGGCTCTTCCGGTGATTTGGGCATGGTGCAGAAGAAATCGGATGAGCGAGGATGGGAGCAGCGGGAGATCGACGGGCAGGAAGACCGCGTGAGACGCGGAGGTGGAAGCAAGCGCGGCGCAGATGCCGGAGAGCGGGCCATGGCCAGTGTTGGCGTCTGCGACGACCGGGGCAAAGTCTGCAAGATTGGATCGTGCGCCGGCGATTGACGCGGGAAAACCGGCTTCGTGCAAAATCGAGAGCGCGTTCACGATGAGCGGCCGGCCGGCAAAGGGAAGCAATGCTTTGTCCCGCCCCATGCGGCTGGATTGGCCACCAGCCAGGACGAAGCCAGCAGCATCGTGTTCAGGATCGTTAACCGCAGTCATTTTACAGTCTTGCTCTCCCGCCCTTTCGCCAGCATAGTGGGTCAGTTTGGCCGGTTTTGAAGGGTACGGGCTTGAAGGGCATGGGCTTGAAGGACATGGGCTTGAAGGGCATGGGCTTGAAGGGTACGGGCTTGAAGGGCATGGGCTTGAAGGGCATGGGCTTGAAGGGTACGGGCTTTAGCCCGTACATAAAAGTTCAACCAAATCGGTGGGGCTTTAGCCCCTGAGGGAATATGCATTCAAACTGACCCACCACCTTCGCCGGACACCACCCCACGAACGAAGACCTGTTCGCGGAAACCCCGATGGCGAAAAGACCGGGCACGAAGAGTTTGGGGTTGACTCACAGTAGAGCTTGGCAATTCAACCGCCAGCCTCTTCAAGAAAGCGAATGGTGGAGACAATGCCCAGCTCGAAGTTTTTGAGATTGAACTTCTCGTTGGGCGCGTGAAGGTTGTCGTCGGGCAGGCCGAAGCCCATCATCACGCTGGGCAGGCCGAGATGGCGGGCAAAATCGCCGACGATGGGGATCGATCCTCCGGAGCGGATAAAGACCGTGTCGCGGTCCCAGACTTCCTGCAGGGCGCGCGTGGCGGCGCGAATGTAGGGGTTGTCGACGGGGATCAGGCACGGGTCGCCCTGATGGATAAGGCGCACGTCGATGTCCACGCCAGGCGCGGCGATCTTTTCGACATAGCTCTTATAAAGCGCGAAGGACTTGGCCGGAGTCATGCCGGGAACCAGGCGCATGGAGACCTTAGCCACGGCTTTGGCCGGGATCACGGTCTTGGCGCCGGCACCGGTAAAGCCGCCCGGGATTCCGTGGACATCGAGCGTGGGCCGGGCCCAGGTGCGTTCCAAGACGCTGTAGCCGGGTTCGCCTACGAGCTGGCGCGAGCCCACTTCGGCGATCCTGTAATGTTCTTCGTCGAAGGGCAGGCTGCGCCACGCGGCCAGCTCCTCCGGGCTGGGCGGGATGATGTCGCCGTAAAAGCCGGGGATAAGGATGCGGCCTTCCTCATCCTTGAGCTTGGCCAGAATCTGGGCCAATGCAACGAAGGGATTCGGTGCCGCGCCGCCATACATGCCGGAGTGCAGGTCGGTCTTCGCGCCGCGCACCTCAAGCTCGGTGTAGATCATGCCGCGCAGGCCCACGCAGAGCGTGGGAAGGCCGGGCGCGAAGAGTTCTGTATCGCAGACGAGGGCGAAGTCTGCCTGTAGCTCCGGCGGCTTGGAGGCGACAAAAGCGGCGATTCCCTCCCCGCCGACTTCTTCCTCGCCTTCGAAGAGCACGCGCACATTCAAAGGGAGCGAGCCGGTTGCGGCCAGCAGCGATTCAAGCGCCTTGACCTGCAGCCATACTTGCCCTTTGTCGTCGACTGCGCCGCGCGCATAAAGGTTGCCATTGCGCTCCGTGGGTTCAAACGGCGGCGAGAGCCATTCGTCCAATGGATCGGGCGGCTGCACGTCGTAATGGCCATAGACAAGCACAGTGGGCTTACCGGAGGCGTGCAGCCAATCGGCATAGACCAGCGGATGGCCGGCGGTCTCGATCAATCGCACATTTTCCATGCCGATGCGCTTGAGCTCGGCAAAGAGGAATTCGGCCGCGCGGCGGCAGTCGTCTCTGTGCTCAGGCAGTGTGGAGATGGAGGGAATGCGCAACAGCTCTTTGAGTTCATCCACGAAACGTGGATGATTCCGCTCCGCGAAAATGATTGGAGAATAAGACATGTTCCTGTCCAATTAGGAGAATTTCGCATCCAAAGCAAAAGTATAAGTCCGCTCTTTGGGGTGGGATGCTTTTAGTATGGGAACGTGACGTCTTTGTCCGGTTTTCCAGGCTCTACCTTATCATTGCAAGAGGATCGTCAGCCTTCCGTGTGATTCACTTCCTTTCAACGAAAGGGACTTTTTCTTTGCCGAACCAAGAGCGTGCACGCGTGTCCCGGAGCCTACGATTCCCTTTTTTAATCTTCCTGCTGACGGCCGGAAGCGCGTATGCCGTGGCGCAGGCCGGAACGGAGAGCCCCTTCTATAGCAGAGTCAACACGTTCGGTGTTTTCGGGGCCTACTCTCCCGATTCCAGCGCCATCCTGTTAGGCGTCGCCGAAAACCGCAAGCTGGTCGATATCGGCGTTTCGTACGGCCGACGGCTCTTTCTAAACCATGCCGTCAACTGGCAATACAACGGAGAGCTCTTACCCGTGGCTCTCGAAAGCGATCCGGTTGCTGAATTGACGGTCAATCAGACCTCTCCGACCGTGACGACCTATACCACGCCGTATGGCCCTGTGGTAACTTGCGCGCCGCAGACGGCGCAATACAACATCACGCTTTCTGATGGCGTCACCTACACCGGAAGCGAGGTGCTCTTTTGTTCCGGCCGGCGTTGGGTGATCGGCGAGGGCATGTCGCCGGTCGGATTTCAGTGGAACTTCGTTCCGCGCCACCCGCTGCAACCGTTTTTCATCGGTCACGGCGGGTACATGTATTCGACGAAGCCCATTCCGATTACCGATTCAGGCGCGTTCAACTTCACCTTCGATCTAGGCGCAGGACTCGAATTCTTCCAATCGCACAAACGGTCCATCCGCGCAGAATTCCGCTATCACCACATCTCAAATCACAACACCGCCGATGAAAATCCCGGCGTCGACAATCTGCTCTATCAGGTAACGTACGCGTTCGGACGCTGATGTCACTTGCCGGTAAAATCACGGGCAATGTCGGTAAGCGCATCCCAGTCATCGGTGCGGAACGGCGCAGCCGGGAGACCCGCAGCGTTGTACAGGTTTACGCCTTCGGGATCATTGTCCCAGGCGTATCGCACCGCAACCGGAGCGGGCACGCCGCTGTCTCTCACAATCACCGCGTCGCCTTCGATGGTCGCGTCTGCAGGAACAAATTTCTGATCGGGTCCCGCGATTTCAAACCATTTGAGCGGGCCGTCTTTAGCGACGAGGCCTCCGTTAGCATGTGTAAAGCGAATGCGGATTGAATCGCCCTCGATCTTCATAGAGTGATAGACCGGCCCCGAGTATTCCACCTTCTCGCCGTAGGTCTTTGCCAGCGCGATCAATGCCAGCCGCTCGCCGACGGGTTCCTTGTTCTTGGGGTGCACATTGTCCGGATCACCCACGTCGATTGCTACGGCCAATCCGGCATTCGGCAGCGAGAGAATTTTGGCTTGCTGCTCGCGCACCATGGGATTATTGGAGACATTCTTGAGCCCCGGCAGCTGCACGGCGTAGAACGGAAAATCTCCTTCACCCCACAGCGCGCGCCAGGTATTCACGAGCGTCTCCATCACGTGCGGATAGTGCTCGACCCCTTGTTTGCCGCCGACGATGGATTCCCCCTGATACCAAATGGAACCGCGGATGGCATACGGAATAACGGGATGCAACATGCCATTGAACAGCACCGTGGGCTGGTGATGATCCTCGGCGGGATCGCGCATCAGGCCCTCAACGCCAGGGCGGGCATTGATCGTCTGTGGAGCAGGCGGGGCTTCAGCCGTCATGACGTGAGGATGAGTTTTGAAGAACTCCTCCAATGCGTCGAAGCGGTCGAGCATGGGCTTGAGCTGCGGATCGGCAGCGAGGGCTTCGCGCGGCAGCCATGACTCGGCCGTACTGGCGCCGAACGCTACGGTGAGAATGCCTACCGGCACATGCAAACTTTGCTGGATATCGCGCGCGAAGAGATAACCCACGGCGGAAAACGCGCCCACCGTTTCAGGGCTGCAGACCTGCCACTGGCCGATGGCCTCGTCTTGCTGCGTGTAGGCTTTTACCGGCCGCTGGGTGAACATCCGGATCTCGGGATAATTTGCAGCAGCGATCTCCTTGTCTTCATCGAGCATCCCGGCAAAGAACTGCGCCTTCTTCGAAACCGTGAAGACCATGTTGGACTGGCCCGCGGCGAGCCACACCTCGCCAACCAGCACGTCGTGAAGAACGATGGAGTTTTTGCCCCGGATCTCCATCTCGAAGGGTCCGCCGGCCTTCAGCTTTTCGAGGCGCACTCTCCATTTGCCATCCGGCCCTGCGGTGGTGGAGCGGGTTTGGCCATGGAAGAGGACGGTCACCGTTTCGCCTGGATCGGCCGTCCCCCAGACAGGAACCGGGATGTCGCGCTGGAGGACCATGTGGTCGCTGAACAGGGCTGACGGTTTTACTGCTGCGGAGGCAGACGCCGCGAAAATGAAAAGACAGAATCCTAGGATCTGGCTGGGGCGCGTTGGCATGAGTTCCCGTTGTCCTTCGTCCGTAAAGATTGCCGGGGTCAGTAGCGGCTGACGGTCGGATCCACTTCGACGCTCCAAGCGTCAATGCCGCCGCGCAGGGACTGGGCCTGTTCAAAGCCCTGATTGCGGAGCCAGACGGTCACGTTCATGGACCGGACGCCGTAATGGCATAGGAGCAGAAGACGCTCATCCGGATCGAGTTCCTGGTGAGCGCGGGCCGGAACCTCACCCATGGGCATGGGCACGCTGCCTTGAATGTGCGCTGCTGTGAACTCCCACGGTTCGCGCACGTCAATGATACGGGCCTGTTTTTCTTTGAAGAGTTGGGCCGCATCCCTTGGAGAAATCTCGTAGTCCAGCATACGTTCAGTGTATGCTTGGCGGGCCGCGTGCCGGAGGGGTCCGCGACCCTTTAATCTAATAGGAAGCATCAGCCGGGTCGCTGTCCCAAAAAGAACACCCACGCAGCCTGCGCGCATAGTAGAAAGGTAAGCTGGGAAAACACGAGATCGTCATGGAAAGTGCTGTGAAAGTCCTGATTGCCGAGGATGAACCCCATGCCCTGACAGGCCTGGCGGAGCTCATCTCTGGATGGGGGTATCTGACTGAGACCGCACGGGACGGCGTGGAAGCCTGGGAAAAGGCACTGGCCTGGGACCCGGCCATCGTGGTGACCGATCTGAAGATGCCGCGCATGGATGGATTCGGTCTGCTGACGAAGCTCGCCGAGGAGGGAACCGGACTGAGCGCCAATGTGGCTGTGGTGGTGCTCACTGCGATGGGCTCGATCCAGCAGGCTGTCGAGGCGATGAAGCTGGGCGCATACGACTTTTTGCAAAAGCCCGTGGATGCCACGCGGCTGCGGACGATCCTGGGCAACGCCACGCGTCAGCGGGAGACGGCTATTGAGCTGGAAGTGGCGCGGCGCCGCCTGCGCGAGAGTGGCGTGCTGGGCTCGCTGGTTGGCAGCTCGAAGCAGATGCGGGAGATCTTCGGGCTCATCGAGCAGATTGCGCCGTCGAATGTGCCGGTGCTGATTGCCGGCGAGAGCGGCACGGGCAAAGAGCTGGTGGCGCGCACGCTGCATGCGCTGAGCCCGCGCAAGGCGCGGCCCTTCGTTGCAGTCAATTGCGCCGCGATTCCGGAGACCTTGATCGAAAGCGAGATCTTCGGCCATGAGAAGGGCGCATTTACCGGAGCGGTCGACCGACGCGCCGGTTGCTTCGAGCTGGCGTCGGGCGGAACGCTGCTGCTGGATGAAGTGGGCGAGATGCCGATCGGAACACAGGCCAAGCTTCTCCGGGTCCTGGAGGAACGCAAAGTACGGCGGCTGGGCGCACGTACGGAGCAGGATGTGGATGTGCGCGTGCTCGCGGCCACCAATCGCGACCCCGGCATGGCGGTAGAACGGGGACACTTGCGGGCCGATCTGTTCTATCGACTGAATGTCTTCAACATTCACATGCCGCCCTTGCGGGACCATCTCGCAGACCTGCCGGCCATGGCCGAGACGATGCTCAACGAGATGAACGAAAAACACGGGCGGAGGGTCTCGGGCGTTGCACCGTCGATGCTCGACCGCCTGATGAGTTACGACTGGGCGGGTAATGCGCGCGAGCTGCGCAACACGATCGAGCGGGCGGTAATCCTGTGCCCGGACGGCGCGCCGCTGGATGCCGGGCATCTGCCTCCAGGCTTCGGCAAAGCGAAGCTGCCTGCAGCGCAGGCCGCCGACGCGGGCGTGATCTGCGTGCAGGTGGGCGCTACCGTCGACGAGGCGGAACGGTTACTGATCTTGCGCACACTGGAAGCTACCGGACAAAACAAGACACGGGCCGCGGAGATTCTAGGCGTAAGCCTGAAGACGCTGCACAATAAGCTGAAGGAGTATAACCGCGCCGGGGAAGAGTAGGGGACTGTTGGTAGTGGGTTAGTTTGAAGGGTACGGGCTT
>JASHQE010000235.1 GCA_030037705.1 Acidobacteriaceae bacterium | reverse complement strand
CCGGAAAGCGTGCGCTCGGACAATGGACCGGAGTTCACATCGCGCCGCATGCTGGGCTGGGCAGAAGAACGCAAGATCAGCCTGATCCACATCCAGCCAGGCAGACCCATGCAGAACGGACACGTGGAAAGCTTCCATGGACGTCTGCGCGATGAATGCTTGAACGCGAGTTGGTTCCGCACACTCAATGACGTGCGGCGAACCCTCGACAACTGGCGTCAGGAATACAACTGCGAGCGGCCACATAGCTCGCTGGCATACCGAACACCTGCTGAGTTCAGCAGAGCCCTGGGCTATGGAGATGTGGAAAGCAAACAACGCTTCTCACATCCCCACAGCCCCGACTACGACGGCGGCGAGATATACTCGCCCACAAACATGAATCGAGAAACTCCAGCTATAAATGGCTGAGAAAAACGGGGCAGGTCAGAACCAGGCTGTTATAAAACTCACCAATCAGCGAGATGCTGGGATCTTTCGATGATTACTGAAGAGAAGCCGACTTCTCATTCCTAATTCGAAGCTTTGGACTTTGGACGAACTTCCTGGCGATCAACCGATTGCAGAATCATCTCGCGGCCTTAGTCGCTTTACCTGTGCTATCCCGACAGGCAATGCACTCTGCATCGACTGCGCGACGGAACCCGAAGTCATACGCCAGGAAAGAATGGACGTGATGCCCAAAGATGGAAGCGATGCCCAAAAAGGACCGGAAAGCTGTGATTTGCCAAAAGTGCTCTACACTAGCAGACCAAAACAGCGGAATATGAGATCAAATATGGGATTATTGGTTGCCGCAGCAAAACCTCTGCGGATTTTGGTTTCCAAGCTCCCCTGCCTTTTATTGAAAGAGAATTCTCCCCGTTTTCTAAGTTAGAGACAGGCAGATTCGCATGCTTGTTTGATGCAATAGTGAGAGGGCTAACACGCTGGCACCACCGTAGCTAAAGAGCTTGACGTCGTTTACTGCAGATGCCATAAGGGGCGTGTTCTGCATTTACATGCAATGCATAGCGCAAGAGTGACTTGCTAAATTGACATTTAGCAGCCGTTCGGGCAATCGGATCAAAGCAGCTTGAAGGGATAAGGCAGTGATTGGCTTCTGGCTTGACGAGCATCGTTTCGCTTTGGAACTGCCCGCAGTAGAACGAATCGTGCGCATTGTAGAAATCACTCCTCTGCCAAATGCTCCAGCGATTATGATGGGCGCGATTAATGTCGAGGGGCGTGTCATACCTGCAATCAATCTTCGAGCGCGTCTTGGGTTGAGGCAACGCGCGGTTACACTGAATGACCTGATTATCCTGGCACGGACACCAAAACGCGTTCTAGCATTGGTGGTCGATGCGGTTGAAGACCTGCACCAGCGACAGTCCGGGCAGGTACAGACGGCCACATCAATTTTCCCAAATCTTCCCTACTTGAAAGGCATAGCCAAGCTGAACGATGGTTTGGTTCTCATCAACGATCTGGCTTCGTTCCTGTCGCTGGATGAAGAGAAGGAACTAGACACCGCGCTTGCCGGCGCGGTTTCCCCGAGGTAGATGTGACTGGCTCCGTTTCCGAGGGTCTACTGGATGCGATCAGCAGTTGGATTTCTGCTCATGCTGGTCTCTACTTTCCCCAAGACCGCTGGAAAGACCTTAATCGCGGAATCGCCGCTGCCGCGCGTGAGCTAGAGTTCCCCGATGCTGAGTCGTATGCGCATCATCTGCTGTCGTCTGCGCCGACCAAAGGGCAGATCGAGGGAATCGCCCGGCATCTTACGGTCGGTGAGACCTATTTCTTTCGCGATCACGCGACGATGACGGCACTCGAGTCGCACGTTCTGCCCAAACTGATCCGGGCAAGGCAGCAAACCGGCCGTGCGCTGCGAATCTGGTCCGCGGGATGTTGTACAGGCGAGGAACCCTACACGATCGCGATGATGCTCCAGCAAATCCTGCCTGACTGGCGATCCTGGGATTTAACGATTGCAGCCTCCGACATCAATTCAGCTTTTCTTCATCGCGCTCGCCGCGGCATCTATCGAGGATGGTCGTTCCGCGATGCACTTCCCGAGATCCAGCGAACATTTTTCACCAGTCCGCAAAAAGATCATTTCGAAATCCGGCCTGAAATCCGGTCGATGGTGAAATTCGACTACCTAAACCTTGCCGAGGACGCGCCACACCCGCCATTTCCCGGACCATTCGATATAATCTTTTGCCGCAATGTGCTGATGTATTTCTCGCCGGAAAAGGCAAAGCAGGTCCTGCATCGTTTTCACCGGAGTCTTGTAACGGATGGATGGATGATCGTCAGTCCAAGCGAGGCTTCGCGAGAACGCATGGAGGAGTTTATCGCAGTCGAGTTCCCAGGAGCCATCTTCTATTCGAAGACAGATGCGGCCAGGCATACTGTCGCATCGCCGCTTCAATCGTGCCCACAAAGCGAAACCCGAAATGACAGCAGCTTTGCTCCAGTTGCTTCTCTGTTTCCGGCACACAGAATTCCTGCAGCCGCGCCGCCCAAACGGATGCGCCCGGTAGAAGAGCATGTTCAGGATTCCTTTGAGCAGGGCGATTATCCGCATGCGGCTGAAATCCTGCTGACCGTTATTGCTCGACGGCCGGCCAATGGGTACGCATTAACAATGCTGGCGCGCATCCGGGCTAATCAGGGAGCCCTCGCCGAGGCCCGGGAATGGGGAGAAAGGGCCGTCGCCGCCGACAGGCTTAATCCGAGGGCTCATTATCTGCTGGGAACCATTCAGCAGGAGGCGGGCCTGTGGGCGGCGGCAGTAGCTTCACTGCAGCGCACGCTCTATCTCGACCAGGACTTCGTGCTAGCTCATTTTTCGCTGGGGAATCTTGCCCGGCGCCAAGGCAAGTTAAAACAATCCATCAAACACTTTGAGAACACTCTGCGCACGCTCAAAAAACTTCCCCCGGCAATTCCAATTCCGGAGTCGGACGGCATCACTCCCCAGCAACTGGCCGATGTCATCCAGTTAACGATTTTGCCGGCTCTGATACTGCGGGGGGATGAATGAGCCTCGCGCAAGGAACCGATAAATGGACTGCGATTCACGAGCGAATGGCGTCCATTACGAAGCTGATAGAGCAAGCATCCTCTCCGCCCCCAGAAAAGGCTGCCAGGATATTGGCGGAACGCGCCAGAAATCTGGCACTTGAGCCGATGATACAAAAAGAAACGGCGGATCATCTGCGTCTGGTGGAGTTCCTGCTCGCCTACGAAAACTACGGAATCGAAACTCTCTATGTGCGCGAGATTTATCCATTAGTGGAGTTCACGCCTTTGCCGGGCACGCCTCCCTTTGTACTGGGAATAGCGAATGTCCGTGGCCAGATCGTTTCGGTAATCGATATCAAGCGGTTTTTCGATCTGCCTCAAAAGGGGCTCACAAATCTCAACCAGTTGATTGTTGTGCGCAGCCAAGAGATCGAATTGGGCATTCTTGCGGATGAAGTTCTGGGCGTGCGCTCGATTGGGCTCGAAGATCTGCAACCGCCTTTGCCTACAATGACCGGCATTCGCGGCGAATTTCTGCGAGGTATCTCCGCCGAGCGGTTAGCTGTATTGGATATCGAACGCATTCTCGGGGATCGACGGATCCAGGTTGGAACGAAAAAGGGGTAAAAGGGGGATCAGCATGAAGTGGTCAGTCGGATTAGAGATCGGAGGCACGTTTGCTCTTGTGTGCCTGCTGCTAGTAGTGATCGGAGCAGCATCGTATCAGAGTACGGTTCAGCTCATCGCCACTTCCACGCTCGCTTTGCACAGCAATGATGTCCGCTTTGAGCTTACGGAACTGCTTGCCCATTTGCAGGATACCGAGACGGGCCAGCGCGGCTTCTTGCTGACCGGTGTCGACCGTTATCTTGAGCCGTACAACTCCGGTGTGACTCAGGCCCCGGCCACGCTGCAACGTTTACGCGAGCTTACAGCCGATAACCCCAATCAACAAAAAAGGCTTGATGCTCTTGAGCCGTTAATGAAAGAGAAGTTCTCGGAGTTGAATCAGACGATTGAGCTGCGGCGAAGCAAGGGACTCTCCCCGGCGCTCCAGATCGTCCTTACCGATCGCGGAAAAGTCTACATGGACGAAATGCGCAAAATTATCGGCGACATGGACAAGGAAGAGATCGACTTGCTCAGCACCCGCGATAAAGCCGCGCGCCAGAGGGCAGACCTTACGAAAGAAACCATCGTTGCCGGGACTGGTCTGGTGCTGCTGGTCGCACTGGGATGCACACTGCTGTTGACATACCAGATTGCTGGGCCACTGGGGCGGATTTCAGCGTTTGCAGACAGGATTTCTGAAGGGGATCTCGATCTGACTCTGCCCACAACTGCCCGCAGCGACGAGGTCGGCGTTCTGACCCGCTCGTTTGTGAAAATGATTGCTTCTTTGAAAGTGATGGCGGAGATTGCGCGAAAGGTCTCGGCTGGAGACCTGACGGTAGTTGTCAAGCCACAGTCGGAGAAGGACCTTTTGGGAAATGCTTTCGGAGCCATGATCAAGAGTCTTCGTGATCTAAACCGGGACATTCGCGAAGGGGTGAATGTATTGGCAAGTTCCGCGAGCGAGATTCTGGCGACAACTACACAAATAACAGCCGGCGCCAGCGAAACTGCGACCGCAATCAGCCAAACGACCAGTACGGTGGAAGAAGTAAAGCAAACCACCCAGATGGCGAGCGAGAAGGCGCGATTCGTTTCCGAGAGCGCGCACAAGTCAGTCCAGACATCGCACGGCGGCAGGAAATCGGTTGAAGAGACCGTAGCGGCGATAAACCGCATCCGCGAGCAGATGGATTCAATCGCCGAAGGGATTGTTAGGATCAGCGAACAAGGGCAGGCGATCGGAGAGATCATGGCCACCGTCAACGATCTGGCTGAACAATCCAACCTGCTGGCAGTCAACGCATCCATCGAGGCGGCTAAAGCCGGAGAACACGGCAAAGGCTTTGCCGTTGTGGCCCAAGAGGTGAGGAGCCTGGCGCAGCAGTCGAAACAGGCGACGGCCCAGGTGCGTACCATCCTGACGGACTTTCAGAAGGCCACAAACAGCGCAGTCATGGCGACCGAACAAGGCAGCAAAGCCGTGGACGTGGGGGTCAAGCTATCCAGCGAGGCGGGAGAGGCAATCCGGCTGTTGGCGGAAAACATTGCGGAGGCAGCCCGGGCGGCCACGCAAATTGCGGCGTCAAGCCAGCAACAGCGCGTAGGCATGGACCAGGTGGCAATGGCAATGGAAAACATCAAGCAGGCCAGCGTCCAAAATGCTTCCAGCACCAAACAGGGCGAAGCGGCCGCCCAAAATCTGCACGGTCTCGGACAGAGGATGAAACTGCTGGTAGAACAGTTTCAGGTCTAAGAATCTGTTTAAATACTCCGTTCGACGCAGGGATCTATCTTGAAGGGGCACGGCTTTAGCCGTGCCATAACAGTCTAAAGAAAGATCGCGGCTTTAGCCGCTGAGGGAATGTAGCCTGAAGTTTAGAAAAACCTTCCCTCAGGGGCTAAAGCCCATGACTTCATGCGAATCAGTCGGCACGGCTAAAGCCGTGCCCCTTCAAGACAGCGAGTTTTTAGACAGATTCTTAGAACAGGGAGCAATTCCGATGGACACGAGGAAAGAAGCTTTCCGCAAAAGGCTACTGGCTACGTTCAGAGTAGAAGCTGCGGAACACATTCAGGCGCTCTCCTCCGGCTTGGTGGAATTGGAAAAATCGTCGGCAACAGAAAGCCATCCTCAGACGCTCGAGGCGATCTTTCGCGAGGCGCATAGCTTAAAGGGCGCTGCGCGCGCCGTGAATATTACCGCCATCGAGACAGTGTGCCAATCTCTCGAATGCGTCTTTGCTTCGTGGAAGCGAGGGGAATCCTCTCCCACGGCTTCGCTGTTCGATTTACTGCATCACGCCACTGATTTTCTGGAGAAGGCAGTTTTCTCGCTAGAAGCGGCCGAGGGAGCCGCAGAATCGGCGAACCGCACTTCCGATCCGGCATTCTTGATTGCCGATCTTGACAGGGCTCTTAAAAGCGCTCCTCCAGCACCGCCTTCCTTGCTCAATGACGGCAAGCCTCCATCAGAACCTGCTCCCACTCTTGCTATCGAAGACCCCGAGCCTCAGCAGCAATTGCGAACCATGAGCCCCGACACTGTGCGATTGCCGGCGGCCCGTCTCGGCGCGCTGTTAACGGAAGCCGAGGAGCTGCTCATGGCCAAGTTGTCGGCGGTAGAACGGATTTCCGAAGTTGAGGATCTGAAGTCCGCGCTCTTGCCGATGAAGAAAGTGCGCGCCCAGATTCATCTGCTCCTCCGATCGGTTATCGAGATCAACAGGCTCGCCACCGACCGGGATGCCCAATATGAAAGCGGACAGTTGCGCAAGCTTATGGAGCTTCGCGAGCAGGACGACAGGCTATTTCAATCTCTTGAAAACAAGCTTGACGCCTGCAGCAAATCCACCCAGCGGGATCGCCGCTCGCTTGAAAGAATGGTGGATCAGCTTCTGGACAGTTCCAAGAAGATGGTTATGCTCCCGGCTTCGTCGTTACTTGAGGCGTTCCCCAGGATCGTACGCGATCTCTCCCACGATCGCGGCAAGCTTGTCGAGTTGGAAATCGATGACGCTGACATCGAGATGGACCGGCGGATTCTCGATGAGATGAGAGAGCCGCTGCTGCATCTCGTGCGCAATTCCGTCGACCATGGGATCGAACCTCCCGCAGATCGGCGACGGTGCGGCAAACCAGAGCAAGGAACCATTCGGATTGCGCTGCGCCGCAAAGACAGCAATAACGCAGAGCTTACGGTCGACGATGACGGACGAGGCATCCAGTTCACTGCAGTACGAGCCGTCGCCCGGAAAATGGGTATGTTGCCAAAAGAAAACGAAGCGGAATGGAAGCGTGAAGACCTGAAGGAACTGGAACTGATCTTTCGATCCGGAGTTTCGACCAGTCCGATCATTACCGATATCTCCGGGCGCGGTCTTGGATTGGCGATTGTGCGGGAAAAAGTCGAAAAGCTGGGTGGAACAGTTACCGTAGAGAGCCGGCCTGACCTGGGAACTACATTCCGGATGGTGGTGCCTTTCACGCGCGCGATCTTTCGTGGAGTGGTGATCCGCGCCGATGAGCAGCTTTATGTTCTTCCCTCGGTCCAGGTGGTGAAGGCAATGCGTTTTCGGCGCGAAGACATAAAGACCATTGAGAATGGAGACACTCTGATCTTCGAAAGAAAGCCGATAGCCCTCGTGCGCCTCAGTGATGCACTGTCTCTGACTGTGCGCAAGCCTCAGCAAAAAGAAGAGGGCGGACAGGCCGTGGTGCTGGGGCCGTTGGGCGATCGCATCGCTATCTGCGTTGATGAGGTGCTCGACGAAGCGGAGATTGTCGCCAAGCCGCTGGGCAAGCATCTTGCGGCAATGCCGCTGGTGACGGGTGCAACCGTTCTCGGCACGGGCCGGGTTGTTCCCATTCTCGATCCCGCTGATTTGCTGGCTGCAGCAAAAAACGCGGGTGCCGCGCCGCGCGCGATTCCCGAAAGTACCCCAGACGCAAAACAGGAACAAGCAAAGAAATCCATTCTGGTGGCCGAAGACTCAATTACCGCGCGCTCGCTGCTTAAAGACATCCTGGAAACGGCAGGCTATGACGTCCAGACCGCCGTAGACGGAGCGGAGGCTTTTGCCACTCTCAAAACTGGATATTTCGATTTGCTTATATCCGATGTGGACATGCCAAGGATCAACGGTTTCGGCCTGGCGGCAAAGATTCGCAGCGACCCAAAGCTTGCCGAGCTTCCAATCGTTCTTGTAACAGCCTTAGGATCGCGAGAGGACCGGGAGCGCGGCATTGATGCCGGCGCAAATGCGTATATTGTCAAGAGTCAATTCGATCAAGGCAATCTCCTCGAAGTTGTCGAGAGGCTTCTATGATCCGCGTCCTTGTGGTGGAGGACTCGCCCGTTGTTCAGGAATTCCTGGTTCACTTGCTGGACGCGGATCCTAGCGTTCAGGTCGTGGGCGTTGCCAGCAACGGTGAAGAAGCGCTGGCGGCCGTAGTGGACAAGAGGCCCGACGTCATCACCATGGATGTTCACATGCCGAAGATGAATGGCCTGGAGGCAACCCGGAAGATTATGGAGACGCACCCTACACCGATTGTGGTGGTGAGCGGAAGCGCGAATTTCGAGGAGGCTTCGCTGGCCTTCACTGCGATCGAAGCGGGCGCCTTGGCCGTAGTGGAACGTCCACGTGGTTTCGACCACTCTGATCACGCGGCAGCCACGGCGCGATTGATTGCCATGGTCAGGCTGATAGCTGAAGTACCGGTGGTGCGCCGTTGGGCCAGGCGAGACACGCAGACTCATCAGAGTATGCCCCGGCAGCCAAGCGATGCGGTCCCCGCGAGGCGAATCGAAGTTGTTGCAATCGGTGCTTCCACCGGCGGTCCTCCCGTGCTGCACAAAATACTTTGCGCCCTGCCCGCTGATTTTCCTGCTCCAGTGCTGATTGTTCAGCATATTTCACCCGGTTTTATTGAGAGTTTTGCCGACTGGCTGCGAAGAACCGCGCCACTCGCGATCAATATCGCTCGAGCAGGAGCCGCGGTTCTTCCGGGCAATGTGTATCTGGCGCCTGACGGAAATCACTTGGGAATCACCAGCGAGGGAAGGCTTACGCTGACAAATGGGCCCGCGGAAAACGGACATATCCCGTCCGTCGGGCACCTTTTTCGAGCGGTAACCAAAGCCTTTGGTGCGCACTCCGCCGGAGTTCTGTTGACAGGTATGGGTAAGGATGGTGCGCAGGAGCTCAAGCTGATGCGCGATGCAGGAGCCATCACGATTGCGCAGGACAAAGCCAGCTCTGTTATTCACGGCATGCCCGGAGAGGCGATCCATCTGGACGCAGCCACCTATGTGATTAGCGGCGATAAGCTAGCCGCCGCGCTAACTCGATTGACCAATTCGAATCAAGGGGGCCTACTATGAGCACATACGAGGACGAAAAGGTCATCATACTCATCGCCGAAGACAGCCCTACCCAGGCCGAGGAGTTGAAGTTCTTGCTTGAAGAAAATGGCTACCGCGTCGCCGCAGCGCCAAACGGCAGAGAGGCATTGGCAAGTGCCAGGAAAGAAGCGCCCACACTGATCATCAGTGATGTGGTCATGCCCGAAATGGATGGGTTCGAATTCTGCCGGGAAATAAAAGCCGATAAGGCGCTTCAGACTATCCCTGTGCTTCTGCTGACCTCATTGGCCAGCCCCAACGACGTCATTCAGGGGCTTGAGTCCGGAGCCGACTTTTTTCTGCGCAAGCCCTATGACGAGCGGCATTTGCTATCGCGCATCGATTATGTGCTCTCGAACCGCACTCTCCAGGCCGGCGCGCGCGCGCGGGGAGAGTTGGAAATTGTGTTCGCGGGACAGCGCCACTCGATCCGTTCCGAGCGCCAGCAGATCCTCGACCTGCTCATTTCTACCTATGAGGAAGCAGTACGCATCAATGAAGAGCTCATCGAAGCCAACAAAGAACTTGAGGTCCAAAACAGAGAGATTGAACGCTCCAGCCGTTTCAAGGACGAGTTCTTATCGACCATGAGCCATGAGCTGCGCACACCGTTGAATGCGGTACTCGGCTTTTCTGAACTGCTCGCCGATAGCGTCTACGGACCATTGAGCGACCGACAGCGTAAATACGTCGAGAAAATCCATAACGCCGGTTTACACCTTCTGCGGTTGATTAACGATGTATTGGATCTCTCTAGGATCGAAGCTGGATATCTAAACATCGTTCTTGCGAGCGTTGCGTTGGATGCGCTCGTGAATGACGTTTTGTCATTGCTCAAGCCTCTGGCCGACAAGAAAGGCATCACCCTTTCCGCGTCGTGTCCTGTAGGGCTGGTCGTCCACGCCGACCCGACCCGTTTACAGCAGATATTGACGAACCTGGTTGGCAATGCGATCAAATTTACGCCGGATGGCGGCCAGGTCGATGTGGCGGTACACCGGCAAGAGGAGTCGATTCGTACCGAGGTGAGGGATACGGGACCCGGCATTCCTGCTGCCGAGCAGAAGCTCATCTTCGAATCGTTTTACCGCGCCGGTCAATTAAGAGACCGGGAGGGCACCGGCCTGGGCCTGGCTATTGCCAAGAAATTGGTGGAAGCCCACAGAGGTGAATTCGGCCTGGAAAGCGAAGCTGGCAAGGGAAGCTGCTTTTATTTTTCGCTGCCCGTGGAAATTCCTTCACAACCGGCAGCCACTATGAGTGCAAATCCCATTCAATGATTCCGGAACCAGCGTCTCAACCCCCTTGCCCCAACAACTCCTTTCGGCCGTATCAATTCCGGCGTAGGGATGCGGTTTCTATGAGAGCACCTTCACACACGCCAATTTCGGCCGTCTGACTCGGCATCCCGGAGGGGCTCTGGAGTGGGCTCGCCGACAAGCGCAAGCCGCTACTCGCCAGCCCGGAACTGAACCTCGTTGGACTGGACGAAATTTCAAACATGGTTCTTTTTGCTTCAAAACTTCAAGATGTGGGGTTACTCGATTGGATTCGGCAGTGTCGACGCAAAAACTGTCGCAAGTGGTTCTTCGCTCGCCGCATCAATCAAAGTTTTTGCCCTCCAGAGTGCCAAAAGAAACACTGGCAGGAATCGGACGAGGGGAAAGAGTACCACCGAGAGAAAGCGAAGGAATCTCGCGATCGGGAAAAATCGCTCGCTGTGCGCAACTTTGTAGCCGTCCGAAAAAGTTGAGGGCAACTGCCGGCGCCCAGGATCTTGGCAAATGCTAACGGGGTTCTAAAGAGCAGCCGCGGCAAATAGCGATCAGGAGGAAGGTCAAATGGTACTGTACAAGCGTGGAGACACCTACTGGTTCGAGTTCCTAATCAACGGCCAGCGCATCCGCGAGAGCACTAAAGAGACAACACGCTCGAAAGCTCTTGCCAGGGAGCGTGAACGCCACAGGGAACTGGAAGGCGGCGGCCGCGCCGAGCGGCTGGACAAGCTTCGCCGCAAACTGTTCCCGCTGGCCGCGAAGGAGTGGTACGAGTCGAACGAGGCCGCGTGGTCTGAGTCCTACCAGGGTATCCAGACGCTCAACATCGAGCATTTAACGGCGTTCGCCCAATCTGTTGTTTCATGACCTGCGAAGAACCGCGGCGCGCAACTATCGCAGGATTGGAACTGCCGAGGGCGTGATCATGGAGATCGGAGCATTGAAAACGCGTAGCGTTTTCGAGCGATATGCCATCGTATTCAACCCCGATGTCGATGAGGCAACTCTAAAATTCGCTTAAATTTGCTGAATTTGACCGAATTCCGGTTCCGGTCCATCCTCCTCGCAATCTTGATGGAAGCCCAACAAGCGGGCGCGCCGTAACCGCAAAGGAGTTGTCGCAATGACACTGGATATCAGAACAGTTCCGTCGATCGGCGGCGAAGACGCAATGAAGGTTCGCGATATTCTTCGCAAGTCTTACTATGGGGTATTTCGCCAGGATTGGCTAAGTAGAAAATTTCAATGCAGCGAACAACGAGCTGCGGAGATAGCGGCAGCTTTGGTGGAGACTGGTTATGTAAAACGAAACCTGGACCGGGAAAGAGACGACGACAGTGCTATGCCGTGGTATTCAGTTATTCGTAAAGGGTTTGCTTTCATGCGTGGATCGGCGGCACCCCGCATCAAGAGAAAAACCGCAGAAAGCGCGTTGCAGGAATTTATCGAGCGCGTTAGGCAGGTGAATGCCGATCCTCGGTATTTGTACTCAGTGAACAGAGTGGTTGTATTCGGTAGCTTCTTGGGAAACTGCGAGCGCCTTGGAGACATAGATATTGC
>JASHQE010000234.1 GCA_030037705.1 Acidobacteriaceae bacterium | reverse complement strand
CAAACGGAGTCGAAGGATCTGCGGTTCGGGACTTCGACTTATGTTATGAACTTCTGACTCACCACACTAGAACTCGTTGCATAAATGGTTTCGTAACAGGGCACGACTTGAGTCGTGCCGCAAAAGCCTCATGAACACTGGGGCTTTAGCCCCTGAGGGAAGTTTCTTTACCTGACCAGACCATTTATGCAACCAGCCCTGGCAAAAAGCATGGATTGAAAAGGGTACGGCTCTAAGTTACCGTCTTCCTCGCCATTGCCGCACCAGGTCCTCGGCCGCTGCGGGCCACTCGGGCAACTGGAACTGAAAGCCCGCGTCGCCCAGTCTTCCCGGAACCACGCGCCGGCTCTTGAGCACCAGCTCCGGCTCGGTGCGCAGAAAGAACGCGCAGATCGCGATCAGCGGCGTGGGTGCGGGCAGGCCGTTGGGCATATCCCATGCATCTCGCAGTGTGGCCATGAACTCGCGGTTCGGCAAGGGATTCGGCGCAGCCAGATTGACCGGCCCTTCCATCTCATCGTGCTCAATGAGAAACTCGATGGCTCGCGCGTAATCCCGTTCGTGCATCCACGAGACATACTGCCGCCCATTGCCCTGTATGCCACCCAGCCCGGCCCGCACGAGGTTCGAGAGCACCGCGAAGATATTGCCCGGCACAGGACTGAAGACCAGCGATGTGCGCAGCGCGACTTTGCGCGTGCGGGGTGTGGGCGTCTCAAAGAGAGCAGCCTCCCAGTCCTTCACAAGGTTGACCGTCCAATTCCACTTCTCCGGGGCGCGCCGGCGCGCGGAGATCATTTCATTTCCGCCGATCTCGCCGTTCGCTTCGTCCATAGGCCGGTCAAGCGCATGGCGATAGATTGTTGCCGTCGAGGCATTCATCCACAGGCGCGGCGGCTCGGCGAGCCCGGCGATCACGTGGCCCAGGAGCCGCGTGGGTCCGACGCGCGAATCATACAATTCTTTCCGGTTTTTGGCCGTGTACCGGCAGTTCACACTTTTGCCGGAGAGATGAATGCACACATCGGCGCCTTCAAGCGTCTCTATCCACCGGCCTGCGTGCCGACCGTCCCAGTGCACGGTCTGGTAAGGCGCTGCGTACGGGCCGCGGGTCAGCACCGTCACGTGGTGGCCTCGCTCCTGAAAGAACTGCGCCAACATCCGCCCGATCTGGCCGCTGCCGCCCGGCATCACGATACGCAGCCCACGGGCATCCATCGTCAAGCTTCTCCATAGATTGCCTTAAGTAATTCACCCGCAGGCCGGAAGAGCGGCTTGAGCAAGGGCAGCTCTGCCAACTTGAGGGCTTGCATCATCATCTTAAGCGTCTTGTCGAAGAGCATCTCGGTGCGCTCCTGCCGCAGCGAGCGGTCATAGACCCAGAAGAGCATCAGGCCCATCTGGTAGAGCCAGAGCAGCCGCGGCAGATAGGGTTGAATTGAGTTCGGCAGCCGCAGCTTCGATTCTTTTACCGCGTGTTCGAAGAAGGCAATGTCGCGGTCGCGAATGGGCGCTGTAGCCGCACTGAACGGCGAAAGCGGATGCTCCGGATCGATATGCGCGGTGAGCGCGCTCACCAGCGAGCGGTTCGGAGCGAAATACGCGAGCTTCTGGCCGATGATCCCGCGCAGCCGCTGTTCGAGCGTCCGGCTTTCTTTCAGGATTTGATCGAGCTGTGGCGCCATCTCATCCTGCGCCTGCGCATAGAAGGCCATCACCAGCGCATCCTTCGAGTCGAAGTAGTAGTATGCCGCGCCTACGGCCACGCCTGCCGCGGCGGCAATCTCGCGCATGGTGGCCACGTGGAACCCGCGCTCGCGAAACACGGCCAGCGCTGCGGCGAGAATTCTCTTGCGGGTCTCCTCGGATTTACGGGTTGAAGACGCTTCAGCGGTCATCCGGCAACTCCCGTTTCCCCAACAGCCCCGCTTGTCATCCCGCGCTTGCGGAAGATCGCCAAAAGCAGCAGATTGAAGAGATGCGCAAACCCGAGCAAAAGCAGGAAGCCGCCCACCCTGCCGATGGCAGCCTCGGCCACCGCCCAACGGCTATTGAGCGGTTCCCAAATCCGGTAGGAGATAGCCACATAGCCAAGGCTCACCAGATAGAAGCCGACATCGAGCAGGTGGGTCACAGCGCGCACCAGCATGATATTGCCGCCGAAGGTATCGTGGAGAAAGACAGTGCCGGAGCGGTGAAAGTTCCAGCTCAACCAGACGATCAGCACGGCGCAGAGTCCCAGATAAGCGGCATAATATGCTTCGACATATTCATTCATCGAGCCCTCCTTGAACACGCTTATTGAACATGTTCAAAATGAAGATAATTCTGATCCCTGTGAATGTCAACAAAAATTTGAACATGTTCATATCGTCGGGAAACCGGCCTTCAGTGAGCGGCGGTCAAATGAATTGGAGGGGGTGCGGCTCTGGGCTGACTTAACGTCCCGGCGGAAAAGGATAGACGCCGGGCAGCAAGCGCCGGCGGCGATAGGCCCGGAACTCGTGCGCAATCACGGCCACGACCAGCAGAAGAACGAGCAGCGGGAGCGAGAGAAGCAGGCCGGGGATGCTCGTCCGGTCTCCGTTCACCCGAGTCGAGGAGGGTGCATGAACGGTTCCGAACATGCACACCATATCCCTGCCGATCGAGACATCTTCACCCAGCCGGATGCCCCCGAAAAAGCTGACCAGGTCGCCGCCAATCGAGGAGTTGTCGGCCGCGGTGACGCGCCCAAAGAAGCTCACCACGTCGTGATGGGCTTTGCCGTTCAGGCGGACATTGCCAAAGAACACGACGATATCGCCCATGACGTTTCCATCCACGTGCACGCTGCAGAAAAAGCACACGGCATCGTGAACCGGCGCATCGGGCGTGATGCTGATGGTGCGGAAGAACTGCACCTCATCTTGTTCGGCGTGCGCGGGCGTAGCCGCGGCAGCCAGCGCGGCGCCTAGCAGACAGCACCCAAGCATGGGTCGTATCCCGAGCATGTATCACACTATACGCTCCCGCCGCGTGCATAGTTCCGGCCAGGGCCTACAGCGGTTTTCCAGTTGCTGTAAGGCGAAGCCATTCGATTAAGCACTACCTCTGGGTGCTGGGTGCCCCAGGTCTCGATTCTGAGACCTGGGAGAGCACGATGCTAAAGGCATAAGTTCATGCGGTCGCGGACCTTAAAACTGGAAGCGCATCGCGAGTTGAATCCGCCGTGGCGGCGCGACGGAGGTTACCTCGCCGAACTCCGGCGAGGTTTCCACATTGTCGATGCCCGAGCCGTTCACATGGTTCAGGACGTTAAACGAGCTGGCCGAGAAACCGAGCCGTGGCGCTTCGTCCGCTTTGTTGGCGGTGACGGCAAAGTCGTGGCCCCAACGCAAATCCAGATCGACGTAATCCGGCCCGGTCTCGGAGTTGCGGGCCACGCCATCCGGCCGGGTGTTGAACAGGCCGTCCCCGTAATAGTCCGTGCCGGTCAGCACCGTCCACGGTGAACCGCTGTTGGCAAAGACGCCGGCAGCCATATTCAACAAGCTTTTTTGCTGGAAGATTGCATACATGCCCAGGCGCTGTGCCCGGTCATAGCTGGAGTTGGACCACTCATCTTCGGGATCGAGCTGGTTCTGCGGAAACCAGCTGATGCCTCCGGTATTCGACTCATAGTGCGACCATGTATACCGGCCAAAACCAGTAAAGTACTTGTTCCACGTGCCGCGATAGGAAACGTCGAATCCATTGCCGATGTAAAAGGCCGCCGGCTGCATCTGCCGGATGCGGCCGAAGGCGGGATTGGGCCGCAGAGTGTATCCCGATTCCGGCGTGGGCGCGTTGATGTCAACCGAGCGGAACATGTCGATGCCGCGCATCTCGTAGACGCTGACGGTTCCGGTCGCTCGCTCGCCCAGTTGCCGCTCAATCGAGAGGCCGTAGTGCATCTGGTAAGGAATCTTCGCGTTTGGCTCCATCTCGGCAAGGGCCGGCGGCTGCGCCGTCCATGCGATGCAGTCAGTAATCGGCACGCAGCCCGTCTGCGGCAGAGTAGCCGGATTCAGCGAAAGGATGATCGATCTGCGCCGCGCATTCTCATAGCGCACCAGGTCGAGCAACGGCCCACTGCCGAAGCGGTCGTAATAGAGACCGCCTCCGCCGCGCAGAATCGTCTTCGATTCCGGATCCAGTACCCATGCGAAAGAAACACGCGGTGCAAACCCCAGCCGCCGGTTAGCGAGAAGATTCTGCCAGTCGTAGCGCAACCCGGGCGTAATGGCGAACCGGTTGTTCACCTTGTACTGGTCCTGGATGAATGCGCCCAGCTCCTGCTGGTGATAGATAAAGTGCGTGTCGCCGGTATTTTCCGAGAAACCGGAGGGCAGATTGTTCGCGTAGTTCTGGAAGGCGGTTGCGAGGACCGTCACTCCATCGGCGGCGAGTGTCGGCCCAAAGGTGTACGAGCCGAGCTCATTCGTCTCGTCGTCATAAGCGCGGCGGCTCATGTGGGGAATGTCGATTCCCCATTTGATCATGTGCTGGCCGTGCATCCAGGTTACGATCTCTGAAAGCCGCGCGTTGTATTCCGTGGCCAGGGAGTCCGACTGGGCCGACCCCCCAATGAAGTCGCCGGACAGGCTGATCCGCGGACCTTCCTCGACATTCGTGTTGCGCGTCGACCAGTGCTCGGCAACCAGCGAGAGCTGGTTCAGTGTGGTTGCCGAGAGCGTCGAATCGGCGTGCGCCACCAGATCGTGCTCCTGGAAGGCGTTGTTGTAGCCCGCTGCGGCGAGCGTCTGGCCGCCCACGCCCTGGTTCTGGCCGGTCCAATTCTGAAAACTGTACTGCAGGTAGGTCGAGTGTTTGCCGAACTGGTGCGCCGCCCGCCCGCTGAATTCCGTGTCGCGCGTGGGTGCGGGCACGTTGGCTTCGAAAGCGCCGGTCGGATTCGCAGCCGTCGGCGCTAGCGTTGCGCTTACCACGGAATCCAGATCCTCCTCTGCGCGATTGAACGACACCAGGAAGCTCGATTTCTTGGCATAGGGAATCGGCCCGGTCGCACTGCCTTCATAGATACGCCGCTGCTCGAAGGGCTTGGATGGCGCCAGCGCGTTCTGCGCGTTCATTGCCGAATCACGGAAATAGAAGTTCAACTGTCCGTGAAAGTCCTGTGCGGCCGACTTGGAGATGATCTCCATTTGCCCGCGCCCGGGATAATAATAGCGTGCGGAATACGGATCCTGATTGATGCGTACTTCCTGCACGGCCGATGCCGAAACCGTGACCCGGTTCGCTTCCACTCCATCCACCATGATTCCTGTGCCGCTGGTTGTCTCTACGTCCGAATCCAGGAACGATCCCATCGCCGAGACAAAATCGTTGTCGAAGATCGGCAGCGATTTCAAATCTTGTGAAGTCATCACCGACGAGTCATGGTTTTCGTCTGTCGAGGTCAGGTCCTGATTCGAATCGGCGCTCACGACAACGTTGGTTGCGGCCGGAGCGATAGGAAGCACAATGCGGAGAAGCGGAGCGAGTTTGACCGCCGCCCGGTCGGCGACGGCAGACACGGCGGGCGCGGCGATGGTTACCGGGGTGCTGGTCGTTTTGAATCCGGATTGAGAAACCACCAGCATATACGCGCCCGCATGGGGGGCAACGACCTGAAAGCTGCCATCCGGCCCCGATTGAAACGTGCCTTCGATGGCCCCGGTTTCGTCCATGAGCTGGATTTGGGCGTTCGGAACGATCGCGCCGGTCGGGTCCGCCACCATTCCGCGCAATGTGGGGCTTGGCGGCGGGGTGGCAGCGGATGGGTGGCAGGCTAGCGCTGGAACGGACGCCAGCAGAAAGCAGGACAAACCAAGTGCGAATGAACGCATGCAAAACCTCAGACAACAAAATGCAAATGGAATTGGATGGAGCCTCTCAAAGCAAGTGGACGAAAGGCCGGAGAACTGTATGGAATCATCCTGTCTCCTTCACCAAAGTCGCAAAAAAACGATCTTGTTATGCTGGGTCCAGCAACCGGTCTCAATTTAGCGCTGCACTCCGATTTTCGCAGGATTGAGCGCCTCCGTCCACTCGGCCGCCGTATCCACCATGATGTCAGGCAGCGTCTCCGTCAATGTCTGTACGCCAAATCCGAATGCACATCCGATAGACCACGCTCCCGCATTCCGCGCAGTGAGCACATCCACGTAGCTGTCTCCGATCATGGCTGTCTCTTCCGGTCGGGTACCAGTCTCTTCCATCAGCTTGCGCAAGCCCGTCGGGTCGGGTTTCTTCGTGGCAAAGCTGTCGCCGCCATAAATGTACGGAAAATAGTTTGCAAGTCCGAGCCCTTCGCAGATGCCGCGCGCCGGGCGCACCGGCTTGTTGGTCAATACGGCCATGGTTCTGCTAATCCCGCCTGGCGCGTCGTGGAGCTCTTGCAGAGCCTTGAGCGCTTCAAGCACCCCGTCGTATGCGTAGGTGAAGTCCAACTTGTGTTCGCGATAGTACTGAAGAAAAAACGTATACGCCTTTGCCAGCAGCTCTTCATCCACGGCATCGGGGCTGAGATTGCTCGCGAGAGCGAGCGACCGGCGCATCAGCATCGGCGCGCCATTGCCCACAAAACTGGCAATCGCCGGATCGGGCAGCGGTTCGTGGCCAAACTCTTTCAGCGCCTCATTCACACTGTTGCACAGATCCTGCGCCGAATCGATCAGTGTGCCATCGAGATCGAAGACCAGCAGCTTGAGCCGCTCCACAGGGATGGGGCGAAAGACTCGAATCATATTCTTCAGTTTAATTGGACCGGCGCGTAGAACCGGCGCTAGAGTGGACGCGCCGATCCGCAGGTTGCCTACTTCTGCGGGCCGACCGTGGCGCGGAATGAACCGTGCGCATCACGCATGTACAGGCGTTTCACGATGCGCGGCTTGAGCCAGATCCACAGGCCGCTCAATACCACCACGGGCACAGCGATCCAGCGCGTGAACCATGCAGCGCGTGGAATGTGCGCGACCGGCCCATAGAGAAAGCCAAGAATTGGAATGCTCAGAACCAGATGGAGCAGCCGGACCGTATCGCGTTCGCGCCAGGGTGTCATTGCATTTCTCCATTTGCGGGTCTTTGGATTGAGGGTTCTTGGATCGAGTTCGGCAGCGCGAATCCCACGGCGATCATCCACACAAAACCGGGAAATCGCGTAAGCGGAATGAGGAGGAGCGCTTTGGGAAACTCGAGACTTAACCAGCTCAATTCTCCGCAGGCAGCAAGCGCGAGACCGAGAAAGGGAATCCAGCGCGGGGCCGTGCGCCGGAAAAGCAGAGGTATGGAGATTCCGGCCGACAACAGCCCAAGCAGAACCGAATAGCCCGGCCCACCCAGCGCGAAGCCCAGATCATAGAGCGCCACTGTAAGCGCGCTGTCCTGCGCTATGCCCGGATGCGCCATGGCCCAAAGAACAGCCGCGTTCGAGATCATGAAGAACGCCGTTGCGAACCCTCCGAAGAGGGCAATCTTCGGTCCTGCCGCGCGTACGCCCAGAAATTCCAGCCGGCTTACCGTCGACGCCGCAAAGATTCCCAGCACGATCGCCGCACCGAAGTGCAGAAATGCGCATAACGCAACCGCCGTGGGCCGGGCCTGAAAAAACGCAGCGATGGTCTGCGCCGGCTCCCAGGGGCCGGGAAAATACGGCATTCCTCCGTACCAGGTTACGGGGTAGAGTCCGGCCAGAAAAAGAACAGTGAAGACGATGGCCAAAGCGCCCAGGTGCGGGCCGGGATGGCGCAGAGGGGCGGGCGCGGCAGAAGCAGACATCGGAGTTCACCTCTGAATTTATTATAGATCAAAATCATTATATTATGTAATTATTGTTTTATGGAATAATATCTTTATGCAGAAACCGCATCCAGAGAAGGGGCGCAACACCGTTGCATTTTTGCTGGCGCAGGTGGGGGCGCGCTCCGCGCAGGAATTTGCCCGGCTTCTGGCTCCGTTGAACTTTACGCCTCCGGATGCTGGCATTTTGCATCTTCTCAGTCAATCGCCTGGCATCAGCCAGCAGGATCTTGCCGGCAGGCTCGGAATGCACGCCAGCCGCCTGGTCGCCTTAATCGATTCCATGGAAGAGCGGGGCCTGGTTGCGCGCAAGGCGAGCCCCAACGACCGCCGTATTTATGCTTTGCAGCTCAGTGAAGCCGGCAAGGAGGCGCTCGTAGCCGTGGGCCGCATCGCGCGGGAACACGAGGAGGTGATGTGCGCCGGTCTCAATGCAACCGAGCGCAGCCAGCTCACCCAGTTGCTGGGAAAGATTGCCGTCGAGCACGGCCTGGCGCCCGGCATCCATCCCGGCTACAGAAATCTTGGAGAAAGGAAGTCGCAGCCTTGCGAATCCTGATACGTCTTTCTCAATGAATCTGAATCGACCCCGATCCGGTTTCGACCCGCACCATCGGTCCGCCCCCACCCACTTTGCCGGACAAGTGGTGCTTCTCAGAGTCGGTTTGGCCGGTGATCTCTCGGTCGCAGCGGATGCGGCCCGAACCGGTCGAGGCGTCCAGCGTAAGACCCGCGCTGCCCGTCCACAGCTCGACGCCTCCTGAACCGGTATCAAGCCGCCATGGCCCGCTGGGTATTCCGGCTGTCTTGATATTGCCGGAGCCGGTCTGCGCCCTGAGCGCTCCATGCAGATTGCGCAGCTCAATCGATCCCGATCCGGTCTCCGCTTTTACATCTCCATTGCCCGTCTGTTCGGCATAGATATTGCCCGATCCGGTCTCCACGGAGAAATCGCCCTGCAGTCCGGTGGCGTGAATCCCACCCGATCCCGTGCTCAGCTTCGCGTCTGCGCCCACGCCGTCGTCGATCACGCTGCCGGAGCCCGTCGCCGCATTTAAGAAGGCGTTTGCGGGCGCCTCGATATCGTAATCAATGCTGATGTTGCGCAAATTCTCGTGCCGAGCGCCGATCCGCACGATGTTTCCGGTCTGCTCCACGGGTGGATGGGCTGCAATCTCACGCACCTTCTCGTCGTTTCCACCCCAGTTCGACCGTACGCGCCCCAAGATGTGGATGCGCCCATTTTCGCTCTGGGTAAGATGAATTGTTCCCGAGCCGGTGGCTATCATCAGCTCCGCGCGCCCGCTCACGTCCAGATTGCGCTCGAATGTAGCTTCTTCGCCCAGTGCCGCCATGGTTGCAATTCCGAGCGCCAGGGCGATTGTTCCACCTGACCCATACCTTCTGATTGTTCTCATTGCTTTCACCGCCGGAGGCGCTCCGCACCAGAATTTCACGAAACTGAGAATTGTCTGTCCTCGGATCTGCATTCTGCAAGCCAAAGCCGGTTTTTCTTCTTCTGCAAACCCTTCGCGCATGCAGCGGATCCGGCCGGATTGTTCGTTTTCGGACATCGCTATCCGCCTGAACAGCCGAGAAGTGAATCGGCCTGTTCACATTCTTGCAGTACGCATTTGTGTCTGGGAATGTTCCCGCACCGACCGCCGCCGGTAGAGTCCGGGGCCGGCAATCTCTACCGGCTGAAGCGGACGTTCCCTAAAATGCTATTCTCTCCCCGAGATGCATGGGTTTCCGCTGTTCAAATCGGTGGCCGTGGCTATGTTCATTCTGGCCAACGCATTTTTTGTGGCTGCCGAGTTCGCGCTCGTTTCTATCCGCGACACGCGGATCGAGCAGCTTCTTGCCGCGAAGGTTCCTGGAGCGCGGGCGGTCCGCCGTCTCCAGCATGCCCTGGATGAGCTTCTTCCTGCTGTCCAGCTTGGGGTAACGCTCTGTTCCTTGGCGCTTGGCTGGCTCGGCGAACCGCTCGTCGCCTCTATCCTGCAGCCCTGGCTGGCTGGGCTGCCGCATGCCCGTGTCTGGGATCATGTTGTGGCTGTCGCGCTGGGGTTTGCCATCATCACCTACTTCGATGTTGTCGTGGGTGAGCTGGTTCCCAAGTCCCTGGCCCTCCGCCGAGCAGAGGCGCTCGCAGTTGCGATTGCGCCCACGATGCTTTTTTTCATAGCCATAGTCCGCCCCGCCGTTCGCCTGTTGCGCAACTCGGCTGCTGTGGTTTTGCGGGGTTTTGATATTCCCATGACGGAGCGTTCCGCTGTTCACTCGCCGGAAGAGCTCAAGCTGATGGCCACAACCGCGCGGCGTCTTGGTCTGCTGCCCCAGTTTCAGGAGACATTGATTCACCGCGCTCTCGAACTGGACGATGTGCCGGTCCGCGAAATCATGACGCCGCGGCAAAAGATATTTTCTCTGCCTTCCAGCATGACCCTGGAAGAAGCCTGCGCTCGCGTGATTGCCCGTCATCACTCCCGCATTCCGGTCTACGATGATGCACGCGGCTCCGAGCATATTGTAGGCGTGGTCTACTCACGCGACCTTGCCCGCTTGTATTACTTCCGCTCGCAGAATCTTCTCGGCCTCGGTGATCGCGCCACGGCGGGCGAGTCAAGAGGCATGCCTTTCCCGGGCGCTCCTTCCCTTCGTTCGGGTTTAACTGAAGCCGAGGGGAACCCCGCTGTTCTGGCAGCAGGAGCACGATCGGCTCTCGCAGCGCCCCAGCCGGAGCTTCGGCTGTCGCAGATCATGCGGGAAGTTCTCGTTGTCCCTGAAACTAAATCGGTCCTGGATCTCATCCGCGAGTTTCAACAGCGCCGCCGTCATCTCGCCGTGGCTGTTGACGAATATGGTTCGATTGTCGGTCTGGTCACTCAAGAAGATGCGATCGAACAGCTCACCGGAGAATTTGAAGACGAGTTTGATTCTCCCTCGCATCCCATTCTTACAACGGCGGGCGGTGCGGTGCTGATGGATGGCGGCGTCAACCTCCGCGATCTCGAAACGCAGATGCAATGGAACCTGCCGCGCGATGGCGGCGTGGAAACCTTGGCCGGCTTCTTGCTCTATCGCCTTGGCCACATCCCGCAGGTCGGCGAATCTGCGGTCTTCGAAGACCGCCGGCTCACGGTTGTCGAGATGGACGCACGCCGCATTGCGAAGATCCGGGTAGAGCCGATCGATCTCGAACCGGAGCCGGCAAACTAGGCTGTATCGACATATAGACCAACTCTAAGTTGCTGAAAAGTAAATCAAGCACTGTCATGTTGAGCGAAGTCCGCCGCGGTCCGCCGCGGCGGAGAGTCGAAACATCTGCGGTTCGCTTC
>JASHQE010000233.1 GCA_030037705.1 Acidobacteriaceae bacterium | reverse complement strand
TGGCTCCTCAGGTAGGACTCGAACCTACAACCCTTCGGTTAACAGCCGAATGCTCTGCCATTGAGCTACTGAGGATCGCTTGGCGCTGTTTAATGTCCCTTATCAAGGTAGCAGAGACCGCCGGACAGGTCAAAAAATGAGATCCGAAAGTCGACGAAGGTTAGGCGCCGATAAGGCTGGCTGATGGGGCGATCCGCTGCGGTTGGGATATGCTTCGTTGAGCAAGGCTGCTCCAATCCAACGTAGACTGCGGGGTTAGGTTAGGCTGAATGAAGGGAGGGCAAGATGTCGCGGATTTCACGACTTGATCGGAATGAAGTAAGCGCGGAGACAGCGGCGCTCTACGACAAAGTGTTTGCCCAGCGCGGGAACGTACCCAATATGTTCCGGGTGATGGCTCACCGGCCCGAGATTTTTGCCACCATGCAGGCACATTTCGGAGCAGTTCTCAATACGGGTACGGTTTCAACCAGGCTGAAGGAGTTGATCATTGTGAGAACCAGCCAAGTCAATCAGACACCCTATTGCCTGGCGAGCCACACGATTCTGGCGCGCAATCTGGGCTGGAGCGATGATCAATTGACGCATCTGGCAAACTGGCCTGATCGCACTGACTTCACGCCCGCAGAAAAGGCGGCGCTGCATCTGGCTGAGACGGTCACACGCGACGCGCACGCCATCACCGACGAACAGTTCGCCGAGTTGCGCAGCTTCTACTCGGAGGGCGAAATCGTGGAATTGATGTGCGCCATTGGATTATTTAACTACTTCAACCGGTTTAACGACGCATTGAAGATGGAGCCGACCAAACCGGGTGAAGGCGGATGCACAACGCCGGACGCCAACAGCACGCCACCAAGGCTTTCGCGTACTGCCACCCTGCAATAAACAGCAAATTTTCTGATCATCATTTGCTGATCATCAAGGAGTTCCCTGTACGCATGAAGTTGACAATCCCGGAAGGCGTATTTCGCGCCTACCTGTTCGATTGCGATGGCACAATCGCCGACTCGATGCCGCTGCACTATATCGCGTGGAAAAAGGCATTGAGCGAATGGGGCTGCGAGTTTGATGAAGAATTGTTTTATCGCTGGGGCGGTAAGCCGGTACACGAGATTATTGACGCGCTAAACCGAATGCGCGGGCTTGCGATGCCTGTGGCACAGGTGGCAGAGCGTAAGGAGGCGCTCTACTACGAACAGCTTCCTGATCTGAAGCCCGTCCCCGAAGTGCTGGAGCAGATCGATGCGCAACACGGTCTGATTCCCCTGGCAGTTGTCTCTGGCAGCAGCCGCGAATCCGTACTGAACACGCTCACCACGCTCAATCTGGTTGACCGGTTCGATACGATTGTTGGCGCAGAAGACTACGCGCGCAGCAAGCCTGCGCCGGATGCATTCCTGACCGCGGCCGCGCGGCTCAGCGTGGAACCGGAAGATTGCCTCGTCTTTGAGGACACAGTGCTTGGAATCGAAGCCGCCACAGCCGCTGGAATGGCGTCTGTGCGTGTTCCCTCGCCCATGGAACGGCGCGAAGGAACCGTAGCGGCACGCAAAGCGTAAACATAGACGAAACATGGTGGAGGCCGGCAGAGGGCGTGCGCAACGAAGAGAGCCAATACCATCCCGACATCTTCGTCTGCGGTCCGCCGCGCGAGCCATGGCCTCAGCTCTGGAAAGAGCAATCAGGACTTCGGTGGAACAGATTCTCAATACAGCAACACCGCAACCCGATACGCAGTGAATGAGTCCTCCACACCACGGGCCGGGCAGTTTCCCACAGAGGCCTGGCGATACTGCCCCGAGCTGAGCCGATCAATTAACTGCGGGGGCAGGTGGGTAAGATCCGAATCCTGCCAACGCATGACGAAATGTGGTTGCGGACCGTTTGCTGAGCGCGGCATTCCTGAGTCCGTGGCACATGCGGTGCGAGCCAGGCTGGGATCACTCAAGACGGTAATGCCGCTGACGCGGATGAGCCCGGCGACGCGCGCTTCTACCTGCGCGGCTGAGAGCGCAGGCACGCCATGCGAGTAGTCGGCTACCGCATAGAGCACGCCGCGGCTGGCGATCACGGCCACACCGATGCGGTCCACATCAGGACTGAGTAAATTCGCACGGTGACCAGGCGAGTTCATCCATTCGTTGTGAATTCCCTCGGCAGAAGGTCCGATGGCTATGTTTTCCTCAATCACGCCAAACCGTGCGCCTGCATCTGCGGCGCGCGTGGCCAGGTCAGGCTCGCCTCCGTATCGATGCGCGATCGGGCCCTCCTGCACCATGCGGCGGCAATGATACAAAGCGGCCTGCGCCAAGGTCGGATCCCATGTAAGGCGCCCCATGCCGGCTTGTGCGCGTGCCTGATTGGCCAGCGCGAAGATCTGCTCGGCCTCGGAGCGCAAGTTGAGCGGTCCTTGATCTTGTGCGGAAGCACACGGCAGAGCGATGACAACAAGAGGAGCAGCCATCACAAGAAACAGAATTCGAGAGCGCAGAGAAAACCTCATGCTTTTATTAAACGCTGATCGGGCGCATGAGTCGCTGTATCCTTGGAAAGCGGATGATTTTTCCTCCTTCACAGATTTTGCGCTTAGCGGGACGAAGGGCGCGGCGGCAGCCTCTCGCCGTGACTGGACTTATGCTGCTCGCGGCATTTGTGATTTGCGGTATGGCTGCGCCGTGGCTTTCGCACTACAATCCATCGGCCATCGATCTGGTGCACCGGCTCGAAGGCCCTTCCGCAGCGCATTGGGCGGGAACAGACGAGCTGGGACGCGATACGCTGGCGCGGCTGCTATGGGGCGCACGGCTTTCGCTGGCGATTTCTGTCAGTGTGGTGGTTGTCTCACTTGCATTGGGGCTTGTAATCGGCGGATTGGCCGGCTACATGGGCGGATGGGTGGATACGGCGTTGACCACGTTCGCGATGAACACCTTTCAGGCGCTGCCCGGGATTTTGTTGGCGATCGCCTTCGCTGCGTTTCTGGGACCGGGGTTCGTGAATCTCGTGCTGGCGCTGGCCATCGGCGGATGGGCCGGCTACGCGCGACTGGTGCGAGCGCAGGTGATGGCTGTGCGCGAGCGCGAATATGTCGACGCGGCACGCGCATTGGGCGCAGGCGGCTTGCGAATCTTCTTTCGGCACATTCTTTCGAACATCATTCAACCAGTGCTGGTGCAGGCGGCGATCGGCATGGCCGGAGTGATTCTCGCCGAAGCAACCCTCTCGTTTCTCGGCCTCGGCATTCCTGCGCCTACGCCAAGCTGGGGCGCCATGTTGAACGATGCGCGGCTCCATCTTTTTGATTCGCCGCACCTGGTGCTGTTTCCGGCGGCAGCTATTGCCGGTGCTGTGCTCGGATTCAATTTTCTGGGCGATGCGCTGCGCGATGAACTTGATCCACGGACAAGGCTGGAGCTTGGACTCTAGAACTCTCTGACCGCGCAATCATCCGGCACTGGTTTTCTCGTCAGGCGGGTTTGCGGTGAAGGCCGGTGTAGCCAGCGATACGCATGGATTCTTACGGTCAGAAGTCACTCCGGCGTTCCAGTTCCATGCTCATCCCATATTTCGTTCGCAGGGTGAAGAGCGCTTGCGGCTCAACACCGAAGCCGGGCGGCAGGCGTAGGCGATAGCGCTGTGCAATTGTGGCCAGGATGAGAATTGCTTCCGTCATGGCGAACGAAGCGCCGATACAGATACGCGGACCGAAACCAAAGGGAAGATAAATGAGGCGCTCGCGCGCGGCGCTTGCTTCGGCAGAAAACCTCTCCGGATCAAAGCGGCCGGGCTCGGCCCAATACTTGTGGTGACGATGCAGGACCCAGGGAAGGATAGAAACCACCGCGCCCTTGGTAATCCGCACTCCGCAA
>JASHQE010000232.1 GCA_030037705.1 Acidobacteriaceae bacterium | reverse complement strand
GAAGTCGAAGGGGATCTGCGGTTGTTCTTCAACGAATGAACGATTCACCACACTAGAGCGTGCCCCTGCTCATGTGTCAGGCTGTTTTGAGACCTCGTTTTGGAAGGATTTCATGGTTCAACGTTCCCCAGTTCTAGCGTTTTTGTTCGCTCTTTCAGTCTCTGTGGTATCGGCGCAAACCTCGACATGGGTTCCGGACAAAGCGCATAGCGAGATCGATTTCTCGGTGCTCCACATGAGCCTCTCGAACGTGCACGGCCGCTTTGGCAATATCGGCGGCGCCATTGTTCTGGATGCTTCGGATATCGCAAGATCCAGCGTGAATGTCACCATTGACGTGAATTCGGTCGACACCGGCGTCGGTGCGCGCGATTCCGTCTTGAAGAGTTCGAGTTTTTTAAACGTGGACCAGTTCCCGACAGCGACCTTCGTCAGCACCAGCGTGACGAAAAGTGCAAGCGGATTCGCTGTAACCGGCAACCTGACATTGCATGGCGTCACTAAGCCCGTCGTGTTGCAGGTCGAAGGCCCGAATGGGCCGGTAACCGGCATGGATCACAAGCCACACTCCGGCTTCTCGGCTACAGCTTCCATCAGCCGAACGGCCTTCGGGATTGCCAGCAGTTATCCAACAGGCATTGTGGGCGATGACGTCAAACTCAGCATTGATATGGACGTCGTCGAACAATAACTGCTTCGACTATCGGATGCATATGTTCCCGATTTCAACAAGAGCGCGGGGCGTTCAGTTGAAATTAGGATATGCGCGATAGGCCTCAACAGTCGAAGTGAGAGGCGTACCTTGGACCGAAGAGACTTTGAGCAGGACTTCAAAGTAGGGAAATCTGTCGACGTGGAGGGTCTTCTTGAAACGGGATAATTGGTTCTCTGACAGAAGGAAATTCCCCGCGGCTTCCGTAGCTTCGGCGCCAGTCCCTTCAATCAGCAGCACATTCCCGTTACGGGCGGGGTTGGGAAGGTATGCCACGACACAATATTGGGCGGAATTTACTTGCGAGTAGATTAATTGTTCACCCGCGGCAGGCGCGCGATTTACCACTGCGATTGAACCGTCGCTGTCGAATTTCACCGTGAAGTTCATACGGCCTTCGAAGAGATCGTCCCATGGATTCGAGATTCGCCCACCGATCAGAATCACATTGTCGCGATTGGTGAGGTCAGGCATATAATCGCGCGCGTTA
Organism: Acidobacteriaceae bacterium; assembly: GCA_030037705.1. GTDB lineage: Bacteria > Acidobacteriota > Terriglobia > Terriglobales > Acidobacteriaceae > Telmatobacter. The sequence goes on along the minus strand of JASHQE010000232.1, from coordinate 10,888 downwards.
TAGAGATGGATCCGTTTTCCCAGCGGGTCAAGCGCCAGGATGCGGTGCGCCAACTTGAATTCATCCTGACTGCCCATATTCCATCGCACGATACGATTCAGGATTGCCTGCAGCTCGGGGTTTGGGTGCTGTCCCTGAAGCTCATGGATATAACTCCGATCGAGATAATCGTCGAACGGAAAGGATGTTTTGTTCAGATCCTGCAGCAACCCGAAAGACGCATCGGCAAGGACCACATCCGTATCCGGGCTGGCATTCAGGAAATTGGTCCACAATGCCGAGACGGAGGGTTCGTATTGCCATGCGTAAAGCGACCGGTACAGATTCCGATACTGAATCCCAAAATACAGGCATCCGCAGGCCAGCGCGACGGTGAGCGCGCCGATTGCTATCTTTGCAGTGACTGCCCGGCGCCGAGACCGGGCGGCTTCGAGAGCTTCGGCTGTTTCGGTTACAGGGTTACCGGCGGCTGTGACTTGGAGAGGGATGGAGTCAACAGCGATCTTCGGTTGCGGAGAACGATACCTGAAGACCGGAACGTAGCTCCCCCGGGGAATCTCCATGACTAGCGTTTCGTCTGCACCTTCCGATTCGAAGTACGCTTCGACCCGCTTTCGGAGGTCGCTCACATTTGTGCGGACGATGTTGTCCGCGCTTGTGTCGTAGCCTTTGGGGCGCCGGAATACATCGATGCCAATTTGCTGTTCATGGACTGTATCGGAGCCATCTTTGAGAGATCGCTTTCCGATATAAAACAAGAGCTCCTGGAGTCGTGCTGCGCGCTTGAGCTGCGCACTCGCAGCAACGCGTTCCAACAACGACCAGCACATATCCTGGCCAGGCCGTTGATCGACTTGCAGAGACGAACCCATCCGCTTTTCCGCGCTATCCCACTTTGCTATAAGGTTCTCTGCCGAAACGGGACCAAAGTGACCTCCAGCTCCATTTGCCGCTTAGATTGTGTATTTCCAGTCCTCTTGCCGCGGGAGAAGAATAGGGAGGATCAATCGCAGCAAAAAATCTTCGCAGGTTTTACGGAACAGAAGCTTCGTTCAAAGCGTCCCCATTTTAATCAAATGGCTTCTCGGTTGTCATATGTGGAGGTGTTGAAGACGGGGGAGCGATGTTTTTTTTGCCATTTTTCCAGCTCTCAAATGAGAAGTTTCCTCTGACTATTTTGTCATCGGACATATGGTTCAAGTATATGAATAATAAAATACTTATCTCGATGCACCACCGTGGGCCCCACAGAGAATTGACCCGAGAATTGACTTGATTGTTGTCATTCTCAGAAATGATTCTTGCTCGTCGTCAGGGGCAGCCCAAACGAGTCCCCCCAGAAGCGTCTTGATGCGTGAATTTTCGAAATTATTTCTCAATTGGTTTGACCTACGCGGAGAGCTGAGTCATGCGCTAGAGAAAACGGGCGAGAAACCGGTCTTGCCACGAGCATCAAACGCGCGGGCTGGGCGAGCCGAGAACATTCATTCAGCAAGAAGAGTGGAAAAGTTTGATTCAGGAGGCGCTATGCAATTTACCAACATCGTTGGAGCAAAGAATCAGCCCGCCGGGAGACCGGTCTACAAGAGTGAGGTCTCCGGAGAAGCATTCGTGGGTATGCCGAGGCATGTATTTCATGCGCAGGTCGTCCGAATCTTCACTTTTGTCGCTATCCTTGGGTTCGCTATGGGTTGTCTGAGCGCCAGCGCACAGAGTGGCGCCGGCTCGATCCAGGGAACGGTCGCGGACTCTTCGGGTGCTGTTGTGCCCGGCGCATCGGTTCATGTGGTGAACCAGGCCACGGGAGTCGCTGCCAGCACAACATCGAACGGAGTCGGTTTCTACCAGGTGCCGGACCTGTTTACAGGGACGTATACAGTGACCATCTCCGCGCCGGGCATGAGGGCCTACAGCCAAACCATTGACCTCCTCGTGGCGCAAATTGCCGTGATCAACGCCCAAATGGTACCGGGAGCAGTCACGCAGCAGGTCAATGTGAAAGCGGATCTCGTTCAGCTTACCGACACCGAAAACGGCACGGTCAGTTCGACGCTGGAAAGCCAGCGAATCAACCAGCTCCCCATGAATGGGCGCAGCCTGCTCACGCTGGCCGCCAACTCCGTGCCCGGCCTGGAGGGTGGCGACGAAGACGTGGGGATGGAGCCCCAGGGGTTCGAGTACGTTGCGGATGGTGTGCCCCTCGACAACGATAATTTTGGCGGCCAGAACAATGCCTATGGCGCCTTCCTGCCCGACGCGGATGCCATTCAGGAGGTCACGTTCAATTTGATTGACGCACCGGCGCAGTACGCGTCGCCCGGCACGGGGGTCATTACCACAAAATCGGGTACCAATCAACTTCACGGTTCGCTGTTCGAAACTGCGATTAATAATTACTGGGGCGTGGCCAAGACCAGAAACGATCTCGCGGCCTACAAAGCGCCGCCTTACGTCCGCAACGAATTTGGCGTCTCTGGCGGCGGTCCTATCGTGTTCCCACACCTCTACCACGGTAAGGATAAGAGCTTCTGGTTCTTCGCCTATGAACGTTATTCACTCGCGGCCACTACCGCAGAGCAGGTTTCAGTGCCGACCATGGCTGAAAGATCTGGGGATTTCAGTAATATGGTCAACTCATCAGGTGTGCAGCAGGCGATTTACGACCCATCAACGACAGCGTCGAGTACGAACTGCCCATTGCCTCCCAGTGTAAATCCAAGCACATTGACAGCCGCCCAACTTGCCGCTGATCAAAACATCCCCTGGTGCCGAACACAGTTCAACTATCAAGGGAATCTGAACACAATAAATCCTGCCTTGGAGTCTCCAGGGGCCAAGCTTCTGTATTCGATCACGCCCCAGCCCAGTAACTCGAACAATCCTCTTGTGACACCCAATCTCAACTCGCCCGACGTAGACTATGTCGTCATACCGACGATCACCTGGCGCCTGGATCACAACTTTAGCGATGACAATAAAATCTACCTGCGCTATGGCCAGAATATAGAGATCAACCGGGCATTGCGGAACTATCCCAGCGATTCGCCCGCGACGATCGCCGCCGATGGCTTTCCCGCCGCCGCCAGTGGTTACCAGGTCATCCCGGTCTCCAACTTCGCCCCAGCGTTCGGATACACGCACGTCTTCTCGTCTTCGTTCTACTCGGAAACCGTACTGAGCCAGCAGTGGTCGATGCAGTACGTAGGCGGTGGCGGAAATCCGAATCTGGACTATGATGCAATGCTCGGACTGCCCAATAACTTCGGCGAAACTGGCTTCCCTGTCATCAACGGCCTGACCACCATGAATTACGGCGGCACGATGTACCAGTACCAGGAGAACCAGATTGTCTCGCAGATCGACGAGAACCTGACCAAGACCGTGGGAAAACATCAGATGCAATTCGGCGGCCGTTATCGTCACGATCGGTTCTATTACCTCAACAGCCGCAATGCGGATACGAACACCTTTACCACTTTCAGCACAGGTCTCTACCAAGGCACGACCGGCACGAAAAGTCCCGGCTCCTGGTCCAACACGGGATTGGGCGATGCGGGCCTGTACCTCGGGAACATCGCTTCGTCGTCCGTGCAATTGCAGGATCCTCCCACCTGGTTCCGCGACGAGGAGATCGATGCCTACTTCCAGGACGACTGGCATGTGAGCAGGAACGTGACCCTCAATCTTGGCCTTCGCTACGAAGCTCATCCGGCCAGGACGACCAGGGGCAACGTGATCGATACCTTCGACATCAAGAACGATGCAATTGTCCTCGGCGCTCCTATCTCCAGCCTGATTTCGGAGGGATGGACGACCCAGGCGATCATCACCAACATGGAGAACATCGGCGCCAAGTTCGAAACGCCGCAGCAGGCCGGCCTCCCGAGCACGTTGTACTATGGCGCCAACCTGGAAGTGAGCCCGCGTGCGGGCCTGGCCTGGCAGCCATTTGGGAATAAACGAGGCACCGTGTTGCGCGGTGCTTACGGCCGGTACATTATTCCAGTTCCCACGCGCAACGCGAACCCCGGGCCAATCGGGTTGCCGTTTGCCTATGGCTACACGCAAAACTACAATGCCGCCAACCAATCACCCGATGGGATTCAGAACTATCCGCTACGTGAGAACAGCGCGACCAATCCCAATTGGATTGTGATGGGCGAGAACGCCACAGGCATCGTCAATACCTCGACGACCACCGCGATTACGCCAGGCATCGCACCGCTGAATCCGGGTTACATGAATCCGGATTTTAAGCCGAGTCAGATGACCGAGATCGGCGCCACCCTTGAACAGCCGCTTAAATGGAATTCGGCCCTCCGGGTGAGCTGGATATGGACGCATGGTTCTTACCTGGACCATGTCTACGCTCCCAATGCTCCCCTCAGCACCTTTGTCTGGGAGATGGTCACAGGCACCACTCCGCCCAACGGCGGTGCAAGCGTGATTGGCACTCCCCAGCAAGATACTTATGCGTCAACCGCGCTCCAACCCTACGACGACGCTGTTACCGGCAACTTCTCCTATGATCAAAAAAACGGCTGGTCGAACGATGATGAGCTCCAGGTCAACTATCAGCGGATGTTCCATCATGGGTACGCTTTTCAGATCTACTATGACTTCAATCGGGCATTTCGCATAGGCGAAAACGGCTCCCGCGACAGCGGGACTACTACCGCCCCGGATTATTTGGGCGTTCTTCCGACCACGGCAAGCTACACGTCTGCCTATCCGGTAACTGCCCCTGCGCTTCCGCCGGTCCGTCCTGCGGGCGTTGCCTCCTATATGGATTGGCACGCACTGGACAAATTCGAGAATTACCAGCTCGATAGCGGCTTTCCTCCGCAGCACATCGTGTTCAATTACATCTTTGACCTGCCGGTGGGCAGCGGAAAGAGATTCCTTGGCAACGCGAATCGCTTTGTGGATGAGTTAGTTGGCGGCTATCAGATTGCCGGGGTGGGCCACATGACCTCGTCAATCTTCCAGCCTGCCGCTTCGAGCACCACCAACCAACACTGGGGCCCGACCAGTCCAATCCACGTGTACAAGCACGCGTACAAGGTGACAGACTGCCGCAGCGGCAATTGCTACCCCGAGTACTTGTGGTTCAACGGTTACATTGCACCCACGGCCAACGCCAACAGCGGGCAATGCACGGCCGCGAATGGCGTGAAAACCGGCGCAAGCGGTCAACTTGAATGCGTATTTGGCCTTCCCTCCAACTACACACCCTATGAGGAGCCGATCGACACGGTTCCCGGGACGGCGTATTACAACACGGACGACGTCACGATGAACCTGGCGAATGGCACTACAGTTTCATCAGTGCCTTATTTCTCCTCAACCGGCAGTAATCGCTACTCGCATACCTTTATCCAGGGACCGAAGAACTGGGAGAGCGACCTTTCGCTCTTCAAGGTTTTTCCGATCACCGAAAGGTACAACCTGAGATTCAACGTGGACGCCTTTAACTTCCTCAACCACCAGGGATGGAACAATCCCAACTCCACCGACGGCACTGAGGAGTATTTGCCCGGCGGGCAATCCGGCGCTACATCCGCTAATGCTGGCCGCCAGATGCAGTTCACGCTGCGGTTCAGCTTCTAACTGTCTACGGAGGCGAATGGTCCAGGACTCGACAGATCTTACAGGAACTGCGGCCATTCGCACCTGCTTTGTACAACGTGATTTGGAATCAAATTTAAAATGCGAATGGGAAGAACGGCTGGACGACACTATAGTCTCTTTAGAGGAACCATGTTGATCCGGCCGTCCATACTATTTGCTGGACTACTTGCTGGAATGGTCCTATCTGCCTTCATGGCATCAGGGCCTGCTCAAAAGGCAGCGGATGCGTCACAGGCTACGCCCGACTTGGAAAAAGATAAGCCGGCCTCGCTGCGATTTTTCGGATCATCCGATGCCGAGCTGTTCACGCGGGAACTCGACGAATCCTTTCAGGGTGTCCTCAGCAAGAACTTCTATTCCGAGGCCAAGGACGGCTTTCCCGCAGGATTTGTGAGCGCGTCTTTGCCGGGCTTTCCGTGGGCGGGCACGATGTGGACGCGCGATGGCGGCACATTTATGCGGGAACTCGTCATGCGCGGCTATCTGGAACACGCATCGCTGCTCGCCGAGTGCCTGATGCACCTGGTGGAAAAGAACGCCGATGGCTTTTACTCCTTCCCGCGATACTTCAAGGGGGCGCAACCGGGAACAGGAACGGAGATGGATGGCACCACGTCGATCGTCATCGGAATGGTGCTGTTGTGGGAGCGATTGCCTGACGGAAACCCGACGCGCGAGGACATTCAACAGTTCCTCTTTCAGGACGCCTCGCCGCTCCGTGGCATTGAGGCTCAGTTGCAAACGAAGCCTCTGATCGCGGGCAGCGGCGAGTTTGGCTGCGGATTAGGCGTCAACGGACTCTGTTACAACGCGGTTCAAAACAATCTTGTGCGGCTCGCTCTTGCCGCAGTGGCCAGGATGGCGGATGAGGCGGGTGAGTCAGCGCGTGCCGAGAAGTACCGCAGGCTCGCAGGCCAAGTCAGCAGTGCGATGGAGAAGTACCTGGTCGACAAAGACGGCGCATGGATCTGGTGCATCGATACGCAGACCATGAAACCGGATCCACAGGTATTGAACGCAATCGGCAATAAAGGCATCGGATCCATCAACGGCGTGGCATCCATGTATGCAGATGTGCACGGCTTTCAGCCGCTGGCATCCTCATGGGCTGCGGACTTCGGGCATAGCGAAAAGACTTTCGAGAAACTCTACAATACGCCTTTGCGCAAGATGGAGTTCGACAAGTACGGCATCTGGACGCAGTTCGACCTGCTCGCTGGAGGATTGTTGACCAGCCCGTCCTATGGCCAGGGATATGCGATCCAGACGATGCTGCTCACGGATGACATGGCCATGGCCGGCAAAGCGCTCTCCTGGCTGGTGAATGCGACCTACAGTCCTGTTCCGGAGTACAAACTGCATCGTGACTCTTCGTATTTCTTCTACGAGCGCACATACTCGCCGGACGCGGTGGGAAAGATTCCTCTCGATGAAGGATGCGGCGCACTGAATCTCGTGAACGTGTCAGAACCTTTGAAGGTCTCGCGCCTCATGCTTGGTGTTGACGATCACTCTCTCAGCGAAATCGACATCATTCCACGGATACCACCGGGCTGGAGAGGTGTCGAGGCCCGCAACTGGCCTATCCGGACAAGAAGCGGAGTCGTCAGGGCGAACATTCTCTATCAGAAAACAGACACCGGCGCGGATTTCAGTTTTACGGTGTCTTCAGGAGAACCAGTTGACGATCTGAAGGTCAGAATGCCCGAGAAAACTGGATTCGTCTGGCGCGAAGTAAAGCATGTTCGAACGGCGCATTTTGTTACGCAGTGAACGTCGAATTTCAGAATTGTAATAAATGGTTCGTATCGGTAACGAAAGGGTCTTCTTATTCGAGATATGAAGAGGCGAACGTTTCTTGTGCAATCGGGTGCTGGACTCGCCGCGGCCGCGCTACCCGCGCTGGGGCAGATACCCGCAAATTCCGCAGGCGGCACAAATCATGGGAAATCGAGTCCGGGAAACGCATCGCACACGGAGCATCGGCCGATCGTGCATCCTGGCATACTGCAGACTCGAGTTGACCTCGAATTCGTGAAAGCAAAGATCACGGCCGGAGAGGAGCCGTGGAAATCCGCATGGCAGATATGGCTCGACAGCCCTGTTGCGTCGCTCGATTTCACGCCGAAGCCGTTTGTGCATGTGATTCGCGGGGCATATGATGCCGGTGATCAGGGAGGCCGCGAACTCCAGGATAGCGCCAACGCGGCGGAAAACCACGCGATGCAGTGGTACCTGACGGGAAATGAAGCCCACGCGCGTAAGGCGATCGAGATCTTCGATGCGTGGTCCGGAACGCTGGCTGATTTTTTTGAGAATGACGCAATGTTGCTGGCCGGATGGACAGGCGGCGAGTTCTGCAATGCTGCGGAAATTCTGCGCGCGACTTATCCCGGCTGGAGCGCGCAGTCACAGGCACAGTTCAAGCGCATGATGCTGACCGTCTATGTCCCGCTGCTGCGCATGTTTTACCCCGAGGCCAACGGTAACTGGGATGCCGCGATTATGTACACGCTGCTTGCGATCGGCGTCTTCTGCGAAGATCACAGCCTGATGGGATCGGTTTACCGTCACTTTCGGACCGGACCGGTGAACAGCGGTGTCACTCATTATGTTTATCCGAGTGGGCAGTGCGAGGAGTCCTGCAGGGATCAGGGGCACACGCAGCTCGGGCTGAGTTATCTCGCAAATACCTGTCTAGTTGCGTGGAATCAGGGAGTCGATCTTTTCGCCGAAGCTGATAACCGACTGGCGCTCGGATTCGAATATACGGCGCGCTACATGCTGGGCGAAGATGTGCCCGCATACGGCAAGATCAGTGAGGAGACGCGGGGAAAATTCAGCGATACCTATCACGTGATCCTGCAGCACTATCGCTATGACAGGCACATAGCGATGCCGTACACCGAGAGAGCAGCGGCGAAGGTGCCGCGTCCGCACAGCATCATCACCGTGTTTCGCGGCGGCAGGGACAACACTCCGGCAAGACTGAAGCCTCCGCCGGAACCTTCGAAAATCGCAGCGACGGCGGGAGCGCAGGTAACGCCGACGAGTTCGCCAGCAGCAGCGGCGATCAGTGTTGCGCCCGGCGAGTCGATCCAGGAGGCATTGGACAAGCTGAAAGCAAATGGTGGCGGCACTCTCAGCCTTGCGGCAGGACTGCATGTGCTGCCGGCAACATTGAAAATCCCAAGCGGAATCACGATGGCGGGCACCGGCATTGACTGTGAACTTTTTCGTGATCCGGCGAAGCCCGGGGAAGCGGCAATTGTGAATGCCGAGCCGGGTGTACACGATATCGTGCTGCGGGATTTTGTGATCGAAGGCGGAGATACAAAGGCAACGTCACGCGACCCGAATTCCGACGTAGGGCGCCGTCGCGTGGCGCATGGGCCGATTCGCGCGGGGATTGTGCTGCAGAGCGACGGAAGAGCAATGCAACGCAACCTGAGGTTTGAGCGCATTACGGTGCGTAACTGCACCTACAGCGCGATTGAGCTTTTCGGCGCCGAGCAGGTCGACATCGTGAATTGCGATATCTCAAGCAGCGGTGGAATGGTGCCGCCGGGGCTGGGAAAGAATCACAACCTGAAGATGAATCATGTTGCGCATGTTGCAATCAGCGGCTCACGGTTTGCTGATTCGATGTGGGGACACGGGATCGCGGTCATCTTCGGGCATGATGTCACAATTCGCGATTGTGAGATCACGCGGAATGCGCTTGACGGAGTGATGATTGCGGAGAGCCAGAAGGTGACTGTGGAAGCGTGTCTTGCCGAAGGAAGCGGCGGCGCGGGCATCGCTCAAGAAACGTGGATGGAGCCAAACCGGGATGTCCTTGTTCGGAACAACATTTTGCGCAATAACGTTTTAGCGGAGTGAGTAGAAAGCTGGATTATTGAATTCAAATGTTTTTGTATCTAAATACCGACGAGCATGATGGAACGGAATTTGGAAATGAAGAAATTCAGCGGGATCACTCCATGAAGATATCGCGTCGTAGCCTTGCCAAAGGATTGGCGGCGGCAGGAACGGCTGCGGGATTAGCCGGACTGGCGCGCAGCGAAATTTCCGCTGCCGGCACGCCTCTGCATTCTGTGGGCTGGGAGCAGATTCATCCTGGAGTGTGGAAGGCAACCATTGGAACACCGGAACGCTTTACGCCTGTTTCGAGCCGTCTGGTTCCGGCGAAGACTGAGGGGTTTACACAACTCCCCATCGTAGAGACTGCGCCGCTGCCGGCGATCCGCGGCAAGCAAACCGCGCACGGGTGTATGGTTCAGTTTCCGCTGCGACCGAACGAACAGATCTATGGAATGGGGTTGCAGTTGCTCTCGTTTGCGCAACGCGGCAAGAAGAAAGTTGTCCGCGTGAATGCCGATCCCAAAGTTGACACCGGTGACTCACATGCGCCAGTACCGTTCTACGTTACGACGGAGGGCATCGGCATTCTGATCGACACAGCGCGTTACGCAGCATTCTACTTTGGCGACGCGCGGCCCCGGCCCGAACATGCCCTCGACTCCGTGGACAACGCCAACCCGGATCCGAATTACACACACAGCATTCAGGACGGCGATGCCGGGCAGATTACCGTCGAGGTGCCGCGCGCCGGCGGTGTCGATGTCTACCTGTTTGGCGGCCCGAAGATGCTGGGTGCAGTGCAGCGTTACAACATTTTTTCGGGTGGCGGTGTTGCTCCGCCGGAGTGGGCACTGGGTTTTTGGTACAGGATGGACGCACGTGCAACGCAGGAATCCGCGCTTGCCCTCGCTCGTGAATTCCGTGACCGTAAAATACCTTGCGACGTGATGGGTCTCGAACCAGGCTGGCAGACTCACGCCTACTCGTGCACATTTGCCTGGAATCGTAACAGTTTTCCTGATCCCGAAGGATTCGTGCATTCCGCTCAAGAGATGAATCTCAGGATCAACCTTTGGGAGCACGCATTCACTCACCCTGCTTCTCCGCTGTTCTCTGAGATTGAACCGCATTCCGGAGACTACGGCGTGTGGGGCGGATTGGTCCCCGATTTTGCCGGCGAATCCGCGCGCGCAGCATTTGGAGCCTATCACGGCAAGACATTTGTCGATCCAGGCGTAAGCGGATTCAAGTTAGACGAGTGCGACAACTCCGATTTCACGGGAGGCTGGTCGTTTCCGGAGTGCAGTGCGTTTCCCTCGGGTGTGGACGGAGAGCAGATGCACAATGTCTTCGGCCTGCGCTACCAGATGGCAATCTGGGATGCGTTTCGAAG
>JASHQE010000231.1 GCA_030037705.1 Acidobacteriaceae bacterium | reverse complement strand
CCATAAAGGCTTCGAGCATCACGTCGCTGCCAACTTCAGCAGCGTTTCCAAGGCAGTGCATGAAGCCGCGGTGCGCTATTTGGGCTGGGAGAGCCACTACCACCCTGCGCTCGAAGATTAACTCACCGAGTCCCTGTAAGCTCCTACGGGATATTTCCCTTCGCCACCGGATTGATCGTCCATCCCTGCGCGGGATCATCTGTGTCGCAGTAATACTGTTGCAAGGTAACGATGGATGCAATCTCACCGTAAGGCAGATCGAGACATTGACTGCTTGCGGCTGAGACGATCTGAATGCCTGCCTCCCCGCTGGGAGCCTTATTGATGTTCCACACCTCATCGAGGTCTGAATTATCCGGAGCGCATGGCTCCTGCACCACATATTGGCCCGGGGCTGTGTCGGGATCACTGGCCACGCTCATGCACATCTGACTGTTGGCGTTGATAAACAGGTAATTTTTGGAGTTATTGATCGGTTCGACGGTCCACTCCTGGCTCATCTTGCCCGCGCCGCAGGGATAAATCTGCAAGTGCGCTCCAGCCGCGGTGCTCGCGTCCTGAACGTCTACGCAGTCGGGCGTATAAACCGCCAATTGGATCTGATTTACGTTGCCGGTCGGCGTGTAAGCGCATCCAGCCATTCCCAAAGGCAAAAACAGCAATACGATCCATTTCTTCATCGTCGTCCACCTCGGTAGAAAGCCCGTCAAACAGTGCACGAGATTGTGAACGAGAGATGCAAACACAAAGGGGCTGAGGCAAACGCCGTTAAGCACGTCTCCACACTCACGTCTCCAGGCTGGGCGGCGATCAGACGGCTGTGCGCTCATCGAGAGCACAATCCGATTCGCGAACCAAAGCTGCTGCCGGAATGCATCGGAGATGCGTTTGCCTGTGAGGGATTGAATTTTGAAGACGCCCTCAAAGGATGTTGTTGGCCACTGCCCATTCAAGTCAACATACAATCGTCCTGCTCTTACCGTGCGAGGGTTGCCAGAAAAGGTATTCGAATACGGGCGCCCATTTTCATACGATGCAAAATGGACGAGATGAGATGACCGGGCAAGAGGTCTATCGAGAGGAATTCACCGCCGTCGTCAGCATAGGTGGGATCACCGGCTCAAAAGTAAGCCGCGCAGTGAGAACAACCAAAGCGATCCAGAGCGCATCAGCGCCTAAAAGGTGCGCCACTTGCAGCCACACAGGCGCGAGCAGCAGCACATCCATCACGCCCAACAGGTACTGCGCAGCCAGCAAGATCAGCACCAGCGCGGAGAGCCCGCGATTATTCCAGTACCTGGAGCGTTGCGCTGCGCGCACCAGAATCCAGATCAGAAAAATGCTGGCGAGGAACGCTATGGTCGGATGCGTCCAGCGCCAGCGCAGCAGCCACCCGCTCCCTGCGGAAAAATCCTGCTGCAGAGCCGCGCCTAGTGAGGTCGCAGGAAAAAGAGTGTCGCCGAGCGCAGCCAGCGATCCGGTAACGCCCACCACCAGCACGACAAAGAGTCCAGCCGCGGCGCCCACCGGCGCAATCACGCGGATGTCGCGGCGCAGGTATCCTTCTTCACGGCTTAACAGGTGCGCCGTAAGAGCCAATGCAGCCAGCAGTAGCAGCGTATTAGTCAAATGGAGCGCCAGATACGCCGGACGCAGCGGAGAGTGGCTCTGCGCAGTCAGTCCAAGCTTCACCAGCAACGCGCCCAGAATCGCCTCGATCAGCGTAAACGCAACCGATGCCGCCACAGCCGCTCGCGCCATGTGGCCGCGCACCGTGCCGGCAAACGTCCACGCCAGCAGTCCCACGACAGAGAAGAAGGAGATGCCGCTGGTGATCCGGTGCGTGAACTCGATGATTGTATCGGTGCGCGGCGCGTGCTGAAGCACGGTGCCGTTGCACAGTGGCCAGTGGTCTCCGCAGCCTGCGCCAGAGCCCGTGGCGCGGACCAGTGCGCCCCAGAGAATCACGGCAACGAAATAAACCAGCACACCCCATGCAAAGCGGCGCAGAGCCGGCGATGGCGTGCGTTGAGTGACTGCGGAAGCTGTTGCGGCAGGCATGGATAGAGGCTCCCAATCAACCTACCAGTGTAGAACAAGCGGCAAATCCTCTGTCGCAGATCACGCGCGCAGCAGTCTTACAACGTGGTTCACAATCCTTCGTATGCAGTGGGTGGAATCGCGTGCGCCGTAATAGGATTGGCTTCTATGGATTTGGCTTTGCGAGCGGCGATGGCCCCGGCGCAGCAATGGGAGGCAATTTGGCGGCCGCGGCCACGGGCACCTCCAAAGCGCCCATGCGGTCGGCGGCCACGTCGTGAATACCGATGCGGAGATAGTATTCGCCCTTTGCCGGAACGCTGATTTGCTGGTGATAGCTGAAATTACTTTTCAGAGCTTGCGCATATTGGCCGGTTGAAAGTTTGATCTCCAAGCTGTTGTTCGCAAGATTGACCAGGACGCCATCCACATCGTAAACAAAGGTCAGGAATTCCACCGCACAGTGATACGCGCCATCGTCCGCCAACGGGCAGTTCAGGCTCCGGGGTTGAACGAGGAAATTCACCGCATAGCGACGGTAGGGCCCCTTCACCTTGGAACTCATTTGATTGCCCGGAGCGACAGATGCTTCGTTTTCCGCACTGTTGGGCCGCACATTGGCGACGAATAAAATCTCCGTAGGATCGGGACCACCGTGCAGCATGGCTGCGCGCAATGGACTGTAGGGAACCAGGCCGTTCTTCGGCTTCTGCGTCTGGTTGCTCGCCTGGGTGCTTTTGATCGGCACATTCGGGTCGTCCGCATAGTAGCCACGGCGGTAGCTGAGCGCAAGTCCCGTGCGCTCAAGTTTCACTTCAATCTTGCGGTAACGGCCATTCCAATTTCGGTCTGCCGGCGTGTAAGCCAGGGTGTAGTAATTGGAACCATCGTCGATTGCACGCGTGACGGCTTCGGCAAGCCCATTCGTGTTCACGAAAGCCTGTCCGCCGGTTGCTTCAGCCATCTGCATCATCGTGCCGTGTTCATTTGTAGTCTGCTGAAAGAATTTTGCATCGTCTTTTGCGAAGTTCTCGGGAGCGCGCGCGTAGCTTCGGCCTGAGTTGCTCGCGTTTAACATTGGCGCAGGCATCAGGCCGCGTGCGTCGATGGGATAGACGGCCACCTGGCTGCGGGCGAGCAGATCGGTCGTCTCTCTGAACTCATCCTCGGCCGAATCGACGATGACAAAGGGATTCTGCAGGTCGGGGTCGGGAAGGATGCTGATGGGAAAAGAACCGGAAAACCAGATGAGGTTCTTGCGGCCCGGCAGTTGATTGAGATAGCGCGCCAGAAGATTGAACGCATCCAGCGTGTAACGCGCACGAAGCTGAAGCTGAAAGGCCTGCTGCTCTGCTTCGAACTGCTGCAGATTGGCTTCCATCGTAGCGGCATCCGGGTTGCTCCCCTCGCTGTCGGCGATTATGTCCATCATCGGGTCGTCTGCGCCGGGCTCGTCTCCGGTCATGGCGTCATCCATCAGAGGAGAACCGCCCGGAAGCGTCTTCTTGCCTTCGACCAATGCACGAAGAATCTCGGGATTCGAGGTGAACCCCTGCAACATGCGCAACTGCGTAGTCAGGGCAAAGATCGCCATTCGCGTGCCTGCCGGAATCTGCCTGAGATACTTCAGCACCTGGTCTCTGACTTCGGTCTGGGCGTTCATGGGCGTGTTGAGCTTATCGAGCAACAGAATGTTGAGAGCTCCGTTTGCAGGCGTGGGCGAGTAGTTGGTGAACATGCCGGGAGCAAGCTTCGGCATGGGCGTAAACTGGACGGCGCCGTTCGCCGAGTGCTCTTCAAATGCCTTGATGGACTGGGGTTTGCCGTCCTCCAGGAGCGTGAAATCGGATACCGTGAGATTGCGGACCGGATTCTGCTTTGAATCGGTGACAACCACGTCGACGATCACAAGGTCGGCGTTGGTACGGACCGTCGCCGCGGGCTCTGTTGAGGATGGAGTGGACTGCGCGCGCACAAGCGGAACTGCGCACAGCAGAGCGGCTGCGAGAGAACAGCCGCAGCGTTTTCGATTCAGCTCTTTACAGAAAGCAGGAAGTTGCGTAGCGTTTCTCATCATATTTCAGGTCCCGTGCTTGCGCAAATGCCGCATGGGAGTTGTGAGACCGGTTGTAAGGCGCTTCCATATTAGCTCACTTAGCTTAGCTCAGGCCCGGGTCCCGCCCCCAAAAAACGCTTCCATTTGAGAATGCGCGACTCAAACCCGTACCACAGCGCCGCCGCCGCCAACGTGGAAACCGCCAGCCGGAAACCGACCACGGCCAAGTCGCCAGCCATTCCGTAGTGATCCATGTGCGCATCAAACCACCCGAAAAAGATGAAGACTGCGATGTGAATCATGTAAAGCCCATAGCTGATGCGCCCGTAAAATGCGAGTGGGCCGCGGCGCAGCGCCACATGCAGAGGATTGCGCGCGCCCGTCGACGCAATCGCCGCCAGCACGGCGCCGCCAAACGCGAGCGCCAGCGCGGAATCGAGAAACGCCGTTCCGCCCGCCACTGTGCCTGCGGCGAGCAAACCCACGGTCAACCCGCTCAATCCGACCGCAAGCCACACGCGCCGGTTCAGCCCGAGCGTATACAGTCCCAGCGCCAGCAAGCTTCCACATGCGATGCCGTCCAGATGGATGAGCGTATGCGTGGGCGTCATCCAGCGCAGGTTTGCGTGCCGCAGCAGCGGCGATGCCACCAGCGCGGCGCCGAGCGCCGATGCGAGCATCCACGGCCGCGTCAAGATGCGCACCGCCGGAGCCCACACAAAGTAGTATTGCTCCTCTATGGCCAGCGACCACGTGGGACCGACGGCCGGCGGCAACGTGAGGTGAAATAGATTCTGCACGAAAAAAATGTAGGCGAACCAGGGCGCTGTCCTGATGGCCACGCCTATCGGTGAACCGATGAACCACGGCGCTTCAAGGTAAACAACCACCAGCACCAGCACATACACCGGCCAGATGCGCAGCACACGCCGCCCGTAAAAATTACGAAAGTAGTGCGGCTTGCCGCGGGATTGAAGCAGGATCGAGGTAATCAGAAAGCCCGAGAGCACGAAGAAGAGATTGACCCCCGCCCATCCCCACAACGAGGCTCCATAAAGCCAAGTCCCCGCGAGACGCGGGTGGCAGTGGTACAAAACCACCGCCAACACCGCAATCCCGCGCAGCCCCTGGAGCTCGGGAATATAAGAAGGCAGCCAGTTTGGGCGTCCGACGGGCAAGAATCAGGGTAGCAAGTTCCGACGCCCTATTTGGTAGTGGGTCAGTTTGCGTAAAACCATCCCTCAGGGGCTAGGCAGTGTCTGATGAATCATGGAGCGAGAGGGTTTTGTAACAGGGCATGGCTTCAGCCATGCCGAAAAGGCGCAAAATTCCAAGGGGTTTTAACCCCTGAGGGATGTTCTTTGCCCTGCAAACAGATGTTCTCCGATTCGGAGACACTGGCGGGTGGCCAGGTTTGAGAAAACTTAATCCGGCACGAAAATGGGTGCCCCAGGTCTGTCCGCCGCGGCGGAAAACCTGGGAAACCACAAATCTCAACCAAGTACTGTCATCCTGAGCGAAGGCTGCCCGCCTTTGAGATGCGCATTGCTCATCGGTTGACTGAGGATCGTGCTTTCCCAGGTCTCAAAAGCGAGACCTGGGGCACCCGGCACTCGGCTAAAGTCCATTGCGCCTCCGGCGCACATGGCCGGGTGCCCCATCTAAACCCACCAGTTATGCGTAGCGGAAGAGCGCTTTGAAACCGTAGTCCATGTGTTGCTGGATGTGGCAGTGAAAGAGGGCGAGGCCGGGCTGGTTGGCAGTGAAATCGACGACGGCGCGGCCGTAGTAGGGAATGACGACCGTGTCCTTGATGATGCCAGCGGTGGGCTTGTCGTTGACCGACCTAAGCTCCCACAGATGGCGGTGCAGGTGCATCGGATGCGCATCGTCGGTGCGGTTGCGCATGACGAGCCGGTAACGCACGCCCCGTTCAAGCACAAACTCGCGCTCGTGCGGGTAGGGTTTGCCGTTGACCAGCCAGAGGTTGAATTTACCCGCGCCTCCAGGGATTTTCTCAAAAATTAGTTCGATGGTCTGCTCGGGAGCGGGCGCGGCGGCATAGGGCGCGCCGAAGATCGTGTAATCCCAGGGTGTTTTGGGCGGGTCGATCCACTGCGGCTGCTGGTGCTGGCCGGCGTACTCGACGACGACTCCGAGGCCGGACTCGCGGATGGGCTTCTCCGTGCCGCCAAGGATCCAGATGCCGGGATTGTTCATCTCGACGATCACGTCGATGCGTTCGCCCGCGCCGATAAAGATGGAATCGAGGGTCTGCGGCACGGGAACGGGATTGCCATCGAGGGCGATGACCTTCATCTTGTGGCCCGCGAGCGCGATGCGGCGATTTTCGATGGCGCTGGCGTTGAGGAAATGGATGAGCAGGCGCTGGCCTTGGCGAACACGGATGGGATCCCCGGAACCGAGAGCTTTGTCATTGATCGAATAGGTCATCGACCCGACTTCGAGGCCGTCGGGATCGGTGTTCAGCACCGCCGGCTTTTCGAGCAGCGGTCCCTGGTGCGTATCGTCGTCCTCGTCGTCCATGGTGGCGGTGAAGAACGGCTCCCAATCGCGCAGGGCAAGAAATAGCTCCTGGTCGTATTGGCCGGGGTCATTGCCGCTATCGACATAGACAAAACCGAATTGCCCGGTGTACGCGCCCTTGTGCAGATCGTCCATGGCCATGGCATGGGAGTGATACCAGCGGCTTCCGGCGGGGCCGGGCGTGAGCTGAAAGCGGCGGCGGCTGTGCGGCTCGACGAGCGGCGTGCCCTCCTCTTCTGTGCCATCGACTTCGGGCGGAATCAACATGCCGTGCCAGTGCACCAGCTCGGGCGTATCCGTGGCGTTCATCACGTCTATCGTGACCGGCCTGCCCTCGCGCATGCGCAGCACCGGGCCCGGCGCAGTGCCGTTGTAGCCGATGGTCGAAAGAATGTGAGAGCGATCGAGTTCGACTGTAACAGGCGCAATGTGCAGCGTGTAGTCGGCTTTTTCAGGCGCGGGCGCGAGAATGGCCTGGGCGTCTCCCGCGAGCCGCGTCAAGGCGGCCTGCGCCAGGGCCGCGCTGCCGAGTTGAAGGAGTTTGCGCCGGTTCAATGAGTTGCCGGGCATGGCAGCATCGTCTCACGGAGGGGCCAACTGGACAAGGAGCCGGGAGGGCGGCATACTGCAACCAACCGGTTGTAGCGTCGTCTATTAGGGCAACAGGACGACAGACGGTCCTTGGTTCTCTCGCGAACTTCCCATCCGCGGAGGTTTTCATGAAGCTCTCGCAAGTCGCGCTCCTGGCCGCGGCGGCAGGGGGCTGTTGCGTTGGACTCTGGGCCTTGCAGCGGACCGCGGACTTCGGATTTGGCAACGACGACTCGCCCACGAATGTGAAGGCGGAGTTTTACTGGTCGCGCCTGGCTTACAGCTCCAATATGGAGAATGCGGGTTATGGCGGCTGGGGCCATCGCGGATGGTTCAACTCCTGGTCGCGTGATTATCCCAAGGCCGACAGGCAGTTTCTCATCGCCATGCACCGGCTCACGCGCATCGACGGGCGACCGTATGAGCAGGTGGTCACGCTCGATTCCGACGAGATCTTCAATTATCCGTGGATTTATGCGGTGCAGGTGCAGAACTGGACTTTTACCGATGCCGAAGCCAAGCGGCTGCGCGAGTATCTGCTCAAAGGCGGCTTCCTGATGGTGGACGATTTTCACGGCACCGAAGACTGGGAAAACTTTATGAATGGCATGAGGCAGGTGCTGCCGGACCGGCCCGTCGAAGACTTGCAGAGCGGCGATGAGATCTTCCACACACTCTACGACATCGACGACAAGATGCAGATACCGGGCGAGCAGTATGTGTGGACTGGGCGCACGTATGAGAAAGACGGATACCAGCCGAAGTGGCGCGCGATCCGCGACGACAAGGGCCGCATCATCGTCGCGATCTGCCATAACATGCACCTGGGCGACGCGTGGGAGTGGGCCGATGATCCGAACTACCCTGAGACGTTTGCATCGATGGCGTTTCGCGTCGGACTCGATTACATCATTTACGGAATGACGCACTGATCCGCCAGCCTTCCGGCGGGAAACTTGCTTCAACCAGAGATCGCCGCGAGCTCACGGGAAGACAGGAAGCGCGCATGTTTCAGTTTCTCTTCAAGTATCCCAGTCCGGTGTTCACCAGAGGGCGGTTCGTGCTGCTGGGCTCGTGGCCTGCGTGGCTGCTGGTGGTGCTGATTGCGGCGGCGGGAGGCGGGCTCGCGCTGCTGATCCGACGCCGGCTGCGGGATGCGGCACCGAAGATGCAGAGCTGGCGCGCGTGGGTGATCTGGGGTCTGCAATCGACGCTGCTTGCGCTCATTCTGTTTCTGCTCTGGGAGCCTGCGATGTCGGTAAGTGAATTGAGTTCGCAACAGAACATCATCGCCGTGGTCGTCGATGACTCGCGCAGCATGAGCATTGCCGATAGCGACGGGAAGACGCGTGAAGCAGCGGCGCTGGCGGCGCTCGAAGGTGGATTGCTGGCAGAATTGCGGAGGCGGTTTCAGACGCGCATCTACCGATTGGGCAGCCAGCTTACCCGCGTCCATGATTTGGCTGCACCGCAGCCGATTGCGCCGGTAGAGCCGGCGACACACATCGGCAACGGTCTGAAGCAGCTCTCAACTGAGACCGCGGATCTGCCGGTCGGGGCGGTGCTGCTGCTGAGCGACGGCGGCGAAAACACGGCTGTTGCGGGCGGCTCAGGCATCAGCCTCGACGCAGTGCAGGCGCTCAGGAATCGCCGGCTCCCGGTGCACACCATCGGCTTTGGCGCAGAAGAGCTTGCGCACGACGTGGAGATCGAAGATGTGAGCGTGGCAGCGCGTGTTACTGCGAATGCGCGCGTGGCCACAACGATCACGCTGATGCAGCGCGGCTACGCGGGCCAGAAAGCGACGCTCACCGTGCGCAACGGCGACAAGACGCTCGCGGCGCGCGAGATTGAGCTGGCGCCAAACGGACGGCTGCAGACGGAGGAGCTTTTCTTTCCCATCGGCGCGGCGGGCGCGAAGCGGCTTACATTCGGCGTCGAACCGATCGCGGGCGAGGAGAACTTAGCCAACAACACTGTGACGCGGCCGATTCTGGTGAGCGATGCGAAGCGGCGGATTCTCTATGTTGAAGGCGAGCCGCGCTGGGAGTACAAGTTCATTCGCCGCGCGGAGGAGGACGATCCGACGATGCAGGTGGTCTCGATGCTGCGCACCAGCGAGAATAAAATTTATCGCCAGGGCATCAGCGATCCGAGCGAACTGGCGGAGGGTTTTCCCGCGCGTCCTGAGGATTTGTTTGGCTACTCAGGCATTATCATCGGCTCGGTTGCAGCGGATTACTTCAAGCCATTGCAGCAGGAGCTGCTGCGCGAATATGTGGACCGGCGTGGAGGAGGAATTCTTTTTCTGGGCGGACGAGAAGCCTTGAGCGACGGCGGTTGGGCGGCATCGAGCTTGAACGATCTGCTGCCGACGTTTTTGCCCGCAGGCAATCACAATTTTCATCGCAATCCAGCAACCGTCGAGCTCACCTCGGCGGGCATCGAATCGCCGATTACGCGGTTGCTCGATGACAAGGAAAAGAATGCCGAGCGCTGGCGCAAGCTGACGTATCTCGCCGACTACGAAGACGCGGGCTCGCCCAAGCCGGGCGCGACGGTGCTGGCCGAGATGCATGTAGGGCGTCGCAGCTTGCCGTTGTTAGTAACGCAGAGCTATGGGAGTGGCCGCACGGCGATCCTGGCGACGGGAGGCACGTGGCGCTGGCAGATGAGCGAGGCGCTCGGCGATCCTTCACACGATCTTTTCTGGCAGCAGCTTTTGCGCTGGCTCGTTGCCGAGTCGCCCGGTCCGGTGATGGCGTCGATGCCGCAGCGGCTGCTGATGGATGAGGGCCACGTGCAACTGACGGCGCAGGTGCGTGATCAAGAGTTTCAGCCGGCAGCCGACGCGCACGTGGCGGCGCACATCGTCGGCCCCGCAGGCGTGAACGCGATGGTGGAGATGACGCCGTCTGAAGAAGCGCCGGGGCTCTATCAGGCCGAGTGGACGGCTGAAGAGCCGGGCGCGTATCTCGCGGAGATTACGGCCGAATCCGCGGGCGCTACGCCGCAGCCGTTGGGCAGCGATGTGCTGACTTTTCAGCGCGAGGATGGCGTGGCGGAGAACTTTCATACCGAGCAGAATCGGGCTCTCCTGGAGCAGCTTTCAGCAGAAACGGGGGGACGTTACTGGAAGCTATCGGAGCTGAAAAATCTTCCACGCGATATCTCGTATTCGGAAGCGGGAATCTCGGTGCGCAGCGCAAAAGAGCTGTGGGATATGCCGATCGTCTTTCTGTTGCTGCTCGGATTGCCGATCACCGAATGGCTGCTTCGGCGCAAGTGGGGTGTGGTATGAAGCGCGCCCAGATCCGCGCATGGACCGTTGTGCTTTTCTGCGCGTTGGCAGCACAGGCGCGGGCGGCGACGTATTACGTCATCGTTGCAGGACTGGGCGGCGAGCCGGACTACGACCAGCGCTTCACGGCAGCGGCAAAGGATCTTGAGAGAATCTTCACGGCGGAAGGTCCGGGTGTGCACGTTTACGCGCTCATGGGCGCGCAGGCAACGGCGGCACAGTTGCGCGAGACGATGGGCTCAGTCGCGCGCGACGCAAAAGCTGACGACAGCTTCGCGCTGATCCTGATCGGCCATGGTTCGTACGACGGTGTCGAATACAAATTCAATCTCGTCGGCCCGGACATGACGGCAGCCGAGATTGCCTCGCTCTGCGATCATGTGGCCGCAAAGCGGCAGCTCATTGTGGACACGACGAGCGCGAGCGGCGGGGCCTTACCAGCCTTCGAGAAGCCCGGGCGGGCGGTGATCGCTGCGACGAAGTCGGGTACGGAGAAAAACGCGACGGTGTTTGCGCGCTACTGGGTAGAAGCGTTGCAGGACCCTTCGACCGATGCCGACAAGAGCGATTCGATCAGCGCGATGGAGGCTTTCAATTACGCTACGAGAAAGACTGCGGCCTTTTATGACTCGCAGAAGCGGTTGGCGACGGAGCACGCGGTCTTTAATGATACGGGCGCGGGCGATCCGGTGCGCGAGGCAGGCAACGGGCAAGGACAACTACTCGCGAGCTTCACGCTGCTGCGGCTGGGCGTAAATCGACAAGCGGTGAACGACCCGGCGAAACGCACACTGATCGAACAAAAAGAGGATCTCGAACAGAAGATCGACACGCTCAAGTATCAGAAAGCCGCAATGGACCCGGCGGATTACAAAAGCCAGTTGACCGATGCGCTGCTCCAGCTCGCCAAGGTGCAGGAGGAGCTGGACAAATGAGAGGCGCAGCTTTCTTTTTGGTGCTTTTGCTGGCAGGCGCGGCGCTCTCGCGTGCGGCTGCGCCAGCGGAATGCTGGAAGCTGCGCAAGGATGGCCACAGCGCTGAAGCGCAATCGTGTTTTGAAATGCTCATGCGCAGCAGCAATGCCTACGAGCGGGCCGAAGGCTTTTGGGGATTAGAGCAGTGGGAGCAGGCCAGTGCGCAGTTCCGGCTGGCGACGCAGCCCGAGAACAGCAAGCCGCTCTATAAGGTGCGCTGGGGGATGCTGCTGCACGAGCGATTCAATGAGTCCGATGCAGCCGATCTCTTTCATGAGGCGCTTGCGAAGGACCCGTCGAATGCCGAGGCTTACGTGGGGCTGGCGATGATTTCGGCTGATGGATTCGATGGTAAAGCTGAAGAGTACGCGGCCAAGGCGCTTGCGCTCGATTCGAAGCTAGCCGAGGCGCACGAGTTGATGGCCGCGCTGGCGCTCGAAAATGATGATCGCGAAGCCGCTGCCACGGAAGCGGACAAGGCGATTGCACTCGAAGACGACGCACTCGACGCGATGGCGATTCACGCGGCGATCGAACTCATCGCGGATCGCGCGCCGGATGCGTGGTTCGCGAAGATCGACGCGGTGACGGGCGGCAAAGGCTCCGGATGCGGCGAGGCATATGCGCGCGTGGCGCATCAACTCGAATTGCATTATCGCTATGAAGACGCGGTGACGTATTACAGGAAGGCGATTGCGGCCGATCCGCGGCTGTGGGCAGCGCACTCCGCACTGGGTATCGAGTTGATGCGGCTGGGCCAGGAGGACGAGCCGCGGCAGGAACTGGAGTTGAGCTACAACAACGGCTATCGCGATGCCGCGACGGTGAACAGCCTGCGCCTGCTCGATAGCTACAAGAACTTCGATACGATTCGCGACGATACGACGATTCTGAAACTCGATAAGAACGAGTCGGCCTTGCTCGCACCTTACATGCAGCCCGAGTTGCATACGATTCTTGCCACCTATGCCAAGAAATACCGCATGACGCTGCCCGGCCTCGTGCAGGTCGAAGTCTATCCGAACCACGAAGACTTCGCGGTGCGCACGATGGGCATGCCGGGGTTAGGCGCGCTTGGCGTGACGTTTGGCGAAGTGATCGCGATGGACAGCCCGTCGGCGCGCAGGCCCGGCGACTTCAACTGGGGCGCAACGCTGTGGCATGAGATGAGCCACGTGTACATTCTGACGGCGACGAATCATCGCGTGCCGCGCTGGTTTACCGAAGGGCTTGCGGTGTATGAGGAGGGCCAGCGCTCACCGGAGTGGAGCAATCGCGCGACACCCGAGGTGATTCTCGCCATCCGCGACAAAAAGCTTTTGCCGGTTGCGAGGCTCGATCGCGGCTTCGTCTATCCCGACTATCCATCGCAGGTGATCGTTTCATATTTTCAGGCCGGCACCATTTGCGATTTCATCGAAGCCGAGTGGGGCGAGGAGAAGCTGCTTGATATGGTGCACTCCTACGCGCAGCGCGTGACGACGCCGCATGTGATTCAACAGGACCTTGGCCTCAGTTCCGAAGAGTTTGATAAACAGTATCTCGTCTGGATCGATCAGAAGTATGGAGCGGAAGCAGCGCACTTTGACGAGTGGCGCGAAAAGCTGAAGGCGCTGGCAACTGCCGCCGAGCAGAAACAGTACGACGCCGTG
Organism: Acidobacteriaceae bacterium; assembly: GCA_030037705.1. Taxonomy (GTDB): domain Bacteria; phylum Acidobacteriota; class Terriglobia; order Terriglobales; family Acidobacteriaceae; genus Telmatobacter. The sequence goes on along the minus strand of JASHQE010000231.1, from coordinate 28,163 downwards.
GTGCAGCAGGGCCCGACGGTGCTGGCGCTCTATCCCGAGTACGTGGACGACGCCAATGTATACGAGCTGATGGCCGAGGCAGACCGCGCGCGTGGCGATGCGAAAAGCGAAGAAGCAATCCTTATCGCATATGAACATGCCGGTGGGCAGCAGCCGGAGACGCTTAAACGGCTCGCGACGCTTGAAGAGAATGCGGGAGAAAGGAACGACGCGATAGCAACACTGGAACGGCTGAACTATATCTACCCGGTGAAAGACGAGGATCTGCATCGCCGGCTCGGCGATCTGCTCTACGCGCAAAAACAATTTGAGGGCGCGGTGCGCGAATACAACGCCGTCGTGGCATCGAATCCGGTAGACAAGGCCGGCGCCGAGTTCAATCTGGCGCGGGCCTACTTCGCGGCAGGACAAAAAGACAAGGCCCAGGACAGCGTGCTGGCCGCACTCGAAATCGCGCCAGGCTACCGTCCGGCACAGAAGCTTCTCCTTGAATTGCAACAGACGCCCCCGACCGCAAAGTAGCAGGAAAGGAAATCGATGGTTTCTTTTGCAGGACTGAATCAAGATGCGGCACTGTTGCAGCAGCGCATCGAGCGCTTTCACGCCGTGCACGCAGCGATTTTGAAGCAGGTGCGCGAAGTGATCGTGGGCCAGGAAGAGGTGCTGGACCAAATCCTGATCGCGATCTTTGTAGGCGGCCATTGCCTGCTAACCGGTATGCCCGGCACGGCGAAGACATTGATGGTGCGCACAATTGCCGATGCGCTCGGACTTGCGTTCCGGCGCATCCAGTTCACGCCTGACCTTATGCCCTCAGACATTACGGGCACTGACATCATCGAAGAGGACCTCGAAACCGGCCGCCGCAAGTGGACGTTTGTCGAGGGGCCGATCTTCGGCAACATTCTGCTGGCCGATGAGATCAACCGCACACCGCCGAAGACGCAGTCTGCACTACTCGAAGCCATGCAGGAGCATTCGTGCACGGTGCGCGGCCATCTCTATCAGCTTCCTGCGCCCTTCTTCGTGCTGGCCACACAGAACCCGATCGAGCTCGAAGGCACATATCCGCTGCCCGAGGCACAGCTCGACCGCTTCTTGTTCAACGCGATCCTCGGTGACCTGAGCGCCGACGACGAGATCAAGGTCATCGAACGGACGACGGCAACGCGCGCGGTGAAGATCGAGCCCGTCACTTCTGCCGACGACCTTCTGGACTTCCAGCAGCTCGTGCGCATGGTGCCGATTGCCGAAACGCTCTCGCGCTACGTCGTCAACCTGGCGCGCGCCACGCGGCCGAAGAGCGAGAGTGCACCCGACTTCATCCGGCAATACGCGAACTACGGCGCCAGCGTGCGTGCGGCGCAGTTCATCGTATTAGCCGCGAAGGCGCGAGCGCTCTCGCATAAGCGGTATCACGTAACGTATGACGACATCACATCCGTGACGTTGCCGGTGCTGCGGCATCGCATTTTGTTGAACTTTCATGCCGAGTCCGACAAGATCGACGCCGACGAGATTCTGAACCGGCTCATTGCACATGTGCCGCGGCCTAAGGAAAACTGATGCAGCGCTTTCTCGATCCCGAAATTCTGGCCGGCATCTCGTCTCTCGATCTGCTGGCCAAAACAGTGGTGGACGGCTTTGTGGCCGGACCGCACCGCTCGCCCGATTTCGGTTTCAGCCAGGAGTTCGCCGAGTACCGCGCCTACACGCCCGGCGACGATCTGCGCCATGTGGATTGGAATCTTTTTGCGCGCACCGACCGGTGCTATTTGAAGCGCTACCGCGGCGAGACGAACAGCCAGATCACGGTGCTGCTGGACGCGAGCAACTCGATGCAATACGCCTCAGGCTCACTGAAAAAGATGGATTACGCGCGATTCATCGCGGCATCGATCTTCTATTTGGCAATTCATAATCAACGCGATGCGGCTGGGCTGATTGTATTTGACGATGAAGTGCGCGAGACGATCCGGCCTTCGACTCGGCCGGGGCAGCTGGCGCGGTTGTTTGCAGGCCTCGAACATGCGGAACCGCGGGCGCGCACGGATTTTGCTAAACCGTTGCGGCACTTTCAAAATTTCCTGCACAGGCGCGGCATCGCGATCATGATCTCGGATTTTTACGAGGAACCGGAGATAGTGGTGCGCACGATCGCACCGCTGCGCTTCCGCGGCAACGAGGTGGTGCTGTTCCATATTCTCGACCCGCAGGAGATCCGGCCGGTGATGAAAGGATCGGCGATGCTGGTAGATTTGGAGACCGATCGTCGGATCGAAGTCATTCCCGCATACGCGAAGACTACATACCGCGCAAAGATCGACGCGCACATCGAACAGTTGCGCACGCAAGCGCGCGCCGCTGGCATGGATTATCAACTGCTCGTGACCAATCAGCCGCTCGACACGGCGTTGCGCGAGTATCTCACTCTGCGGCAGGAGCGTGACTGATGGGCTTTCTGGCGCCATGGTTTCTGGGCGGAATTGCGGCGCTGGGCATACCGGTGTTTGTGCATCTCTTGCGCAAGCACATCACGATTCCGCGCCCGGTGAGCTCGCTGATGTTTTTTGAGCGCGGCACGCAGAGCTCGACGCGCCATCGAAAGCTTCGCTATCTGCTGCTGTTCGCGCTGCGATTTGCGCTCGTGCTGCTGGTTGTACTGGCGTTCGCCGATCCGTTCGTGAAGCGGCCTGCAGCCGACGTCAATGGCCGCTTGCTTCTGATCGTGCTCGACAACTCGTTCAGCATGAGGGCCGGCTCGCGGTTCGCCGACGCCAAGCAGCAGGCGCTGGCTGCGCTCGCCGCAAAGCCCCGCGACGAAAAGGCGCAGATCATGGCGCTCGGCGGTCAGCTCGATGTGCTGACGCAGCCTATCACCGACGAAGCCCAACTACGCGCGGCGCTCGAAAGCATCCAACCCGGTGACGGCCACGCTGACTTCGGCGAACTCGGCGGCGCATTGCGCACGATGGCTGAGACGGTGCACGGGCCGATCGATCTCGCGCTCTTCAGCGATATGCAGCGGACGGCCATGCCGGCGAACTTCGCCGATATGGCCCTTCCGGGGAACGTAAAGCTCGCGCTGCATCCGGTTGCGAAGGGTGCGGTGCCGCCGAACTGGACCATCGAGAGCGTGAACGCGCCGGCCGATCTGCCCGACCCCAAAGATAGAAAGCGCTCGCGCGTTGAGGCAGTGGTGGCGGGCTTCGGCACGCCCGTAGAGGTAAAGACGGTCTCGCTGGTGGTGAATGGAAAGATCGCCGCAACGCGCAAGGTCAATGTGCCGGCCAACGGGCGTGCAACAGTGGAGTTTGCGCCGCTCGATGTAGGATACGGGTTCAACCGCTGCGCCGTACGGATTGACGACACCGATGCCTTTCCAGCCGACGACGCCAGTGTGTTTGTGGTGCGGCGGGCTGATCCGGAACGGGTGCTGTTTGTGCATCGGGCGGGCGAGGCGCGGTCGGCAACTTACTTTGGTGCGGCGCTGGCAGCGGCTGCGCAGGGCTCGTTTGTTTTGCAGTCGATGGCCGCCGAGGAGACGCAGAATCTCGATCCTGCAAAGTTTGCGTTTGTTGTGTTGTCGGATACGGCGGGATTGCCCTCGGTCTTCGAGCACACGCTGGCGCAGTACGTAGCCAAGGGCGACAGCGTGCTGATCGCGCTAGGCGCGAATGCGGCAAGGCGGAAGCAGATTCCGCTGTGGGGCGCGAGCGTAAAAGACGTACGCGATTATGTGCGTGACGGCAACGCGGCTCACGTCGGCCAAGTGGACTTTACCGACTCCGCGCTCGAGCAGGCACAGCCAGGGCGCGACAACGGCGGTTGGGCCGAGGTGAAGGTGTTCTATGCCGCGGTCGTCGATCCGGGGCAGGCGCGCGTGGCGGCATGGCTCACGGACGGCACGCCTCTGCTGCTCGACAGGCAGATTGGTGAGGGGCACGCACTGCTTTTGACCTCTGGCCTCGACAACCTGACCAACGATCTGCCACTGCATCCGGTGTTTGTGGCGTTTGTCGATCGAGCGGCGCGATATCTCTCGGGCAGTGAACGGCTGAGCGGGTCGCGGCTCGTGGACTCCTTCGTTGCACTACGTTCAGGAACCGAACCTATAGGCATCGTCGGGAATGTCGAAGTCATCGATCCGGATGGCCGACGGCCGCTTTCGCTCAGCGAAGCGCGGACGGCGCAGTCTATACGGCTCAGGCGCGCGGGATACTACCAGATCCGGTTTGCGAATGGGCAGGATGCAGTGATCGGGGTGAATCCGGATCGCCGCGAATCCGATCTGGCCCCCATTTCCGAAGATGTGCTGGCTCTCTGGAGCGGGAGCTCCGGCAACGGAACCACCTCCACAGCCACCGCACCTGCCACAGAGAATTTTCAGCGCGCCCAGCTCTGGTGGTGGGTTATGCTTCTAGCACTGGCAGCAGCGGCAGCGGAGACGGCGCTCGCCAGCGGCTACCTGGGCACGCAGCGGGAGGAAGTATGAGCTATCGCAGTGAGCTCAGTTCCTATGTCGCGCGGCTGCAACAAAGATTGCGGCTGGGAGCGTGGCTGCGCGGCGCGGCGGTCTTTACCGGCACGGCGCTCACCGTCACGCTGGCGCTTGTCTTTGCGCTGAATCTTCTGGCATTTCCGGAACGCGGCGTTGCGATAGGGCGTGTGGTAATTCTGATTGCGCTCGCAGCGGCAGCGGCGCTGGGCGTCGCGTTGCCGCTCAAGAAGCTCACGCGGTCGCATACGGTGCACGTGGCGGAGTCGGCTAACCCGGAGCTGCAGCAGCGGCTGACGACTTTTGAAGAACGCACGAAAACGAACCAAGACGATCCATTCCTGGAATTGCTTGCGGCTGATACGCTGGTGCGCACACACGAAATTGAGCCGGCCATACTGGTTCCGCGCAACCGGCTTTTTGCCTTGAGCGGTGCGGGCTGCGCGTGCCTCGCTGTGCTGGCGTGGATGATCGCGGCGGGGCCAGGTTATGTGGGCTATGGCGCTTCCCTGCTGTGGACGGGCTCCAAGAAGGATGCCGCTCCGCTTTACGCGATCATCGTAAAACCGGGCAACACAATTGCGCGGCGCAACAGCGACCAGCTCATCACGGCGCGCGTGACCGGCATGCAACCAAGCCATGCCCAGCTCTTTGCGCACTACCAGAGCGCCGCGGGTTGGGAGCCGGTGGCGATGCAGGCCGCGCCGGATGCGAGCGGCGGCGCAACATATCAGTTTGTCTTTGCGGGATTGCCGGAAAACGTGGAGTATTACGTCGCCGCAGGGCCGCTTACCTCGCCGCATTATAAGGTGCGCGTTGTCGATCTTCCCTCCGTGAAGGAGATTCGCGTTACGTATCACTATCCCAAATGGACGGGGATGAAGCCGGTGACAGAGGAACACGCCGGCGATCTGCGCGCCATTGAAGGAACTGACGCAACAATCGAGTTGCAGATGGACAAGCCGCTCAAAGACGGGCAGCTTCTGCTCGATGACGGAAAGACAATTGCACTCTCCGGCGGCACGGGCAATCACTACCAGGCTTCCATTCACATGGAGAAAGATGGCGCGTATCACGTCACCGCGACCGGCGAAGGTCAGCCGGTACGGCTCTCCGAAGACTACTTCATCGCGACTGACAAGGCGATGCCGCCGGAGATTGCGATCAACCGGCCGAGCGGCGATTATCGCGCGAGTCCTATCGAAGAGGTGACCGTAGGCGTAAAAGCGTCTGACCAGTTCGGGCTGAATGACCTGCACTTGCATTACTCAGTCAATGGCGGGCCGGACAAGGACATAAGTCTGCTCAAGACGCCGGGCGCGAAGGATGCTGATGGCAGTTACACGCTGCCGCTTGAAGATTTCAAGCTCGTTCCAGGCGACTTGATAAGTATCTACGCAACAGCCAAAGATGGGCACGGCGAGGCGCGCACGGATATCTCGTTCATTCAGGTGGATCCCTTCGAGCGCGAGTTTTCGCAGTCGCAGCAGGCAGGTGGAGGCGGGGGTGGAGGCGGAGGCGCCAACAATCAGACCGAGATCTCGAAGCGCGAGAAAGAGCTGATTGCCGCGACGTGGAAGCAGCAGAACGATAAGACGGCTACACCGACGGACCAAGTGGCGCAGGGACAATTCCTCGGCGATGCGCAGCAGAAGCTGCGCGATCAGGTGATGGCGCTTTCCGCGCGCATGCAGAGCCGCGACATCTCATCGGCGAACGAGGAGTTCACAGATTTCGACAAAGACATGCAGGATGCAGCTACAGCGATGGCGCCCTCGGCCGACAAGCTGCGGGCAACGCAGTGGAAGGATGCGATTCCGCTGGAGCAGAAGGCGCTGCAAGCATTGTTGCGCGCAGAGGCGACATTCCGGCGGATTGAAGTGGCCTTCGGTCAGCGTGGCGGAGGTGGCGGTGGTGGAGGAGGCAGCACGGGCCGCGATCTGGCCAGCCTCTTCGATCTCGAGTTGGACACAGAGAAGAACCAATATGAGACGGCGCAGACGGCTTCTCCTGCCGAGCAGCATGAAAAAGATATAGAGAATGCGCTCGAAAAACTCGATGCGCTGGCCCGGCGCGAGGAGGACCTCGCCAACCAGCAGCATAATCCGCAGCAAAGCTTTGAGCAGCGCTGGCAGCAGGAGATGCTGCGCCGCGAGGCCGAACAACTGCAGCGCCAGATGGAGCAGATGGCCCAAAACGGCCAGAACGGCCAGCAAGATCAGCAAAGCGCGAACGGCACAACCAATTCTTCCTTTTCTTCGGCGCAATCCGGCGCACAAAGTCAGAGCGATGCGCAGGCTCCGCGCGGACAGGCGAGGAGCCAGGCTTCCGGATCGAACTCGTCTTCGAGTCAAGGCTCCGATCAACGCATGGAACAGGCGCTCAGCCGGCTCAAACAGGCGACGGGCGCCATGCAGCACAGCGGCGGAGATCCGGAACAAAGTGCCGATGCCGCGCGGCAGGCAGCGGAGCGGCTGCGTGAGGCCACGAATTTGCTGGCCGGGAGCCAGCAGCAGCTCTCCGCGGGCAAGATGGACTCGCTCACGCGCGAAGCGCAGCGTTTGACACAGGAGGAACGCGCGCAGGCGGACCGCATCAACCAATTGGCCAACGAGCAGAATGGCGTCGAGAAGGCGGATGGCGCGACCGATCTGAATAGCGTGATGGCGCGGCTTCACGAGCGCGATCAGCTCGCCGCCGAACGGCAGCAGCTTTCAAACGATCTGTCGCAGCTCGAGAAGAGCCTGCGCGATGCGGCGCGGGAGATGGCCTCGAACGAGCCCGGCGCGGCCGGCAAGCTGCGCGATGCGCTCACTGAGATGGACAACTCCGATCTCGATAATCGCATGCAGCGCACGGCGGACTGGCTACGCAGCGGCATCAATCCCAATTCGGATGGCACCGAAGGCGAGATTGCGCAAGGACTCGGCAAGCTCAGCCAGCAGCTCCAGCAGGCGCAACAGGCGGTGAGCCACGAGAACCCGGAAAAAGGACGTGCGACGGCGCCGGGCGATGAGAACGCGGCTCTGGATCAAGTGGAGCAGTTGCGTAATCAGATCGAAGCCATGGTGCGCGCACAGAACGGTAACTCTGGACGCGCAGGACAGGACGGACAAAATCGCAACGGAGAAGCGCAGCGGGAACAAAATAGCGAGCAGGGCTGGACCTCTGCGCAGCCGCTAAGCCGCTCCGGCCAGGCAAATGGGACCAGCGCGCAGTCCGGCAATCATGTCAGCAGTCCGCACAACGGGCAACGCGGTGACGCGCGCAACGGCTGGAGCGCTGATACGCGCTGGGGCGGGGCCGATGGCACGGTGTGGGGCAACTTCGATACCGGCAACAACACGCCGCGTCTGCGCGAGCACCCGCAACCCGCACCCTCTGATGCGTCGGGGAATCCGGTCGACACCGAACGCAGCTATCAGCAGAGCCTGCGCGCGCTGAACCAACTCAAGCAGATGGCGGGCAGCGATCCGCAAACAGCAAAGGACATCGCGGACCTGACGCGGCAGATGCAGCGGCTTGATCCGGGCCGTTTCCCCGGCAATCCGGCGATGGTGGAACAGATGCACCGCGAAGTGCTCAGCTCCGTCGACCGCATCGAGCTCGAACTCGAACGCAGTGGCGCTTCTTCCGACGCGCGCACCGGCAAGCCGTACGCAATTCCCGCGGGCTATGAGGATTCCGTAGCGGAATACTACCGGCGCTTGAGCAAGAATCCCTCAACTCAGAATCCTTAAGCTCCTTAAACTCATGGACGAGCCCGACTACGCAGCGAGGAACTTCCGGAGATTGGCGTAGCTGATCTCGAGGCTCTCGAGCGGCGGACGTTCGGTCTGGTCCTGCTCCACATACATGTAGGGAATGTGGAACTTGTCTGCGAGGTGCAGGATTGCAGGCCAGTCGAGCGTGCCGGTCCCGACCTCGGTGAAATGCGCCGCGTCTGGCCCCGGCTCGACGGATGTAGGCACGTTGGGCTTGCGGTCTTTCAAGTGGAGCGACTGGATACGCTCGCCATATTGGCGGAACAGCGCGACGGGATCGTGGCCCGCCTGGGCGACCCAATAGCAGTCCATCTGCCACTGCACGAGCGCAGGATCTGTGCTGTTCATCAGCACGTCGAAGCCGGTAATGCCGCTGAACTCTTGAAATTCCGCATTGTGATTGTGGAAGCCGAACTTGAGCCCCATTGATTTCGCTTTGGCGGCCCAAGCGTTGTACTGGTCGGCGCCGCGCTTGTAGCCATCGGCGGAGTTGGCGATGGTATTGGGAATGGACGCGCAGACGACGTACTCGGCGCCGAGTTCCCTGGCGTAATCCAGCCGGGATTCGAAGTCGTTATAGCCGAAATGAGCGCTGGGCACCGTAAGGCCCGCATCGAGGATGGCCTGGCGGAGATCCTTGGCGGGCATCTTGTACTCGGCTACGAAGGTTTCCACCGTCTGGTAGCCAATCTTGCGGATCGCAGCGAGCGTGCCCGGCAGATCGCTCTGCACCAGGCTGCGCACGGTGTAAAGCTGAACGCCGAGTGGACGACGGGCTTTTTTCGCAAAGGCTGTGGTTTCGAGCGCCGATACGGTCAATCCGGCTGCCGCACCGCCAAGGAAGCTTCTTCTTGTAAGCATGGTGAACTCTCCTCGATTCAGCCTGTTCACTTTACTCCGGGCGAGGTCAACTTGACAATCGATCTTAATCGATTTTAAAGTAATTGCTTTGGCAAGCCTCAAATACACTGGCGTGCGCGCGTGATAGGGGGTGGTCTTGCCAAGCCGGATTGAGGCGCAGATGACAGAGCGCAACCTGCTGGTGGTGCAGGGCGGCGGGCCGACGCAGGTTCTGAACGCGACCCTTGCCGCCATCGTGGAAGAAGCGCGGGGCCAGTTCGAGCATATCTTCGGAGCGCGGTCCGGGATCAGGGGCCTCGTTGCGGGTGGTGCAGTCAGCCTGAGCCGGCTCTCGGCGGCTGATCTCAACTTGCTGCGCGTGAGTCCCGGCGCGGCGCTAGGTTCTTCGCGCGCAAAATCCTCCACAGAAGATCTTGCGAAGCTGCTCGATTATCTGCGGCGCAACCATGTGCGCGATCTTCTCTTTCTGGGCGGCAACGGTACGATGCGCGGTGCGCAGACAGTGAGCCGGTTCTGCCGTGAGTCCGGTTACGAGATAAACATGCTGGGCGTGCCCAAAACCGTGGACAACGACATCGCCGCAACGGACCGCTGTCCCGGTTATGCGAGCGCCGCGCGCTACATTGCACAGTCCACGCGCGATCTTGGGATGGATGTGCGCTCGCTGCCGCAGCCGGTCTCGATTCTGGAAACGATGGGCCGCAGCGTAGGATGGCTCGCAGCCGCAGCAGCAGCCGGCAAATGCGATGAAATGGACGCGCCTCATCTCGTCTATCTGCCCGAGCGCGCCTTCGACTTGCATGAATTTCTCGCCTCGCTCGACCGCATCGTTGCGAAGCAGGGATGGGCAATTGTGGTGGTGGCCGAGGGAATTCGCGACCGGGATGGCAAGTATGTATATCAGGTGGCCGATCCGGCGCAGAATGATCCGCTCGCGCGGCCGATCACCGGCGGCGTAGCGCAATTTCTGTCTGAAGCTGTGGCGCGCAATCTGAAGATGCGCTGCCGCAGCGAGAAGCCGGGGCTGCTGGGCCGCTCATCGATACTGCACGCTTCGGCGCGGGACCAGAAAGATGCCGATCTTGTGGGACGGGCCGCGGTGCGCGGTCTGCTTGCCGGCGAAACGGAGAAGATGGTTGCCCTGCAGCCGCTCACGACAAAGTGCGCGACCGGTTATGAGTTTGTCGCGCTGGAGCGAGTCGCCGAAGTAGAAAGGCCGATTCCCTCAGAATGGGTCGGCGACGGCGCGATTCCCGTGAGAGAGAGTTTCTTCGAGTATCTGCGGCCGCTGGTAGGCGATCTCGTTCCCTACTGCGCTCCGCTGTTTCATTGAACCGATGGCGCGTGGAAGGAAGGATATGCAGGAACTCGTTAGCAAGGTGGGCGTGCTGATCTTGGGGCGCAAGCGGCCCGGCTTCGATCAGGAGTGGAACCAGATCATTTGCCGCCGCAGCCTTGAAGCGCTGAAGAGCGTCGGTTATCAGATCGTCGGAGCCGAAGCGCCGGTTGTGGACGATGCGACGATCAAAGCGGCGCTCAAGCTGATTCGAGACGCCGGATGCGAAGCGCTCGTAATGCTGCAGCCTTCGATGGGCCATGGGCAACTCGCACTGACGCTGGCACAGCAATGGCCTGATCCCGTGGTGCTGTGGGCTACACCGGAGCGGCCCGGCGACGGCAAGGTGAGTTCGTGCTCGTTGGTGGGGCAGCATCTGTGGGGCTCGTCGCTGCGCCAGGCCGGGCACGCCTTCGAACTGGTCTATGGCGATCCGGACGATGAGGCGCTGCGCGCGGATCTGACACGCGCGATCGCGATTGCGCGGACCGCGGGCGCGCTGCGCCGCGCCAAGGTGGGTATGATCGGCACGCACGCACCTGGATTCATTGATCTCGCGGCGGAGCCATTTCTTCTGCGCAGGACCATGGGCACGCAGTTACATCCGCTCAGCCTGCCGCAGTTTATGGAACGCGTGCACGCGATCCAGGAAGCCGCCGTAAAAAAGGATGTGCAGCGCGTGCTCGATTTAAAGATGCCTATGGACGGCGTAACCGCAGACGCGCTGGCCATGAACTCGCGCTGCTACCTGGCGATGCTGGAGATCATCGAAGAAGAGGGCCTGGATGGGCTTGCGCTGCAATGTTGGCCGGAGCTTCCCAACCTGCTGGGACAATGGCCGTATCTGGCCGTTTCGCGGCTAGGGACCGAGGGACGCGCGGTTTCCATCGAAGGAGACGTGGATGGATGCATCGGCAGCCTGATAAGCGCATCGCTCGGTATGGGTCCCGGATTTCTGACTGACTGGCTGGAGCACGACCGCGATACGATCTTTTTCTGGCACCCGGGCATGGCGCCGATGAATATGTGCAATCCGATCGGCAGCGCAGGCGGACCCACGCTGGCCGCTCACTTCAATATTGTGCGGCCGCTGGTGGTGAATGCGGAGATCCTCGTCGATCAGCCGGTGACGATCACGCGGCTGTGGCGGTGCGATGACGCGTACCACATGACCGCATTCGAAGGGCACACCATTCCTGGAAGGCGCAAGCTTACGGGAAATAGTGTGCTGGTGGAGGTGGCGGAGTCCGATGTTCCGGCGCGATTCGACAGGCTGGTGCATGCAGGAATGCCGCATCACGTGCTGCTCTCGTTTGGCACACAGGCCGAGACGTTCCGGAGGCTGGCGCGGGCGCTTTGTCTAGAGTGGGTATGAGACGCAGATGAGGTGAGCGTATGGCTCAGGTGCTAGAGAAATTGTACAAAGCCTATCTCGATGGCAAGTGGGTCGAAACCGGCGACCTAATTCCGGTAACGAACCCCGCAACGGGCGAAGTGTTTGCCCACGTTGCCGCGGTCAGCCGCGAGCAGGTAAAGACAGCGCTCGAAGCAGCGCAGGCAGCCCTCCCCGCGTGGCGCGCGATGACGGCAAAAGAGCGTGGCGCACTGCTCCATCGCGTCGCAGATGAGGTGAATCGCCGCGCCGACGGGATTGCGCATACCATAACGCTCGAAAACGGCAAGCCGCTGGCGCAGAGCCGCGGTGAAGTGGCGATGACAGAAGATCACCTGCGCTGGTTCGCCGAAGAAGGTAAACGCGCGTATGGGCGGATGATTCCGAATCAAACACTGGGCAAGCGTAACTTTACAGTGAAGACGCCGATCGGTGTAGTCGGAGCCATTTCGCCGTGGAACTTCCCTCTGGTTCTGGCGGTGCGCAAAGCTGCACCGGCGTTGGCCGCGGGCTGCCCGGTGATCTTGAAACCCTCGTCGCAGACGCCGCTCTGCGCCATCGCATTTGCCGAGTGCGTCGAAGCAGCGGGCATTCCAGGCGGCGTATTTCAGCTCATCATCGGCAAGGCACAGATGATCTCCGAGGAATTCCTCACGAATCCGATCTGCCGGAAGATCAGCTTCACCGGTTCGACCGAGGTGGGGCGCGAGCTGATCCGCGGCGCAGCCGGCTCGATCAAGCCCTTGTCGCTGGAGTTGGGCGGACTCGCCCCCTTGCTGGTCTTCGAGGATTGCGATCTCGATCAAGCCGTGCGCGAAACGCTGATCGCGAAGTTCCGCAATACGGGGCAATCCTGCATTGCGGCGAATCGCATCTATGTACAGCGCTCGATTCACGACGCGTTCCTCGACAAGTTTATAGCCGGAGTGCAAAAACTCAAGACGGCCTCTGGCCTTGAGCCGGGTGTCGACGTGGGACCCGTGATCAATCAAGCTGCGCTCGATGGCGCGCTGCGGCAGATTGAAGATGCGGTGCAATATGGCGGCAAAGTTCTCTGCGGCGGCAAGCGAATGGCTGGTTCGAAGGGATATTTTCTTGAGCCGACCGTGATCGATGGAGCGGTGAAAAAGGCGCTGTGCATGTGCGAGGAGACCTTTGCGCCGGTTGCGCCGATTGCAACTTTTGCGACAGAGGAAGAAGCGATTGAGCTTGCGAATGGCTGCGAATATGGATTGAGCGCATACGCGATGACGCGCGATATTGCGCGCATGTTCCGGCTGGCGGAGCGGATCGAAGCGGGTACGCTGGGCATCAACGATGGCGCGCCAACGACGAGCCAGAGCCCCTTCGGCGGCATGAAACAGAGCGGCTGGGGGCGCGAGCTGGGCATCGAGGGACTGGATGCCTTCCTCGAAACAAAGCACGTGTCCATAGCCGGAGTGTAGAGCTGGGGTGTAGAAGCGGAGTTTAAGCAGAAAGGGAGCAAACCTGATGATTCATTTTCTAGTGCATGATACGGCGGACACGGTGGGCGTGGCGGTGGTCGATATCGCCGCGGGCACCGAGTGCGCCGGCCGGGATCTTTCGACCAACAAGCCGCTTGCGGCAAAGACGGAGCAAAATATCCCGCTGGGCCACAAGCTGGCGCTCAAAGATTTTGCCGTGGGCGATACGGTGATCAAGTATGGCTGCGAGATTGGAAAAGTGGTTCAGCCCATCCGCGCCGGGCAGCACGTGCACGTGCATAACTTGAAGACGAAGAGGTGGGCGTAATGAAAGATCAGAAGATTCTTGCGTACCGGCGCGAAAACGGACGCGTAGGCGTGCGCAACCATGTCATCATTCTGCCGGTGGACGACATTTCGAATGCCGCATGTGAGGCCGTAGGCAACAACATCAAGGGTACGCTGGCGCTGCCGCACGCCTACGGGCGGCTGCAGTTCGGCGAAGACCTGGAACTCTTTTTCCGCACCATGATCGGTACCGGATCGAACCCGAATGTGGCGGCTGTTGTTGTCATCGGCATCGAGCCGGGATGGACGCAGCGCATCGTCGACGGCATTGCGAAGACGGGCAAGCCGGTGGCGGGATTTTCGATCGAGGGCCAGGGTGACATCGCGACGATTGCGCAGGCCAGTGTGAAAGCGAAGGAATTTGTGCAGTGGGCGTCGGAGCTGCAGCGGACCGAATGCAAGTTCAGTGAGCTCTACATCAGCGTAAAGTGCGGCGAGTCCGACACAACCACGGGCCTTTCGAGCTGCCCCACTGTCGGCAACGTGATTGACAAGCACTGCGCCCTTGGCGGCACGGCATCGTTCGGCGAGACGTCAGAGCTCACGGGCGCGGAGCACATCGTTGCGGCGAAGGCTGCGAACGAGGCGGTGCGCAAGCAGTTCATGGCAGCATTCGAGGATTACACGAAGCTCGTGTTCAACGAGAAGACAAACGACCTCTCCGAGTCGCAGCCAACCAAAGGCAACATCGCCGGCGGGCTTACGACGATTGAAGAAAAGGCGTTGGGCAATGTGGAGAAGCTGGGCAAGAAGACGAAATTCGTGGGCTGCCTGAAGCCGGCCCAGGCGCCCACCGACCAGGGCCTCTGGTACATGGACACATCGAGCGCCGCGGCGGAAGCCGTGACACTATGGGCTGCTTCGGGCGCGGTCGTGCATCTCTTCCCAACCGGCCAGGGCAACGTGATCGGCAATCCGATCGAGCCGGTCATCAAGCTCTCGGGCAATCCGAAGACTGTGAAGACCATGGCCGACCACATCGACCTCGATGTCTCACCGATTCTGCAGGGCGAGATGACCCTGGACCAGGCCGGCGATGCACTGATCGAAATGATCGTGCGCACGGCGAATGGACGATTTACGGCAGCAGAGGCGCTTGGCCATCGCGAGTTCGTAATGACCAAGCTCTATCGCAGCGCGTAGCGGAGATGGGGCCGGTTCGTGAGCGCGAGCCGGCTGCGCACTGCTTTCTTGCAGGAAGTCTCCGAGACCGCGCGACACTGTGCGCATGAATTGTGTAACTGAGGTTCTATGCATCGATATCCGAAAGCGGGCTTGCAAAATCTCGCCGCGCAACTGGCGGGCGGCACGGGCGTGCCGCCGGAAGATGCGGCCCTTTTTGCGGAATCCCTGGTGGATGCGGATTTGCACGGCGTGCCCACGCACGGCGTGTCGCGCCTGAGCATTTATTTGAAGCGCATTGAAGCTGGACTCATTGATCCGAAAGCTGCGCTCACCATCGACCGGCGCACCGGCAGCGTTCTAGCATTGGATGCGGGCAACGGGCTCGGGCAGGCGCAGGCGCGGAAGGCTCTTGACCTGCTCATGCCGCTTGCCAGGCAGAATGGCGTCGCGACGGCGACGGTCCGCAATTCGCAGCACTTCGGCGCACTCTCCTGGTATGCGAACTACGCGGCCGGTCAGAAAATGGTGCTGCTGGCGATGACCAACGGCGAACCGGCCATGTCGCCTGCAGGCGGATATGAGGCCTTCTTCGGCACGAACCCCATCGCCGCGTCGTTTCCAACCGGCAAGGGATTTCCGGTGAAGATCGATCTGGCCACATCAACCGTTGCGCGCGGCAACATCATCGCGGCCCAAAAGAGAAAAGCGGCGATTCCCGAGGGATGGGCGCTCGATCGCGACGGCAATCCGACCATGGACGCATCCGAGGCACTGCTCGGCACCGTGCTCACCATGGCCGGACACAAAGGCTATGCGCTTGCACTGATGGTGGAAATGTTCAGCGGCGTGCTCTCAGGCGCGGCGATCGGTCCGGATGTGGGCTCAATGTACAAGCATCTCGATCGCAAGCAAGGCGTAGGCCACTTCTTCTGCCTTTTTCATATCGACGCGTTTCTTGACTACGCCGAGTATCTGCGGCGTATGGACGAGACTATCGACCGCATCAAAACATCGAAGAAACGGCCGGGCGCGGAAGAGATTCTGGTACCGGGAGAACGCTCGGCGCGAACGGCTGAACTGAATCGCGCGCAAGGCATTCCGGTTTCTGATGAAACGGTCGCCGAAATCGAACAGTGGTGTTCCCGCTTAAAAGTCGCGTTTAACTGTCATGAGGTGTTCTGCTGATTTATGCCGGATATTGTGATCTCCGAGTACATGCACGGCGCGGCTTTCGAGGCGCTCCGCTCCCGTTTTAACGTGCTGCTTGATGCGGAGCTTTGGAAAAAACCCGATTTGCTGGCAGAGCAAGTGAGAAACTGCCGCGCGCTGATTGTGCGCAATCAGACCCCCGTGACTGCCGCTCTGATCGATGCGGCGCCGGAGCTTCTGGTCATCGGCCGCGCCGGCGTGGGCCTGGACAACGTGGACGTGAAGCACGCCGAGCAGGCCGGCATCGTCGTTTCGTTCACGCCGGACCAGAACGCCATCAGCGTGGCCGAAATCTCCATGGGCATGATGCTCTCGCTGGCGCGCTTCATCCCCGCGGCGGATCAGGACACGAAAGACGGCAACTGGCAGCGGAACAGGTTCATGGGCACGGAGCTCTATGGCAAAACGCTGGGCATTATCGGCGCAGGCAAGATCGGCTATCTCACCGCGCGGCGTGCGATGGCCTTCGGCATGAGGATTCTGGCGTACGATCCGTTTTTAACCCAGGACAATATCCTGCTCAGCGAACTGCAGGCCGAATTAACGGATCTCGACAATCTGCTTGCGCGCGCTGATGTCGTCTCATGCCATCTTCCGGCAACTCCACAGACCATGGGATTGATGAATCGCGAGCGCTTCGGCAAGATGAAGCGAGGCGCGCTGTTCATCAATACTTCGCGCGGCAGAGTGGTTTCCGAGCCGGATCTGGTGGAAGCGCTAAAAGCCGGCATCGTCGGCGGCGCGGCCCTCGACGTGCGCAGCGAGGAGCCACCGAAGACCGGCGAGCTCGAATCCCTGCCCAATGTGATCCTCACTCCGCACATTGCGGCTTTTACGCGCGAAGCGCAGGATCGGGTATCGCGCGCCATCTGCGAAGACGTAGCCCGCGTGTTGGATGGCAAGCCTTCCATCAGCGCGGTGCGCAGCGCGACGCCGAAGAGGCTGGCTGCAAAGTAACTCGGCCATCAGCAGCGCAAATCTCTATCTCCTGAGGATATCGGCGGAACGATATTCTGAGCCGTTCAGGGTCGTGGTCACCGAAGGCAGTTCCGGCGTGGCCGTAAGCAGCTTCAGCTCGCCGCCTTGGAGCAGGTACGTGTCTTCTACCTTGGCGCCGCGCAGGTTCGGGTTCCAGGCCAGAGCCTGTTGCGCAGTAATACGTTCGGCGCCGCCGGGGCGCGCAAACCATTCGCGTTCGAGATAACCG
Source organism: Acidobacteriaceae bacterium (assembly GCA_030037705.1). Taxonomy (GTDB): domain Bacteria; phylum Acidobacteriota; class Terriglobia; order Terriglobales; family Acidobacteriaceae; genus Telmatobacter. Next base: position 10,977 of record JASHQE010000231.1, on the reverse strand, counting down.
GTTGCGCCACCCTGGTGATGCAGCAGCTCCGCTCCAGCGTGGCCGAGTAACGCGTAGGCTTGCTTGGCGACGGCGAACAATGCATCGCTGGTCGCTCCTTCGCGCGTTGCGCCAAGCAGATGCGCGTTGACTTGCGTGACTACAGCGAGATGCTCCTCGAATACAGCCGGCAGCGGACCAAAGCCAACAAAGCGCGTCATCGAGACCGTAAGTCCCCAGCGCCGCGCGCAAAAGCACAGCATGCCCAGTTGTTTCAGCACTCCAGCCCGCGGCACGGGATGCGGATACTGCGTAACCCGCGCATCGGTGGAGGTAAGATACACGCTCGGCAAAATGCCTCTGCCGATCAGTTGCTCCGCCAGCATGGCCTGCAGGGCCCGCTCGCTCATGCCCGGCTCGAAACGGCGCAACACCACGGCCGCAGCCTCGGCGGCATGCCAGCCAAGCCATCGGTAGCGTTCCGCTTCGCCATAGGTGAGTTCGGAGCGCAGGCGCTGGATCGAAGCAGTCCGGCAGCCCTCCTGGCCCATATCGCCGGCGGCAATGCCGGAGCCGACAATAGAATTGACCGACGCGCGCAGGTCGTTTGCATGCCACGGCTTCACGACCGGCTCGAAGCCAAGTCCCGCGAACTCCTCATCGGCGAGCCGCTGCGCTTCGTTGTTGGTCGTGAGATAGTAAGCAGCTCCTTCGCGCGTGATGAGCAGGCAGGCCGGACCCGACTCGCGCAACATACCCACGCGCACGTCAACCAGTCCGGCAGTGAGCCACGCAATATTTTCGTGGCGGGCGATCAGGATTGCGTCGAGTCCTTCCTCTGCGAGAAACGCTGCAACCTTGCGGCGCTTCGCGCTCAACTCTGCGAGACGGTCTTTGTCCAAACCAAATGGATCGTCTTTCATGGCACCAGTTCCTGAGGTTGTCTTGCTGCAGGCTGCGCGAGCCGGCTCTCCAGGCGATACTGCCGGCCCACGGCAAAGAGCGCGAGAGTTCCAAGCAGCGGCATGATGGCCACTAGCAGAAAAACCGGCCTGTACGATACGCGATCCACCAGAATGCCCGTGAGCAGCGGAAACAACATCCCGCTCAGTCCGCCGGCAATACCCGTCAATCCCGTTGCGCGGCCCACCTGTGCGTCAGGAAACAGATCGGTGATTGCGGCGAACATATTCGCGGAAAGAAAGTTGTCGGCGGCAATCGCCAAGCTGATCATGGTGAGCGCCATGCCAATGCCCGGCGCAGAGGGCACCGCCAGGCTCGCGGCACAGAGCGCGGCGCTGCCGTACATCGTAATGCGGCGCGCGTTGCGCACTGAAACGCCCCGGCGCAGCAGCACGCCTGCAACCCAACCGCCGGCCACGCCGCCCACATCGCCCATCAGAAATGGAATCCACGCCAGAATGCCGATCTGCGTCATCGTCATGTGGCGGGCACTGTAAAGATAGTTGGGGATCCAGTACCAGTAAAACTGCATCACGGGCCCAATGAAAAAGCGGCACAACATCACGGCCCAGGAAGAGGACTTGCCGAGCATGGCGCCAAACGCAGCGCGGGTTTGCAAGAGGTCGGCTTCTGTCTTTGGCTGATGACCATACGTGAGCCACCAGACAGGGATCCACAACACGCCCGCAAGCGCGGGCACCAGAAACGCAATGCGAAAGCCGTAGTGCTGGAGCAGATAAACGATGAGCGGCGGGGCAAGCGTAGCGCCGATGACGCTGCCGCCGTTGAAAATACCGATGGCCAGCGTACGGTCCTTTTTTTCAAACAGGCGTGTCACCGTTTTCACGCCGCCCGAATACGCACCGCACTCCCCGGTTCCTTTCCAGAATTGCGACAGGCCGAATTGCAATCCCGATCCCGCCAGTGCCAGCGATCCCGTAGCCGCCGACCACCAGCAGACCGCGACCGATAAACCCAGCCGCGCGCCGAGTCGGTCCATCAGATAACCCATCGGAAACTCGCCGGACATCATGCCGAAGCCGAGCGCCGCAACGATGCGCCCATAGGCCGCATTCGAGAGATGAAAGGCCGCTCGCAGCACGGGCGCCATCACCGAAAACGCCTGGCGCGCGATGAACAGGATGACGGTGAGGCAAAAGAGGAGACTGAGAATCAACCAGGATCGGCGGCGCGCGGAGTTGTGCGCCGCAGCGCTGGTCTCAGCCGTTGAAATCTCGCGAGCCTGGGGCAAGCATCCTCCAAATTAAGCGCGGCGATGGAAGCTACGCCTGCACGCTGCGGGCCTCATGCCAAGGATACGCGGATTTGAGCACGTTGTTGATATCGCGTACATTCTGGAGGCCCTTCGTATTCAACCAGTCTTCGAGCGCAGCAGCGCCGTGCCTGGCGTAGACGGGCACTCCATCCTGCCATGTAGCTCTGCCGCCGAGGACGCCGTGAAAGTGCACCCCGCTTTCCACGGCGAGTTCCAGTGTCTCGATGAATACGTCGCTGCTGACGCCGGCAGAAAGATAGACAATCGGCTTCCCGGTGAGCGCGACTGCAGCGCGGGTGATCTCCATAGCTTCCGCGCGTGTGTGCAGCTTTTGGCCCTTAAAGGCGCGCGTGCCCTCGACAAAGGCCATCTGGATGGGGATCTCGACTTTGAACACATCGGCGCCATAGCGGTTCTTGGTGAACTCTTCGATGGAGCGGAGGACGATCTCCGGCTTGCGGCGCGCGTATTCGAGACTTGCTTCGCCCTCACCGTGCACGTCATAACCGAGAAATTCGAGGAAGAACGGGATATCGACGGCGCGGCACTCGGCGCCGATGCGCTCGATCCACGCCTTCTTGCGATCGTTGACCCATTCTTTTTCGAAGGGCGTGTAGTAGACGAGGATCTTGACGGCGTTCGCCCCAGCCTCCTTGATGCGCAACGCAGACCATCCTTCAAAAAGCGAAGGCAGCCGCTCGGGTTTGTCGGGGCTATAGCCCGCGTGTTCGTAGGCCATCAATAGTCCTTTGCCATGGATGTGCCGGGTGGCCTCGAGGCCGTACTCGATATCGAGCAGAATGGATGAGGCTTCCTTCGTAAGAGTTCTCGCGACCAGCTGTTTGAACTCCGATATCTTCTCCACCGGCGGGTCGGCAAGGCCGAGCTCGCGCGCCAGCATGTTTTTGAGCAGGCCGCGTTGATCCATGGCGACAGCAGCGATGACGCCGCGGCTATCGGAGACGGCATTCAGCCCTGCGATCTTGCCGGGCGTCAAACTCGTAGGCATTTCGTTCCTCTCCATTCTCGGATTTATTGCGGATCAAGCTTGAGCCCGGCGCATTCAGTTTGGCGAACCGAAAGCATAAAGTCACGGTATCCGAGTCAATCGATTATAAGCGATTAAAGCGATCTTCTGCGAGGGCAAAAATTGGCTCCAGCTATGCCGCAAACCACGTGAAATCAGCGGCAAAGACAAAATCGATTGAAATTGATTGACAGCCGCCCTTTTCTCTGCCTATACTGCGCCCCAAATTTCAGGGCCGCTGTTTTCCGCGCCGGAATGGGGAGACACGCTTTCACCCCACAGAGTTGGAATGGTTCCTGGCAGCTTCTCTTCCGGCTGGAAAAGACGGCGGGCTCCCACGCAATTACGGCTTTACAGGTTGCAAGGTTACGACGTGAACAACACACACTTTGGACAGCCCAGATTCCGGCGCTTGACAGAACTAGAGGCAATCCCTAGAGTGTGCTTATCCGGCTGGGGATTTCACCCCCCCGGTTCGGAGACCGATTCAAACTCTGATTCCGATGCGATTGATCTTCACTCCCGCGCTATGTATGTGCTGCTGTGGCAGCGCAACGCGGGTGTGTACCTAGGGCTGAACTCAGAAGCAATCTCTGAATCCCTGCGACCCACCCGCCCAACGGCGCGGTGGGTTTTCTGTTTTGCGGCGAATCACGAGTTCTTTTCAAAGGGCACCGGTGGCGAAGTGGTTAACGCGCGAGTCTGCAAAACTCGTACGCGCGGGTTCGATTCCCGCCCGGTGCTCCAAAGTCTTCAACGCTTGCCCAGCGGCGTGATCCCCTGCGGCATGAGTCAAAACTGAATGTGAGCAGGTGGCAAGGAGGGCCATGAGGACGCGGAGAGAGATTCTGAGGACGCTGAGCATTCTGGGCGCTGCCGAAAGTCTTTTGCCGATCGCATCGCGCGATTTGTGGGCAGAGACCGGTCGTGTTCCCGCCGGCATTCATTTCGGTGTACAGTTGAACGCATTTCCCGTCGACCCCGGGAATTTTCAGAGCTTTCTCTACGCGCTGGCACAGGTAAAGCAGATCGGCTATCAGGGATTCGAGTCGAGCTTTCGCAATGTAAGTGAGCAGTTCGCCGCGTCCGAACCGGCGCGCCGCAGTATCGAACAGACCGGGCTCACCTTTTTCGGCATTCATATCTTTTTCCCGAACGAAGGCTACGACCAGCAAACGCGCGTTGCGGCTGCTTCAGTCTATGAGCCGGTGGCGCGCGGCGGCGTGGCGCTGGGCGCAAAACACCTGATTCTCAGCGGCGCTCCGGCTGCCGATGCAGATGAACTCAAACGCAAGATCGATGCGCTCAACACTGCCGGACGCTTTGCACAGAGCGTCGGCATTCCTGTCGCCTATCACAACCACTGGTGGGAGTTTGAGTCCAAAATCGGTGAAATAGAAGCTCTCTATACGCAAACCGATCCCACACTCGTTCACTTCGTGCTGGATGCGGGACATGCCTATCACGGCGGCGCAGACGTTCCGGCGTTTATTCGTAAGCATTCGCGGCGCATCGTCGGCTTTCATCTGCGCGATTACCGCAACGGCCATCTGGTTACGCTCGGTACGGGCACGTTTCCGCTCGCCGAAGTGGCGGCGACGATCAAGGAGATCGGATGGAAAGGCTGGGTGGAGAACGAAGAGGAGCGCGAGGATCTTTCGAAGAACGGCGCGGAAGTAATCGCCCCCGCTTACAAAGCGATGAAGGAGGCTTTCACATCGTGAACCGCCGCGAGTTTTTATATGCCGGAGCCGCCGCAGTGGCTGCGCGCAGCATGGATGCGCGCACTTATGCCGCAGTGGATGGAGCAAACGACCGCGTAGGCCTGGGTGTGATTGGCTGCGGACGCCGCGCAACCGATGTGTGCCGTGGCTTTCAACAGGACCCGCGGATTCAGATCCGCGCGCTGGCAGACATCTACGACAAGCAGATAGCTGATTTCCAGGGCCGGTTCAAAGATGCTACGGCGCAGGCTGCAGTATCGGTTGAATACCAGGCGATGCTGGAGCGCAAAGACATTGACGCGGTGCTGATCGCAACCCCGGATCATCTGCACGTGGAGATTGCAAAGGACACGCTGGGCGCAAACAAGCACACCTATCTCGAAAAGCCCACGCTGCACCGTTGGCACGAGCGCGAAACGTTGATCGAGGCTGCAAAGGAGAGCACGGCCGTTCTGCAGTGCGGCATGCAGCAACGCAGCGGCGCGCACTACAAGCGTGCAAAGGAAGAGGTGTTTGCAACCGGGCAACTCGGCGACATCGTGTTTGTGCGCGCGGTGTGGAGCAACTTCCCTTGGCAGCGGCGCGTGATTCCTTCTGAACCCAAGCCTCCGGAGCTGCGGTGGGATCTGTTTCTTGGCCCCGCGCCGAAGGTCCCGTATGAGACCTCGCGTTACAGTTCCTGGCGGTCGTATCACGATTACGGCAACGGTTTGCTCGCAGACATTCTCACCCACTGGGCAGACGTGGCGCAGTGGATGCTCGATGACGATCAGCCGGTAAGCGCAGCCGCGCTGGGTGGCGATTTTCAGTTGCGCGGCGATCTCACCAATCCCGACACGGTGAGCGCCATCGTGAAGTACAAGAATTGGAACCTGAACTTCGAGTCGTCCGTGCTTTCCATCCGCGACGTAGATCCTTCGGTGTTCTTTGAAGGAACAAAAGGGTCTTTAAACCTGACGCGCAAGGGCTACACATTGACTCCTAACGACGGAGCACCCACCGAGGTGACCTCGGCAGAGAGCCTGGAGTGCGCACACACGGGCAATTTTCTTGATGCGATCGTCAAGAGCGAAAAGCCCAATGCGCCGCTGGAGATTGGATTGGCAGCCAGCGTGCCCGTAATGCTTGCGCTCGAGTCGTACTGGTCTAACAAGATTGCTGTTTCAGCGGATTTAGTTTAGAGGCCCCGCGCGTTTTCAAGAATGCGCGGCAACATGGACGCACTAACCCCAAACACGGAGCCTGTTTCTCGCCCTCCCCCAGATTGAGAGCAGAGCCAAACCGTGACGATCTGCGTTGCGATGTATCGATGAGAGGTCGCCCGATGGGCGCTTTTCTTCAGGAAAGGGAAACATGAACAACACACTTCGGAAACTACTCATGATCGGTTTCGCAACGCTGCTTTCGGTGAGCGTGACGGCGCCCCTCCTGGCCCAATCGACGGGCATCATCCGCGGCACGGTGACGGACCAGAGCGGCGCCGCGATGACCAAGGCCACAGTGACTGCAACAGACACCAATACCGGCATCAAGCGCACGGAGACAACAAACGAGAACGGTCTCTTCGTCTTTCCCGATCTGCCGATTGGCTCGTATACGTTAAAAATCTCGGCGTCAGGTTTCGCTACGCAGGACCGTCCGGCGCTGCAACTGCTGACCGGCCAGACGATGGACCTGCCCATCCAGCTTTCGGTAGGCACCCAGAGCACTGAGATCACAGTGTCATCGGAGACGCAGCAGATCGAGACCAGCACCTCTACGGTCGAGCAATCGGTGAGCCAGCAGCAGATGCGCGACCTGCCATTGAACGGGCGTAATCCGCTGCAACTGACAACGCTGACCGCGGGCACCGTACTGACCACCACGGGCACCGAAAGCGGGCAGGAGGATAACACCGGCCTTTCCGTGAACGGACTGCGAGCGACGGAAAACACTTATACGCTCGACGGCACTATCTACGTCAACCGTTTCTTCAACTCCGTACCCACCATGCCGAATCCCGACGCGCTGCAGGAGTTCACGATCCAGGCTTCGAACTACAGCGCTGATCACGCGGGCGCAGGCGCGCTGGTGCAGCTCTCCACGCGCTCCGGAACCGATCAACTCCACGGCTCCGCATGGGAGTATTTTCGCAATACGGTGCTGAACGCCTGGGGCTACTTTCCAGCGGCGACCAAGCCGCCATTCAAGCTGAACCAATTCGGCGGCACCGTCGGCGGCCCGGTCTTCAAGAGCAAGAAAGCCTTCTTCTTTTTCTCGGCGGAAGATTTACAGCAGCGCTCGGCACCCGCAACCGTCACCACCGAGTACCCCACCACGGCAGAATTGACTGGCAACTTTTCCGCTTTTAAGGCGCTAGGCGTCGCACTCTACAACCCGGCTACAGGCTGCGGTTTCGGCCAGACCGCAACTTCCAACGGCAGCGGCGGCTACAACTGCAGCGGCACCATTACCGATGACGTTTCGGCCGCTGACGCAGGCGCAAACGCCGTCCCCATTGACCCGCTCTCAAATGCCGTGAACGCGCAGTATATGGCTGCCGAGGAAGCGACCGGCACGACAGCAAGCAACAACACATATGTGAAATTCACGTCGAACACCAACAATAATATCGACAACACGCAATATCTCTCGAGACTCGACTACGCGCTTGGCGAGAAGGATCACCTCAGCGGCCGATATTTCTACAATCAGGACAATTTCCAGCGGCCATTTACGGCGCCCCTGGGCTTTTATGCCGAAAATCTCTTCCGCAACCAGGCAGTCACCATCAGTGATGCGCACATTTTCTCGAACACGCTTACCGGCGCGATCTATGCAGGCTTCTACCGCGGCGGGCGCACGCAGATCCCCGAAGCGCCGGGCCTAAAGACTCTGCAACAGCTCGGGCAGAACGCTCCCTACGGGAACCCGAATGAGAACCTCGTGCCATTTCCGGGCGTGCGCGTGGGCATCTCCGGGTATGTCAATGTTTTCTCGGGAGGCGCGCTCACGCAGGATGCAACGACTTTCGACTTCCACGCCCAGGCGGTCAAGCTGCTGCACAGGCACACTCTCACCATGGGTGGCGACCTTGAGCGCGACCGCATCGACATGGACGATTATTCCTACACACCGGGCGACATCTATTCGTCGCCGGCAGGGTTCACGAGCTCACGCACGGAAGTTCCGACAGGCAGCACACTGCCCTCGGGATTTACCAAGAGCGGCAGTTCCCTCGCTGACTTTTACACAGGCTATGGGGCAGCCTACTTTATGGACAACGGGCGCAAGGCGTATCTGCGCGAGATTCGCCCCGCCCTGTACCTGCAGGACGACTGGAAGACGACGCCGAAGCTGACGCTGAATCTCGGCCTGCGGTGGGATCCGTGGATGCCGCCGATCGACGATAACGGCACGCTGGTCGGCTTCGATCTGGCCAACCCGAACTTCCAGTCCACGGTTGCGCCCAATGCGCCCAAAGGCGTGTGGTTCGTCGGCGATCCCGGATTGCCGGATTCGGTGTACAGCAACAACTTCAAAGACCTCGCGCCGCGCGTTGGCTTTGCCTACAACGTCTCCGGCAATAGCAAGACGGTCGTACGCGGCGCCTACGGCATCTTCTACGATTTCCCCGAGGGCCTGCTCTATCAACGCACCGACGCCATGCAGCCGGTGGACCTCTATCTTCAAATCAACAACCCGCCGGTGTGGGATGCCCCTTTCGCCGGCTTCACAGCTCCCGGCGTCACCGGCGATCCGTTCCCGCGCGGTCACGTCGGCCCGTCACAGTTCAAAACCTACACCTTTATTACGCCGCTCGCCGGCGGCGTGCTGAATCCTGCCTCGAAGGTGGAATACACCCAAGCGTACAACTTCACTGTTGAGCAGGAACTGGGCAGCGGTTTCGCCGTCAATGTGGGCTACGTCGGCAACCACGCCGAGCATGTGATGGCCTCGCGCCAGTTCAATCCATACGTGTTCACGCCACCACCGGGGACTTTCGAATCGACCCGCCTCTTCTCCGGTTTGGGCGCGGTGGAACTTGCCGATGCCTACGATTGGGAGAAGACCAATGCACTGGAAGCCAACGTCACCCGGCGTGCGCACAGCCTCACGCTGCTCTCCAACGTCGTATGGATGAAGACGATTGACATTGGGTCATCGGGGACCGAAGGACAAGCCGGACCATCGAATCCATACAATTTCGATTCCTATAAAGGCGTTGCCGACTTCGACCAAGCAATCCGGATCACGGGCTCGGTCAACTATCCGTTCCCCACATTCCACGTCAACAACTTCGCGGCTCAGATCGTCAACGGATGGCAGGTGAACGCGATCGTTCAGTCGCAAAGCGGATTGCCGATCACCATTACCAGCGGCGTGGATAACTCGAAATCCGGCGTTGGCAATGATCTGGGGGTTTACAACCCAGGGGTCAGTATTTCGAGGCCCGCAGGTGCGCCGAAGACCGAGTGGTTCAATCCCGCAGCCTTCGCGGAGAACCCGCTGCCTTCAGCGGCGAACGGGTACACACAATCGTTCGGCAACGTGCCGCGCAACTCGCTGCGCGGGCCAGCTTACGAAGACACTGATATCTCGCTCTTCAAGGACATCCTGAGCGACCACCGTGTTCATGGCCAATTCCAGGCAGAGGCCTTTAATGCCTGGAACCACACCAACTTTGCCAATCCGACTTCGGCTGCCAATTCCGGCACGTTCGGAAACATCACCGCAACCAGCACAAGCACCGGTTCGGTCAACTCGGCTACTACCGCTGGCGCGCCGCGCGTGTGGCAGTTTGTGGCGAAGATCATCTTTTAGGTTTTAGGACTCTTCGCGGAATCGCTAGAGCAAGACGCAGGTGGCTTTCCCCTCGGAAGGCCACCTTGATTTTTCAGCGCAGAAACGCCTCCATTCCAGCTAGCCTTGTCCAGCTAGCCTTGATTGACCATCGATCTTAATCGATGATAGGATGCGCCTGTTGCAATCCGATCGATAATTGAGAGTGACGCGGAACCAGTTCCGAAATCCGGAGGTAAGGCGAGGTATGGCGGTTCAATCGCCCGTTGGGCGGCACCACGTGCGGGAGGAGATTCAACGCCGCATCTTATCGGGCGAGAGCCAGCCGGGGGAACGCCTGACGCAGCAGAGCCTGGCCAAGGAGCTGGGCGTCGCACAAGGCACGGTGCGGGAGTCGCTGCTCGAACTGCAATGGATGGGCCTGGTTGAGTCCATCGACCGGCTCGGCGTGTTCGTGGGCAAGATCGATGCGGCTCGTCTGTGCGAGGCTTACCAGGTACGCGAGTTTCTCGAGGGCCTGGCGGCGCGCCTGGCGTGCGAACATGCTTCGCGAGCCGATGTAGCCGCCTTGCGGAAGATGGCGAACCAGATCTGGGATCTGTCGAACGAAAACAAAATGGACGAAATGGGCGCTGCCGACCGCGCCTTTCACCTCCAGATCATGAATCTTTCGCGCAACAAGATTCTGCTCCGGCTGGCCGAAGGCTATCGCGTTCTCGGGATGGCCGTGCGTGCCATGCGCGATCCGCGCATGGTCTACGACGAGCACCTGCGCATCGTGGAAGCAATCGACCACAACTTTCCTGACGAGGCGGAGAGACTCATGCGGCTGCACGTAGCAGAGGCGAGAAAAATGATCGAACAACAAGCGGCCAAGAACGAGTTCGCGCCGAAGTGGGTGAAGGATTCAAACGAATCAAACTTCTGCGAGTAATGTTCCGGCGAGCCTCAAGCTGCAACGGGGGAGCGGCCTTTGCCGGCACCTTGCACCGTCAAATGCCCCACGTGGATTCTAATCCGCTCTAGTCTGCTGCCCGCTGCCGGCTCACCGAGGCTTCAGCTTGGTTTCGCGTCGATAAAAGCAGAGGCGGACTCCGCGCCAACAGGCTTTTTCATAAGCAGCTCCAAATACTGTCCACCCTTTTGTTTTCACTTCTTGCCGTGTGTGATCAGGCGCTGGCCGGCGCGGCCTGCAGACGGCGCCAGGAGAAGTACGAGACCGCCCA
>JASHQE010000028.1 GCA_030037705.1 Acidobacteriaceae bacterium | reverse complement strand
CGCACCGTATTGACAAGCATGAGCCATCTTTCAAACCGGGTCGAGCTGCAGCAGCCCCTGAACTATCACAGGCGCATTTACGTGGCGATTCGCGCCCATGACGCCGAAGCCGCGCGGCAACTGATGCGGGAACATATACTCGATGCTCGCTCGCTCCTGTCGCTGAAAAAGACTAGGGCGAAAGCGGTCGAGTAGCTTATTTTTCTTTCCACAATTGTCCGCGCCACTTTGATGGGCTTTTGCTTGTCCTTTGTTTAAACCGGCGCGCAGAGATGAAGTTGATTCACGAAGCCGGTCTGATCCGCAATTTTCAGCGATCGAAAAAAGACGCAGATCGATTCGGCCGTCATCGTTGAGCGGCATTGGAATTTCTGGGGCACGCAATGATCGATCGGAGAGAGTTTCTCAAAGCCGCTGGCCTCCTGTCGGGAACAACCTTACTTCCGTCCGGAATTGCTGCCCAACCGGCGACGGATGGCAGTATATCCATTCGACTCCAGGCGGCTGCTACCGAAAAGACGCGCCTTGCCGTTCTCGAATTGCAGAGCGGGCTGCATCAGCTCAATCCGTCGTGGCGCATCACGACAGATCGAGATGTCCTTGGAAGTGCGCTTACGTTCACACTTACGGTTGATCCATCGGCAGGTTCCGGCAATGAGGACTACCGGATTGAAGCGGGCAAACAGGCCGTAGCTCTCCGTGGCGTGACCGAACAAGCGCTGCTCTATGCAGTTTTTGAATTTCTTGGCCAGCAAGGAATGGTCTTTGGGCTTGATGGCTGTTCCGCGCCGGTGGAAAAGCCGTCCATACTGAAACTCCCCGAGCCCGGGGATCCATGGATAGGCTCCCCGCAGTTCGCAATGCGTGGTCTTCTGCCATGGCCGGATTTTCTTAATTGCGTAAGCGTCTTTAATGAAGAGGACTTCAAGGCATATTTTGCGGCTATCCTGCGCATGCGTATCAACATGTTCGGCCTGCACGTGTATACGCAGAATCCTCCTCTCGCCGAATCTTACTTATCGTTCGACTTCGCAGGCAGTGGACATCGTGCCTCGCTCGAGGACACGACCAGCACTTCCTGGGGATACACTCCGCAACGGACCTCGACCTTCAAAACAGGAGCGGCTGAGTTCTTCGACCGTGAGACCTTCGGCTCCGATGCGGTTCGCCTTGCAGCCGACAATTGGGATCGTGCCGATCGTACGACTGCGCTGCTCGGGAGTGCGATCGCGTTTGCACAGGGACTCGGCGTCAAGGTGGGCGTCGGATTTGAGCCCTATCACAATCCCGCCGAGATCGTGGACGCCTTACCGCGCGAAGCCCTTTCTCATCCCGGGGGACTGACTGAGTCAACCGTAGGACGAGACCTTCTCGAGCGTCGTCTCGCCGATCTGCTTGAGCGCTATCCGTCGGTGGATTATGTCTGGCTCTGGCAGGATGAAGATGCCAACTGGGCCAGTCGGACGAAGGATGTAACTCTATCTGTCACCCCATTCTTGCAGGCCCACGCATTTCTGCACAGAAATGCTCCCCAAAAACGTCTTGTCCTGGCAGGTTGGGGAGGCGTCACCAGACATTTCGAGGATATGCATAAGCGCCTTCCGGACGATATTGTGTTTTGTTCTCTCAATGACACCCTTGGCTGGGATCCAATTCAGGAGGTTTATGGCTCGCTGGGCACTCGTGAGCGCTGGCCCGTTTCGTGGCTCGAAGATGATCCATCTATGTGGCTCGCACAGTTTCGAGCGGGGCATGTGGAACAGGATGTTCGGCGGGCAAAATCTCTCGGTTGTCAAGGAGTGTGTGGAATTCATTGGCGGCATCGTATCGTCGATCCCACTGCGACGTATTTCGCTCGGGCTGCCTGGGAGAAAACACTCAGAGCGGGGGAGAACTATCGTTCTTATGCACATACCCAGGCCCTAGGGGCACGCGCAGAGCAGCTCGCCTCCATCATGGAAGACGCGGACGTTCACCACAGTCTGGCTTCAACCTTTCGTGGGGAATACGACAGCAATGGTTTTGCCATGATCGATACATTGACCCCCGATTTCAATGAAGCATTCAACTACGGGACCACAGAGCCTGCTTCCGCCATGATGGAGTCACAGCGTGTCATCGCCGGCAAACTCGCATCCCTCCGGGATGCGGCATCGACTCCATTCGAACGAGAACGCATCGGCTATCTTTCCGGATTCGTAAACCTTGCTGTTACCTATTGCGACGCTCTTGAACTTGCTCACAAGATAGGTGACGTTCTCAAACTCGCTACCCACCTCCGTGACTCCGGAAGCGCTGACCAAGCGCGTGCGCTTGCGCTCGATCAGGCCGTCCCCGTCTGGTGTCAGATGGCCCCGCTCGTCCGGCAGACGATGTTGACGTTTCAGTCGATCGTCGCGACACGCAGCGATCAGGGGCAACTGGCCTCCATGCAAAACAAACTGGTTCGGATTTCCCTCGAGCGGCTCCGCTTATCGATTCAAGAATTCACCGGCGAACTCCCGGCCCAGGTCGCCGCGGCGTATCAAAAGGCAATTAGCCGGGAAAATGCGAATACGTTGCGCATGTTCCTGCCCACCCGGCCGTCGCTTCTCCATGCAGGTGAGCAGGCGCGGCTCTTTGTTCTCTTGGTCGGAGCAGATGCCCCGCAGGTAATACATCTCTATACCCGAAAGCAGGGCAATTCCGTCTGGAATACGACTCCCGCAGAGCACATAGGGCGGTCCGTATACAGCGTTTCCTTAGGCCCGTTTCCACCCGAAACAGGAACTGTAGAGTATTACGCTGCAGCACGCGATCATGCTCTTGCTGCACCTCTAGGAGCTCCGCAGAACGTGTACATGCTAAACGTAATCCGCAATTGATTCCCTGCACGCGAATCCAAGAAGGAGATTGAAATGCCCGCTATCATTCAGTCCGATCCGGCCAAGGCCACGCGGCTCGAATACAGCCTCATCGGAGAGAATGCCCGGCGTGCTGTTGAACGCGGCCTTGCCGAGGCCGATTGGTATCAGTGTGATGTGCAGCGAACACTCATGCGCTCGCTCCTGGAACGCCGTGATGGTCCCGCGATCTGGAGTACATTGCTTTGGTTCGCTCTGATACTCGGAAGTGGAATCGCTACTTGGAAGTTTTGGGGCTCGTGGTGGGCTGCCCTGCCTTACCTGCTCTATAGCGTTCTTTACGCATCGACGTCCGACTCTCGGTGGCACGAAACCGGTCACGGCACCGCGTTCAAGACAGATTGGATGAATAGCGCACTTTATGAGATCGCCTCCTTTATGGTGATGCGCGAATCCACGGTCTGGCGCTGGAGTCACACGCGGCATCATAGCGACACGATCATTGTGGGCAGGGATCCGGAAATTGCGGTTCCTAAACCGCCGAGTTTACCGCGGATCATTGGCTCCTTTTTCAATCTCACTGTATATCCCGTCTATTTCCGCAGCCTTGTAGTGCACACATTCGGGAAAATGACTGCCGAAGAGAAGACTTTCATCCCCGAGATGGAGTTCCCGAAGGTCTTCCGCAGAGCTCGGATCTATCTAGCAATCTATGCAGGGGTGATTGCGCTTTCGATCATGGTTCACAGCATTCTTCCACTGATGCTGGTCGGACTCACAAACCTATTCGGGACTTGGCTCCTGGTGGTATATGGATTAACTCAACATGCAGGGCTCGCCGAGAATGTTCTCGATCATCGTCTCAACTGCCGCACGGTGTATATGAACCCAGTTCATCGCTTCCTGTACTGGAACATGAACTACCACATCGAGCATCACATGTTTCCTTTGGTGCCCTACCACGCACTCCCCAGGTTGCACGAAGCGGTCAAAGACGATTGCCCGGAGCCGTATCCAAGCCTGTTGGCTGCTTGGCGGGAAATCATTCCCGCAGTTCTCAAACAAGTCAAAGATCCCGCTTATCACGTCAAACGTAAGTTGCCTGAGAAGGCAAGAGTAAAGGCCGAAGACATATTCACCTCTGCAGAAACGCCCGATGGGGAAGGCTGGATATCGGTGTGCGAAGCAGGAAAGCTAGGCTGCTCCGATGTCATCCGTTTCGATCACGGGAGAAAGACCTATGCGCTCTATCGAGGTGCTGCGTGCAGTTTGTTTGCTACCGATGGAATCTGCACGCACGGTAATGTTCACCTGAGCGAGGGCCTGGTGAAGGGTGACATCATCGAATGCGCTAAACATAACGGTCGATTTCGTCTCGCCGACGGTTCTCCTGCACGCGCTCCTATATGCCGCGGTTTGGCCACCTATCCTGTCCGGGAACGTGGCGATCTATTGCAGATCAACGTCATGAAGCCCGGGGGATCCGGTGCACGCGAACAGAAGACCTATCGCTTCCATGTCGTGAGTAATCGCAATATTGCAACTTTTATCAAGGAACTGGTCCTGCTTCCTGAAGCGGACCAAGAAATTCCTTTTGTACCGGGCGACTATCTCCAGATAGATATTCCTGCTTACGATGAAATTCACTTCAAAGATTTTGAGATCGACGAACCATTTCGATCGGCCTGGAAAGCACAACATGTCTTCGACTTTATCGCTCGTAACCCTGGGGACTGTCGCCGGAACAACTATTCAGTAGCCAGCAACCGGCAAACAGAGGGAACGCTTCGATTCAACGTCCGGATCGCAACGCCTCCTCCAGGGCAGGAGTGCGGTCCTGGAGTTGGTTCCAGTTATATCTTTAGCTTAAGGCCCGGAGATGAAGTCACAGCCATCGGCCCATTTGGAGATTTCCATATCAAGCCCACACAGCGGGAGATGATATATGTCGGAGGCGGCGCGGGTATGGCTCCGCTGCGAGCTCATCTGTCACATTTGCTGGAGACCGAAAATAGCGCTCGCAAGATCAGCTTCTGGTACGGAGCACGTTCCAGGCAAGAGATCTTCTATGACGATTATTTTCAGCAGCTCGCCGGAGTCTATCAAAATTTTCGATTCCATTTAGCGCTTTCTTCGCCACTGCCTGAAGATCGGTGGCAGGGTTATCAAGGGTTCATCCACGAGATTCTTCTTGAGAACTATCTCAGGGACCACGCCAATCCGAAAAACGTCGAGTATTACCTATGTGGTCCGCCCATGATGATCAAGGCATGTACCAAAATGCTGATGGCCCTCAATATTCCGACCTCACAGATTGCTTATGACGAGTTCTAAGAGAAAAGACTTTAACTGATAACTTAGCGACACATGATCCGATCCAGCTCCCGGGAGTACACTGATCGGCTCGGCCAACCTTAACGGACTCGATCCAGAACTTTACTTGTGCACCGTGCTGGCCCAGATCGCCGTTCCTGAATTCCACACCGGCTGTGATATGGTCTATTTCAGACATTCCAGGTGCCCGCGAGGGCATAACAGGGAAGCCGGTGTGAGTCCGGCGCGGTCCCGCCACTGTAATCAGGACAATTGATCTTCCGGAATGCCACTCGGGAAACCGGGGAAGGCGGAAGATCTGAAGCCGCAACGAAGCGGCCTCGCCTGAAAGTCAGGAGACCTACCTGGGGTGAGTTTGTGATTCTTCTCCGCGTGGAAACGGGGACGATCGCTCAAGAATTCTGAGCCCTCGCGCCTTCCTTTTCCCGCCCCGCGAGGTGCTTGTGCTCCATCCGAGGCTGGACTCCCTTCTCTTCCTTACCCGAAAGGGTCGCTTTCACCTGTCAACCACTGTTGTACTTCTGTCTCTAGTTCTTACTTTTCCTTTTCTCTCCGGTTCGTTTGTTCGAGCCCAGACCGGCGTAGGGAGCATTTCAGGAACAATACAAGATGCGAGCGGAGCCGTCCTTCCCGGCAGCCATGTCACGCTGCGCAATAGCGATACACAGATTCAGAGGACTGCTCAGACCGACGCAAGCGGTTTCTATGTCTTTCCGAGTGTTCCGGTGGGACGGTATGAACTCGAGACCACAGTGAGCGGGTTCAAGCCGTATAGGCGCACCGGCTTAATCATCGATGTAAATACGAAGCTCGAAGAGGATGTAAAGCTCGAAGTTGGGAACGGCCAAGGCGAAACGGTGACGGTGTCTGACACCGCGATCCAGGTCGAAATCGCGGATACTCAGATTGGCGAGGTGGTGGCGAGCACTGAAATTCAGGCTGTCGCTCTGAATGGCCGAAGCTACACAGACCTGTTGGCTCTTCAGCCCGGCATTGTGCCCGTGTCAACTCAAACCCCGGACTCCATCATTATGGCAGGAGCCACCTTAACCATTAACCCATCAGGTGCTCTGAACCCAGGCAATCAATCGATTTCCGGCCAGCGCGAAGATGCCAACGGATTTCTTGTGAATGGCGGTGATGTCAAAGAGTTGATGAATGGCGGTACTTTGATCATTCCTGACCTCGACTCCATTTCAGAGTTCCGAATATTGACGGACAATTTCGATGCCGAATACGGAAACTACTCTGGCGGAATTATCAATGTCGTAACGAAATCCGGAACCAATCAGTTTCACGGCAGCGGCTTTGAGTTCCTTCGCAACACGGCACTCGATGCGAAAAGCTTTTTCTCGACAGATGGAGTGGAACCGTATCGTCAAAACCAGTATGGAGGCACACTGGGCGGTCCGATTAGTAAGAAAAACAAGGTTTTTTTCTTCGCAGACTATCAAGGAACACGTACGACTGAAGGCTTGGCCACAGGGCTCATTTCCGTTCCAACGTTCGCTGAACGCTCGGGCAACCTGACTGATCCGGGTATGGTTAGCTTGTTCGAATCCGGATGCAATGGGGGACCGTGCACAGTATCCCCCTGCAATGTCTCCGCGACCTGCCTTGCCACTCAGCTCTCCAACAGCTTGTCGAGCGCAACAGGCGGCTCCGTGACTGTGTCTCCCGGCGAGCCTTTTTACACGATGGGATGCACTTCCTACACGCAGTGCGTCTTCCCGAACGGTACATTCCCCATCGCTGCCTGGTCTGCACCAGCACAGCATTTGCTGCAGTACATTCCCAAGCCAAATGTTGGAGACGCCACCTTCTCGACCGGCTCCCAGGCGGAAATCGTGCGCGACGACAAGCTTAGCGGTCGTCTCGACGGAGGTGATGCGCGTTGGGGGCAGCTGATGGCCTACTACTTCTATGACAACTACAAGGTGAACGATCCCTATCCGACCGAACAAGGTGGTTCTTCGGTCCCAGGTTTTGGCGCATTGAATATTGGGAACGCCCAATTGATCAGCCTCGGCGACTCAAGGACCATCGGCCGCTCGATGGTCAACGAGGCGCATCTTGGCTATATGCGGACCTTCAACAACGTGGGCCAACCCTCCGGCAACGTCGGGCAGAGTCTGGCATCACAGGGCTTCGTCACCGGCGCTGGCACTCAGGGCATTGCCCCTCTTGATCCGGCCATTGAAGGTCCTGAGAACATGATCTTCAACTCGTTTGTTGTAGGCGAACCGATCACGAATCTCACGCAGGAAAACAACACCTTTACGGTGAGCGACGATTTCACCGCCGTTGTTGGCAAGCACACGATCAAGACGGGCTTTCAGGGAATCCTTGACCAGGTTAACGTCCACCCGGACCCTGAATTCAACGGCGGCTTTACTTTCACAGGAAGCGAAAGCGGTTCGGACTTTGTTGATTTTCTGCTGGGCGCTCCAAATCTCTATAATCAGGCCGATTCACAATCGTATTATCCTCGCCACAAATATGCCGGGGCATTCGCTCAGGATAGCTGGCGATTCGGGCCTGATCTAACTTTGAACTATGGACTTCGCTGGGAGCTGCTGGAGTTCTGGTCGGAGAAGTATAACCAAGCCCCTACGCTTATCCCGGGAGAACAATCGCAAGTCTATCCGGATGCGCCGCCTAGCATTGTGTATCCGACGGACAAAGGGGTTCCGTCTACGCTTGTTCCCCTTGGAAATCGTTTCTCTCCACGCATCGGTCTGGCTTACTCCCCGAGTAAATCGGAGGGATTATTCGGCAAGCTCCTTGGCGGAGCAAAGCAAACCAGCATACGCGCAGGTTATGGCATCTATCATACGGTGATCCAGGGGAATGTCATTGCCTTTGATGAACCGCAACCCCCGTATGGATTGAGCTACACCAGCCCCGCTCCTCCGCTATTCGCCACTCCCTTCACCAATGCAACGGGTGAATTTAACACCAATCCCTTCCCACTGGCCTTAGTTCCTTACGGCGCGACCGTGCATCATCCGATCACGGGCATTAATTTCGCGCCGTTTTTACCGATTCAAGGCATGACTGCGCCTCCACCTACCGACACCTATCCGTACACCGGGCAGTACTTCCTTTCGTTCGAGCGCCAGTTCAGCAGAAATGCCATCTTGCAGTTGAATTATGTCGGCTCCGAGGGTCATCACCTCATCCTCGTGGATTCGGTCAACCCCGGCGATCCTGCTCTTTGTCTGTCTCTCGCCTCGCAAGGCTGTGGGCCGGGTGGCGAGAACAGCCCTTACACTCTGCCTTCCGGTCAAACCATAAATTGCACCCGCGTGGGTCTTAACTGCAATTTTGGTAACGACAGCTACGAGGCAAGCATAGGTAATTCCACGTATAACTCTCTTCAAGCCACCTTTCGGTATGCCGCTCACGGACTCGATGCTACGGCAGGGTATACCTACAGCAAGTCGATCGATCAAGCATCGAGTTTTGCGGACCCCGTCGATCCTTACGATGTGAATGCGACCAGGGCGATTTCAGCTTTTAACCTTAAACACTACGTAGTGGTGACCTACCAATACACGCTCCCGTTTGAGCATCTTTTTGAACACTCCAATCGCTTGACGCAGGGGTGGGAGCTATCAGGAGTCACTCGGGCCAGCACCGGTTTGCCCGTGACGCTCTCCACTGATCTCGATAATTCTCTCCTGGGCAGCAATCCCAATGGGGTGAATAATCGCTATATCGACTTGCCTGATGTTGCACCTGGCTCGTTGAACATTAACCATCACCCGGCGAACAGAAAGCCCTATTTCAACACCTCTCTGTTCAGTCCAAACCGCGAAGGCGCGCTCGGTGATGCCAAACGGCGGTATTTCTCAGGTCCCGGAGATTTTAATACTGACCTTGCACTGCTGAAGTCTGTCCGCGTGGATGACGCAAGGTTTCTGCAGCTTCGCATGGAAGCATTCAACGTCTTTAATCACTCTCAATTCTTTGGGCCAGCGACCGTCAATGGAGACTTCTCCAGTCCGCTGTTCGGACAGGTAGTGCAGGCCTCATCGCCCCGCTTGGTTCAGTTCGCGGCAAAGGTCACGTTTTGAGCGAAACTTAACATCGAACCATCACTATCATGAATGAAATTGTCGCTCATGGGCTGCGGGCGCCAGTTTGGTTCGCTGCCCGCTTATATCTTCTAACGCACGGCTATTGCGGGGAATGTGGGGGCTCGCACTCCATAGAGGGAGGACGGATGGGTTCTCATGAGGAAGAGGCATGGTCTCTAATCAATTGATTTTTAAGGGAATTGGTAGGCACGATTGGATTCGAACCAACGACCTCTTCCGTGTCAAGGAAGCGCTCTAACCAACTGAGCTACGCGCCTGCAAGGGATTAAAACCGGTCTCACAGATCGGTTTTATCAACTCTTATCAACTCGCCAAGCATATGCCTGCGCTGCACCGAAATCCTTGCCGTCATTAAGAGCGCAACTGGATCCGGTGCAACTCTTCAAGTGTAAAGCCATAGGCGACGCGGAGCAAATCGGCGTGGTGCACGGCATAGTTGCCGTTTTCTTTCGGGGCGCTTGTTTGCGGGCGGCGGCTTGGCTATACTTTCGCATACTCTCCCTTGTGCTTTGGAAGCAGCCCTATGCGATGGATTGGGACGCGAAATCTTGTGCT
>JASHQE010000230.1 GCA_030037705.1 Acidobacteriaceae bacterium | reverse complement strand
CGCATGAAACTCGGGATGTTTGATCCGCAGGCCGCAGTGCCTTACGCTTCGATCCGATATTCGGAGAATCACTCCAAGGCCCATCAACAGCTCTCGTTGCGCGCGGCACAGGAATCGATTGTCCTGTTGAAAAACGCGGGCATTCTTCCGATTCGCATCCCGAAACGCATTGCGGTCATCGGCCCAGGGGCAACCTCGCTGATAGCGCTCGAGGGAAACTACAAGGGAACGCCGACAAACCCCATTCTGCCGATCGATGGTATCGAGAAAATTTTCGGATCTGACCATGTCGTATACGCGCAGGGATCGGCCTATGCGGATGGCATAGCACAGCCCGTTCCACGCACGGCATTTCCGGACGGCCTGCGGGCGCAATTTTTTAACGGAACAGATTTTGACGGAGGCATGGTCGCGACGAGAGTCGACCGCCAGATCGACTTCGATTGGAACGCCGTGTCTCCGGCCGCAGGAGTGAATCCAAATCAGTTTTCGGTCAGGTGGACAGGCTTTATCGAGGTGCCGGCAGCGGGGGATTACAGTTTCCAAATCGAGGACCGCCGATGCGATCCAAGCGATGACCATGAGACATACTCAGTTCAGATCGAGGGCGCTCCCGTCTTCCGGGCAACCTCGTCCTGTACCGATTTTGGCCAGCCTCGCAAGAGTATGACGATCCACTTTGCCACCAAGGAGAAGCGGAAATTTGTGCTTGAGTATACCCATCAATCGCCCCGATTCTCCGCAGGAATCACCTTCTCCTGGCGAGCTCCGCCTGATGCCCTCTTGCAAGAGGCGATGAAAGCGACCAGTCAGGCGGATCTTGTGATAGCTTGTGTCGGGTTGACTCCGTGGTTTGAGGGAGAAGAGATGCCGCTTCGCATCCCTGGATTCGACGGAGGCGACCGCACCGGGCTGACACTCCCCGACTCGCAGATCCGCCTCCTGAGAGCGTTGGAAGCAACGGGCAAGCCGGTAATCATCGTATTGCAGAGCGGATCAGCGGTGAGTCTTGAGGAGCTCGCGTCTCCGGCAGCGGCCATCCTGGAAAGCTGGTATGGGGGCGAGTATGGAGGACAGGCGCTCGCGGAGGTTCTTCATGGCGACGTCAATCCCTCCGGCCGTTTACCGGTCACGTTCTATCAATCGGTAAACCAATTGCCTCCCTTTGCGGACTACTCAATGAGAGGGCGCACCTATCGATATTTCGACGGAAAACCGGAATATCCGTTCGGATACGGGCTGAGTTACACCCATTTCGCCTATTCTGACCTGACGCCAGATGCCACACACTTGACAGCTGGAACTTCACAGAGGATCACGGTTCGGGTGAAGAATACCGGTTCGGTAGCCGGAGATGAGGTCGTCGAGCTTTACCTATCCGCAAGCGACTCAGCCTCGCCGCCTCATCCTTCGCTTCGGAGCTTCCAACGAGTGCATCTCAATCCCGGAGAGATGAAGGCGGTATCTTTTGTGCTGGGCGATCGTGAGCTTGCATTCGCCGATGATGACGGAGTACAACGCGTGCATGACGGCCAGTACAGCATCTGGGTTGGCGAAGGACAACCACACACAGATGCCGCGGGGCTTTCGACCACATTTTCGGTCGTCGGAGATAAGACTCTTCTCCCGTAAATACGCAGCCTCAACTCTATTGGGCTAGTACGAATCCGTCATGGAGGGCGTTCACCGGACATGAACTCGAAGCATTCACTTTGTTGTTATTACAACTGGCTCTCCAAAGAAGGAATGCCCGAGCCATCAGGAGGCTGGTTACGGGCGATCCGGGATGCAGGATATGACGGAGTGCAGTTTGTGGAACCGCTCGAAAAAGGCCTCATCCCTGCATGCAGGCAACTCGGTTTGGGAGTGTGTGGCAGCGGCCGTGTCAATCACCCGGATGATGGATTTCGCCTTGGCGAGGAAGCACGCCAGTCGGATCTGGAAGCTTTGACACTTCACGTCGGTTGGGGATACGAAGACGATTCCGCGGCTGCGCTTCTGATCGAAGCAGTGCTTGAGGCATCAGAACGATTTCAGATTCCTATGTATATGGAGACTCACCGAGCAACAATCTTCCAGGACCAATGGCGTACAGTGCAGTTTGTAAAGCGCTTCCCGGAGTTGAAGTTCAACGGCGACTTCTCGCACTGGTATACGGGACTGGAGATGGTATATGGAGACTTTGAGCAGAAGCTTGCCTTCATTCAGCCGGTAATCGAAAGAGTGCACTTTCTGCATGGCAGGATTGGCAATCCAGGATGTATGCAGGTCGATATCGGAGACTTGGATACTGCACTCGATCTACCCTTTGTGAAGCATTTCCAGCGCCTGTGGAAAGATGTCTTTCAAGCCTATTTGCGCCGAAATGATTCCGCTCCCTCTTTCTGTTTTACGGTTGAATTGCTTGCTTCAAACATTTACTATGCGCGGGAGTTTGGGGGCAGAGAGGAATCGGATCGCTGGCAGCAGTCCTTGGTAGTGCGCGAGATCGCCCGGCGTTGCTTCGCCGAGGTGCAGCAATCAAATTGAATCAACCCTTCCAGAGGTGCTGGATTTCTTCAAGAGTGCGTTTCTTCGTCTCAGGCAGCCGTCTCAAGACGAAAACGAAACCCAGTCCGCAGATTGCGGCATACGTCCAAAAGGTCCCTGCGGTCCCCAAAGATCTGTTCAGCAGCGGAAAGGTGTACGTGAGCACAAAGCACGCGAGCCACAGGCTCGCGGTGCAGATGGCCATGAACGCGCCCCGGATATCGGTCGGAAAGATCTCAGAGAGTACAACCCAGGTGATGGGCGCCAATGTCATTGCGTAGCAGGCAATCGCTGCAACAACAGCAATAAGCAATAGAAAGCCCTGTTGATGCGAGATGTAAAGCGCGCCAATGATTGTGTAGATGCATGCCAGAGCAGCGCAGCCCAAGAGCATCAGTCGGCGACGTCCCAATTTCTCTACCGTTGCGATTGCCGCAAACGTAAAAACGCACATGACGACTCCGGTGATGACAATATTCAGAAATATGCTTGTGAGCGAATAGCCGGCTGCAGAGAAGACCTCCTGGGCATAGTTGAAGATCACGTTAATCCCACACCACTGCTGCAGAACGGCCAGAGTGATTCCGACGAACAATACTCCTCTCATGCGGCGGTCCTTGCAGGCTTCCCAGAAACTTTCCTGTCCGTCGCTGGCCACACTGGCCTTCATTTCGTTCTCAACCTGCCGGGCATATGGATTGCCTCCCAGCTTCGAGAGCACCCGCTCTACGGAGTCCCACCGACCTCTGAGCCCGAGCCATCTCGGACTCTCCGGGATAGTAAGAAGGCCGAGCAGAAATGCGATTGCAGGCACAACGGCGGCCTCAAACATGTGTCTCCACGCGACCTGACCATTCCACGACATACGGATATATTCGAACGAAGCTGCCGCTGGCACGGGCTGGGCGATCCACCAGTTGACCACCTGCGCAGCAAGAATGCCAATGACAATCGCCAGTTCGTTCAGGCAGACAAGCTTCCCGCGGATCGCAGCCGGCGCAACCTCCGCTATGTAAATGGGAGATAGAGCCGAAGCCATTCCAATTGCCACTCCACCTGCGATGCGCCACAAGACGAAGGCCTGAAAGGTGTGTGCCAAGCCGATGCCGAGGGATGACGACGCGAAAGTCGCGGCCGCGATCAAGAGCGCCTTTTTCCGTCCTATTCTTTCGCTCAGAAAGCCGGAGCCAATCGCTCCGAACAGGCAGCCTACCAGGGCACAACTCATGGCCCACGCTTCCTGGGTGGGACGCACGAGATCAAAGTAAGCTTCATAAAAAGGTTTGGCTCCGCCAATCACAACCCAGTCGTAGCCAAAGAGGAATCCGCCGAGCGCGGACACCATCGCTGAAAACCAAAGATACCAAGAACGCATTCCGAATTCTCACCCAACCAACCGAAAATGAAAAGAAGGATAATGGGTCAGTTTGAAGGATACAGGCTTCAACTTGAAGGGTACGGGCTTCAGCCCGTACATCAAATCACACAAATTGAGTGGGGCTTTAGCCCCTGAGGGATGGCTTTGCGCAAACTGGCCCACTACCAAAGAAGGAAGAGGCGCCGGTTCCGGCATTCCGTTGACGGCGTCTCCTCGTGGCTCTTTTCAAGCACGTTCACATTGCGATTTTGCCCGATTGCAGGGGGGGTGATCGTTCGCAGCATGTACGAATAAGTTGATGGCTGGCGTCGGGACATTCTGTACACCCACGGGGGGATAAAACGACGCCTGTACATCGTTATGCGAAACCTGCCACAACCACGACCCATGGCCGCCCCACTGGCCCGATTTTACTCCGCCCTTGACATCTGGGGAGATCACAAAGAAAACGTGCCGCATTCATCCAGATCTTCAAATTGCTGCTGGAGCTCCTTGAGCCTCACCTTCAAATCTCGAATCGTGTTCTGGCGCGATGGGTCGTTGTAGAGGTTACTCAGCTCATTGGGATCCGTTCGGAGATCGTAGAACTCCCAGGCAGGGCTGGTCGGCGGGCCCTGGGTTCCGGTTTTTCCGCAGGGCTGCCCATAAAAATAGATGAGTTTGAATTCCTTTGTTCTGATTCCAAGGTGAGCCGGAATATTGAAATGCGCCCCATGCATCCAGTAGCGGTAGTAGAGGGAATCCCGCCATCCCGAAGGCGTTTGGCCTCGCAGCATCGGCCTCAATGTGCGCCCCTGAGTTCCTGAGAGTGGTTTAGCGCCGGCGAAATCCAGCAGAGTTTCGGCAAAGTCGATATTCACGACAAAGTCGCTGTTGGCCGAAGCCCGCGGTACCTCGCGCGGATATCGAATCAGTAGTGGAATATGAATGGCGGATTCGTACATCAAACGCTTATCGAACAATCCGTGCTCGCCAACAAAAACACCGTGGTCGCTGGTATAAACAACGATCGTGTCGTCGGTCAGACCGTTCTTGTCCAAGTAAGTCAACACCCGGCCGACATTATCGTCGATACTCGCGACGCAGCGCAGGTATCTCTGGATGAAGATCTGGTAACACGTTCCCTTCCGTGAAGAAGCCGGCAGATGTGCTGTCTCTTCTGGAAACGCCGTCTGCCGCTCCCCGATCTTGTTCTGAGCCATGCGAATCGCATCGGAACGGGTACGATCATCATCGTAGAGGGTAGCGGGCTCGGCAATCCACTCCTGAAAGAGACCGGCATGCTTCGCATCGAACTGCCATGTATCGTGCGGCGCCTTGTGGTGCAGGAGCAAACAGAACGGCTTGTCTTTCGGCCGCGACTCCAGAAACTGCAATGCGAGATCGGTAACGATGTCCGTGACGTATCCGGAATGCTGGTACGCCTTTCCGTTTTCAATCATCATCGGATCGAAATAAGTGCCTTGCTCCGGAAAGATATTCCAGTAATCGAATCTCGCCGGTTCCTGGGTGACGTGTAGCTTGCCGATCAGGCCGGTGTAATAGCCCGCATCCTGCAGCGGTCCCGCAAATGTCGGTTGGCCTGGCGCGAACCGGTCATCGAGTGTGTAAATTCCATTTTGATTGCTGTACTGTCCTGTAAGAATACTCGCGCGGCTGGGTGTGCAAAGAGCATTCGTACAGAACGCCTGCTCAAATCGCATGCCTTCAGCTCCAATGCGATCGATATTCGGCGTCCTGTTGATTCGGCTTCCATAACACCCGATTGTTTCCCGGGAGTGATCGTCGGCCATGATCCATAGAATGTTGGGCTGCTTCGATTGCCGGAATTTCCCCAATGGAGTTGCCAGACTCGTGGCGGCCATCATCTCTACAAACGACCGGCGGCTCATTGAATTCATCAGGTCAGTTTACCTTCAGCTTCGTTTCAACCTGGAGATCTCTGGGCTCAGAGCGTAGCCTTCGCAGGTTCTGTAATCAGATTAGAGATCGATCAGGCTCACGGCAGAACATTTGGTGCGCAGGGGCTGGCAAATGTTCTGCCGTCTGGGAACTGCCTAATCACTTTAGAAATTGACCTTCAGAGCAAGCTGAATCAGCCGTTCGGATTGAGCGGTCGACGTGACCACCCCGAAGGTAGTGTTGATATCGGCAACATTTAAATCGGCGGGACTGTTGAATGCAGCTGAATTGAATGTGTTGAAGAAATCCGCACGGAACTCGACGTTTTGTTTGCTCGATGATTCTCGCAGTGGAAACTCCTTCGCCATAGAGGTATCAAGGTTTGTCACGTGAGGTGAGCGGAGGTCATTCCTGGGTTCCGTTCCAAATGTATAGTTGGCCGGAAGCGAAAAGCAGGACGTGTTGAGCAACTGCACTCCTCCCGAATTTGCATACGGATTTGAACATGTGCGGTTTGGGCGCTCGAAATTGTTCCCGGTGTTGCTGATTTGTGCCGCCGCGGTTCCGTGGTACGGCACTCCCGAGCGAGCGGTGTAGATGCCACTGAGATTCCAGTTCCCGACAAATTCATTGAGCACCGGATTCTCGATGTTGAGAAGCTTTCCATGTCCGAAAGGAAGCTCGTAGATGAAACTCAGGCTCGCCATTTGAGGAATGTCGAAGCCGGCAACGCTTCGATCATTGTTCATATGGTATGGATCCTGAACGCTGCACGATGACGCGCCGCCAAAGTATCCATCGCATCCAAGATCAATTGTCTTGGACCAGGTGTATGCCGCCATCAGCGTTAGCTCTCTGTTCAATTGAGTCCGAAGCGTAGCACGCATCGAGCTGTAATTGGCATTGCTGTTGCTCTTGTCGTACTGCGTCGGCGTGATATAGGAAAATGGCTGCCGCGTGCTGAGCGCGGTAGCGGCCGGATAGAGTCCGACATTGCGAACGAGATTGCTGTCCAGGCGGCTCGTGTGGGAGCCAACATAGTCGATCTCGACCAATGTGCTGTTCCTCACCTGCTGCTGCACTCCAAAATTCCATTCGATCGCGTACGCATTTTTGTAGAAGGGGTCGATAAAGAAATTCACTTGCGAGAACGGGTTTGCAGCGGGCTCAATGTTGGTGCCCGTTCCGAGACTGAATGGATTCTGGGCCGACGTGACGGGAGCCAGGGGTCCGTTCAGGTTGGCGACGCCCAGGAACGAAGTGTCTGGCCAGCTTCCCTGGTAATTCGTGGCAAGTTGATTGATGCCCGCCCAGTTATCGAAGAATCGCCCGGCACCCGTGCGGATCACCGTCTTCGGCATGATCTGATAACTGATTCCGATTCTTGGCTGCCAGTTGTCATTCGTGTTGTGCACGATTGAGCCATTGCCTTTGGGAGTCACAATCACGTTTGCTGGAAGGGCGCCATTCGCGGTTGGAATGCAGGGCGATGCGCCTGTGTAACACGCCGGAGGAACAGCCTGGAGGATGTATTGTCCTGTGTCTAGATCCGTATCGCCGACATACGCATTTCCGTCTTTCTTACTCCCGTAGATCGGCCAGAGCGTGACGTCGTAGCGAAACCCAAGATTGACCTGCAGCTTGGCTGCAGCTCTCCATTGATCTTGGAAGTAGAAGCCGTCGACCCATCCACCATGGGTGGTGACATTGAGGTTGCGCCGGTTTGCGCTGAGTGGCAGCCCCAGCAAGAAGGAGGCGAGTGCGCTTCCTGACGATTTGATGTTGGGGTTTGGAACATCAACATACTGGGTCTGGTAGGGATCGAATGTCTCGTTGACGTAGAGAATCGGTTGGCGATTGTTATTTGTATTGATGTCGGCGCCCATCTGCAATGTGTGCTTGCCCATCAGGCGGGTGTAATCTCCAGCCGTTTCCCAGATATTCGCGAGTTGATTGCCTTGATTGAATCCTTCTGGAAGAGTAGTGAAGCCAGGAATGGTCATGCCCGGATTGAAGCTGAGCCCTCCGGTAAATCCACTGACCGTCTGCGAATTGAATCCTCCGGCCTGATAGGCGTTTGCCAGACCTGCGGGAAAGTTGTAATTGAGGAGGATATATTCCTCAGTTCTTCCGAATCGCGCATCAAGGATTGATTTGCCGCTTCGAGATGTCCAGGTGACTGACCCGCCCGTGAGATACCCCGATTCGTCTTGTGCATTGGTGACGCCGGGGATGCCGACCGCTGACGAAGCATGCAAATCGAACTTGTTGAATGTTCCCCAAACGAAAAGCCGGTCGTTGAACGTGTGGTCGATACGTGCCGTTCCGGTGTCGCTGTTGGCGATGTTCAACGTAGGATCGGTGAAGTTGTAGCCGTTCACGGGAAGCGACGTCACCGTGGGATAGATCTTCTTTGCATAAGCAACCACCTGCTGGTTGATTTCGCTGGCCGGGATTTGATTATTCGGATATTGCTGGCGTGTATAGTACCCGGGATTTGCCGGATCGGGAGCAGTTGTAGAGGGGTCAAAGATTGGAACGGAGATACTGCTCAGGTCTCCACTCAACTGCGCCTGAGTTGGAACCACCTCGTTGATGTGCGCCGAAGTCGCCGACCGGAATCCCTCGTAGGCCGCGAAGAAGAAGGTCTTGGAAGGCCGGCCATTTAGGAGGTGGGAAGGGACTACTGGACCGCCAATGGTTCCTCCAAATTGATTTTGCCGATAGGGCGTCACGCTCGTTGCGAAATAATTCCTGGCGTTCAAGAGCTGGTTACGGAGGAACTCCCAGGCGTCGCCGTGAAATTCCTGCGTTCCTGCGCGTGTAACCACATTGACGATGCCACCCATGGCTCCGCCATACGCCGAGCTGTCGTTATGAGATTGAACCTTGAACTCCTGAATGGCATCTACGATCGGCTCCACTGCATACGTCCCGATAAACCCGTAATTCGTAAAACCGTCCAGGAGAAAAAGCGTGCTGCGGTTTGGTTGGCCGCTCACCGCAGGAAAAGTCGCGCTGCCGATTGTGCGTCCACCGAAGGAGCCGCTGCTCAGGCCGGAACTCTGGTCCGTGCTTATGGGGGAGGTGCCGCCCGTCAGGTTAAGCAATTGCGTGAAATTTCTTCCATTCAACGGCAGTCCTGAAACCTCGGTGTTCTGAATTGCCGTACCGAGCTCCGTGGTCGTCGTCTCAACGTTCTCTTCCGACGCCTGCACCTCGATTTGCTGGGCTGTCGCTCCCACCGCGAGCTGGACATCTTCAGTAAGCGTCTGATCTACGGCCAAGACAAACGAGGAAACAGTTGCGCTCTGAAAGCCTTGTTTCTCGATGGAGAGACTGTAGCGCGCGGGAGTCAGACCCGCAAAGACGTACCGCCCCACTTCATTTGTATTGGTTGTTAGCACGGTGAGTGTATCGAGGTTTGTGAGCGATACTCTCGCGTCAACAATCGGCAGACCCGTCGGGTCCTTGACTGTGCCATTCAGGGCCGACGATGCGCCTTGTCCATGGATTGTCGGCGAGAAGAATGCCAAGGTGATGACGAGAGAGATCACTACGCGGACGGGGAAATGGAATACCGACTGATTCTTTCCAGGCTTGAATGCCATGGCGCCTCCTTCAGGATGGCTCAACAACACGCGCGTTACGCAGTCGCATTAACTGTCGCTGGATATCGGGATACGAACAGCGCTTGCCCTAAGTTTTCCGGCCAGTAATACGATTTAGGGGGATTAGTGGTTCAGCCATTTGAGATTGCGTTATAGTCTCACAGTCAGAGAATTGTCAAGAGCTTTTCCATGCGCATAGCATAGAATTCAGCCAAAGAGGGGATGATCCATCGCCTATTTGTTGTCATAAATTCTGGCATATAAACAACTTATTTTGAAAATGAATCCGCTTTGATGGAGCTTTCTGAGCGGCAACCAGAGACGGTTTCCCGGCATCTATTTTCACCGTATTTTGGGCACCCATTCCAATTTTGTTCTATCGCTTACCGCAAGGCATCCCGAACCAGAAAATTGGTCGTCAAGGGCTTTCAGGATCATCGAGAGCAGATTAGCGGCAAATGTGCCATTCATAGTCGCCAGCTCCCCGCCGATCTCCTTGGCAATCGCACCATCCCGCAAGTGGTGGAACCTCATCGCGCAATCCCCTTGAAAGAAAGCTCCTGGCAAACGCGAGGAACGGCACATGCGGTGAAGAGGAGACGTATCCAGCCAATATAAAAGGTTCGTCCACTGTCGCGGTTGGCAGGCCCGCGCCGCGTCTGGCGGTTGTGGCCCCTGATTCGACGATAGATTGACAGGGCAAAGCCGTTCCCGTAGACTCCTCGATGACCATAGGTTGAACCAATAGAGGATAGAAGGAGCACTTGTCAAGCGTGTGGAAACAATGCCTCTGGCTCGGTTTATTGCTGCTCCTTGTTCATCCATTGCACGCTCAAGCGCCCCCAACCTACTTTCCTCAGGGAGAACAGATCCCCGGGCCTGCCTGTGATGCAATTCCCCAGTACAACGGCCCCACGGCACGGCGTTGCTCGCCTGAAGAACTTCAATCTTGGTTAGACTTTGTTACCCGCTGGCGTACGCAAGGACGGATCCGCGCCGGCGACGATCACGGGTTTGCTCCTCCGGCGGGTCTCGAATGGTCGGAAAACAACTTCGTTCAGCCGCAGGTAATGGTGCACGATCGATACCTCTACGACGTAGACCGCGGTGCGTACACCGTGGATCGATTCCTCGAAGATGTCGATCGGCGCTATGGCGGCGTGGATAGCGTGCTCCTGTGGCACACCTACCCCAATCTCGGAATCGACGATCGCAACCAATACGAGATGTTTCGCGATCTCCCTGGTGGTCCCACAGCCGTCAAGGAGATGGTCGAAGACTTTCATCGGCATCACGTGCGCGTCTTCTTTCCTGTGATGCTCTGGGATCAAGGCACTCGCGACGAGGGCCGGCCGGACTGGGAGGCGATCGCCGCAGAGATGAAAGAAGTGGATGCCGACGGTATCAACGGAGACACGACTACAGGCTTGCCGCGCATCTTCGCTGAGACCGCAGAATCGCTCCACCATCCCATTGTGTTCGAGCCGGAGCTGGGCCTCGGTTCTGATGAAATGCTTGCCTACAACTACTCGAGCTGGGGATATTGGCACGATCAATTCGCTCCATCGGTCAGCCGGTACAAATGGCTGGAACCCACTCACATGGTCCATCTCTGTGCGCGCTGGTCGCACGATCACACCGATGATCTGCAAGAGGCATTCTTCAACGGAATTGGATTTGAGAGTTGGGAAAATGTGTGGGGCATTTGGAACCAGTTCACCCCGCGCGATGCGGAGGCGCTGCGCCGGGTAGCTATGGTCGAACGGCGGTTCGCCACGATGTTGACCAGCGCGCAGTGGGAGCCGTATACGCCCACGCTTGAGTACGGCGTATTCGCCAGCAAGTGGCCGGCTGGGAGACAAACGCTCTGGACCCTGATCAATCGGAATTCATTTAACGTCGATGGCGAGCAGCTAGCTATTCCGGCCGAAACGGGAATGCGCTATTTCGATCTTTGGAACGGCCAGGAATTACACCCGCAGAGTTTCAAAGGACAGACGACGCTGTCCTTCGAGATTGAGTCACGCGGATTCGACGCAATTCTCGCCACGGCGAGCCCAGATGAGGGACTGCAGGAGTTCTTGAAATCCATGTCCCGTCTGTCTGATCGGCCGCTCGCAAGCTATTCAAGCCTGTGGCAGCCGCTCAAAATGCATATCGTGGAGATGCCCGCGACAAAATCCTATGCCCAAGCCCCTGACGGTATGGTCCTGATTCCGGCCGGAGATTTTCGGTTTCAGGTGAACGGGGTTGAAATCGAAGGAATGGACGAGGATGGAGTCGATTTTCAGTATCCCTGGGAGGATTCACCGCGGCGTTACCACGACCACCTTATGCATATGCACGCATACTGGATGGACAAATCGCTGGTAACGAACGCGGAGTTCAAGCGCTTTCTTGATGCGACTCATTACAGGCCGAAAGACGATCACAATTTTCTTCGGGATTGGAAGGATGGATCTTATCCGGAGGGCTGGGGAAACAAACCTGTCACGTGGGTCTCAATCGAAGATGCGCGTGCCTACGCAACATGGGCCGGTAAGCGCCTGCCCCACGAGTGGGAGTGGCAATACGCAGCGCAGGGCAGCGACGGCCGCACTTATCCATGGGGCGACAACTGGGACCAGGCGCAGGTCCCGGTTGTGGACCACGGCAGAACAATGATGCCAGCCAAAGATGTTGAGATGCATCCCGGAGCGGCAAGTCCATTCGGCGTCGAGGACCTGGTTGGAAATGTTTGGCAGTGGACAGACGAATACGTGGACGACCACACGCGCGCAGCCGTATTGCGGGGAGGAAGCCACTATCAGCCGGTTGGCGCGATCTGGTATTTCCCGCAGGCTTACAAGCTTTCTGAGCACGGCAAATACCTGCTGATGG
The DNA here is from genome assembly GCA_030037705.1 of Acidobacteriaceae bacterium. GTDB lineage: Bacteria > Acidobacteriota > Terriglobia > Terriglobales > Acidobacteriaceae > Telmatobacter. The sequence goes on along the minus strand of JASHQE010000230.1, from coordinate 8,326 downwards.
CGCCGAGCCTCGACCGATCCGGCGCAATCGGGTTTCGGTGCGTCGCGGACATATCTTCTTTTAGGAACAACTGATTCAATCCGCCAGCGCGGATGCTCCGGGTAAATCTCGCGCGTATCTCACCTTCAGCAGCTCAAGGATCGCTATAGGTCACCGGTCCATTGCGCGACGTGGGGTGATCCTATACATTGATCCGCGTTGCGCCACAGTCAACACGATGCACGAGGGACAACCATGAAGAGGTCGATCATCGCCGCGCTGATTTTCTCCGCCATGCTCGGCGCCAGCGCCTTTGCTCAGGTGAGGCAGACGAAAGATCAAATCCTGTTTTACACCGCAGATTGGCATGGAGATCGCTTCCCGGATGGCCGCCCCAAGGTGCCCGACGACCTGCTCCGGCGCGCTCTCACGGTTTCCATCGAAGACATCTGGGATTTTCTCCGCAGCCGCGGCTACGAGAATCAGTTTGAAGGCGACTGGCGCGCTCTGCATATCGATAAGCCATTCGCCGGCCGGGCGCTGACCACCCAGTACATGCCGGCACGGCCTGATATTGCCAGAGCGGAGGCGGCCGAGGGCAAGGCGGAAGGACGCATTGCATGGGAGCTCAACAATAGCTGGCCGATCAAGGAGCTTACGGAGGGTGACGTTTACGTTGCCGACGGCTACGGAAAGATTTTCGAAGGCACTCTGATCGGTTCGAACCTCGGCAACGGAATCGCCGCGCATACGCATAGCGGATTTGTCTTTTATGGCGGAATCCGTGACGAAGCAGAGAACCGCGAAATTTCCAATTTCAACGGCTTTTATAAAGGCTATGATCCCTCCGCGTGGCGGCAGGAGCAGTTGATGTGCATCAATTGCCCCATACGCATCGGCCACGCTGTGGTGCTACCCGGCGACCTTGTTATTGCAAATGCCCAGGGCGTTATCTTTGTGCCCGCGATCTTGGCCGAGGAGGCGGTCAGTTCCGCTGAGTTTACAAATTTGATGGATGCCTATAACTTCGAGCTCAACCGGGAAGGCAAGAACGGCGGTCAATTCGAAGGCGGCTGGGACGCGAATAAATTCGCGGGATTCAAGCGGTGGGTGGACGCGCATCCCGATCAATTGAAGATGGCACGGGATGAGTTCGAAAAGATCTATGCCGAGAGGCTTGACGAAGCCACGCATCACCACCCATAGCCAAATGAATTTTCCCCGTTGAGCAAATAAGACAGGCCACACTGCTGATACGTGATTATCGCGCGCCATGGCGCCCGCATCTGGTGTAGCCTGCTAACTCGCGAACGTCCGCCGCAGGCGGACGCTAACTTGCTGAATCGCTAACTTGCCCACCTGCGGCCCTCATCTGCTAGCCTTGCCTGTTATGGCCGCAAAATTCCAAGGCTTTGATTTTCTGCAACTTGATGCGAGTTTTTCTGAAGACGAGCTGCTCGTGCGCCGCACTGCACGTGACTTTGTTGACGACAACGTCATCCCCATCATCGAAGCCTGCTTCCGCGAAGAGCGCTTCCCGCGCGAGTTGATCCTGCTCATGGGTGAACTGGGCTTCTTCGGCGCGACACTTCAGGATTACGGCTGCGCCGGCATGTCGAATGTCGAATACGGCCTCGTCATGCAGGAGCTCGAACGCGGCGATTCCGGCCTGCGCAGCTTTGTCAGCGTGCAGTCGGCGCTGGTCATGTATCCCATCCATGCCTTCGGCTCCAATGAGCAGAAGAGCACCTGGCTGCCCGCGCTCGCCCGCGGCGAAAAGATCGGCTGCTTTGGCCTGACCGAGCCCGGTTTCGGATCGAATCCTGGAGGGATGACCACCCGCGCTCGCCGCTCCGGCTCCGAGTACGTCCTCAACGGCGAAAAGATGTGGATCACCTCCGGCTCGATCGCAGATGTCGCAGTCATCTGGGCCAAGCTCGAAGAGGAAGGCGCCGGCAAGCCCGATTCCGGCGAGACCGTCCGCGGGTTTCTTGTCGAAACCGACCGTCCCGGTTTCTCCGCACACGATGTGCACGGCAAATGGTCGCTGCGCGCCTCGATCACCAGCGGCCTCTCACTGCAAGAGGTCCGCGTTCCAGAATCGAACATGCTGCCCGGCACCTCCGGCCTCAAGAGCCCGCTGATGTGCCTCAACCAGGCCCGCTATGGCATTGGCTGGGGCGCTATCGGCGCTGCAATCGCTTGTTATGACACCGCATTGAACTATTCGAAGATCAGAAAACAATTCCATAATCAGCCCATCGCCGGCCATCAGCTCGTGCAGGAAAAGCTTGTCTGGATGGTCACGGAAATTTCAAAGGCCCAGTTGTTCTCGCTCCACGTCGGGCGTTTGAAAGACTCGGGCAAAGTGGGCCATCAGCATATCTCCATGGCCAAACGCAACAACGTGTGGATGGCGCTCGAAACCGCACGCATGGCCCGCGACATCCTCGGCGCGAACGGCATCACCGAGGATCATCCCATCATGCGCCACATGCTCAATCTCGAATCCGTAAAGACCTATGAGGGCACGCACGACATCCACACGCTCATTCTCGGTCAGCACCTCACCGGAATCGCGGCGTACTGAAGAATCGTCGTTTGCATAGAAAATCTTCATCGACAACGCGGGGGCATCGGCGGCATATTCATATTCATGCGAAACCTTCTGCGGCCTGTTCTGTCGCCGATCGCGGTTCTTGCGCTTGCCACAGTCTTTGCGCGCGCCCAGCAGCCGCCCTCCGCTCCCATCGTTCTCCACGCTGCACGCCTGCTTCAGGTCGATACTGGAAACCTTCTCCAGCCCGGCGAGATTCTTGTTGAAGGCGAGCGGATCAAGGCCGTGGGCACAGTTGTCGACCATCCGCAGGACGCAAAGCTCATCGAGCTCGGCGACACGACGCTGCTTCCCGGCCTCATCGACGCGCATGTGCACCTCTTTCTGCATCCCGGCGCGGAAGACCTGCAGACGGTCGAGGAGTCCGTCCCCTGGCGAACGATCCTTGCCGAGCAGGCGGCCAAAGCCGATCTTCTCGCCGGCTTTACCGCCGAGCGCGACATGGGCACGGAAGGCGCCGGCTCTGCCGATACCGCGGTCCGCGACGCGATCAATCAGGGATTGATCCTGGGTCCGCGGTTGCGCATCAGCGGCAACGCCATCGACATCCTCGGCGGACACGAAGATGCCAACCGATTCAATCCTGCGCAGCATGTGCTCTCCAATGCCGACTACGCCAACACCGCCGACCAGCTCATCCAAGTCATTCGCGAGCAGCACAAGGAGGGCGCAAGCTTCGTCAAGATCTACGAAACCGGCCCCGACCGCATGATCGACGGCGTGCTGCGCACGCCCTATCAATACACCGAAGCGCAGCTTGCCGCAGCCGTTGAGGAGGCGCATCGCCTCGGCACCGTGGTTGCTGTCCACGCCATGGGTGAGCCGGGCACGCTCTACGCGGCGCAGGCCGGAGTCGCGTCCATTGACCACGCCACGCAGCTCAGTGATGAAACCATGCGCCTGATGAAGGAAAAACACATCCCCGCTGTGCCCACCTTCACCATCTTCGATTACTTCGCGCACAACAGCACCTCAGCCACTGAGGCCGGGAGTGAAGGCGCGCTGCTCGACTACAAGATCGCCGAATTCAAAAAGCAGATCGCCGCAGGCATTCCTTTTGCCGTGGGCTCCGACGTGGGACCATTCCCGCACGGCACGCAAGCCCGCGAGCTCACGCTCATGGTCCGCTACGGCATGAAGCCACTCAGCGTGCTGCAAGCCGATATGATCGAGGGCGCGCGCCTCTTAGGCTGGGCCGGCCAGATCGGCGAACTCAAGCCCGGCTACTACGCCGACGTCGTCGCCGTCCCCGGCAATCCGCTCGACGACATCAGCGTTTGCGAGCGTGTAAGTTTTGTGATGAAGAACGGCGAGGTCGTGCGACAGTAAGGCGTCGGCCTATTTTGCGGCAATACTCTGCATTAAGACACGAGAGGGCGCACTCCTCAGAGCTGCTTAAATCACAAGCACAAGCTCCGAATACTCGGCCAGCCTCGCATCCGCCGTCAGCAGATCCAGCGGCTCCGTGATAGCCTGCGCCACCAGCAGCAAATCGAACGGATCGCCGTGATGGCGCGGCAGCCTGGCAACCTCTTTTGCATGCCGCGAAAGCACCGGAAGTTCCTTGAACCCGTTGTTCTGAATTTCGGCGACAAGTTGTTCAGGGTCGACGGTTAATTTACCTAACCGCACTTTGATCGAAATCTCCCAAATCGTTGCCGAGGAGATGTAGATCTTCTCGGCTCTTTCAAGCGTCTTCTTCGCCTGAGCATTCAGCCGCGAGTCGCCGGCCGCCAGCCACAGAAAGATATGCGTATCGAGGAGCAGGCGCAAGATCAGGCCTCGGGTGTGATCAGGAAGTCCTCAGGCAGTGGATCGTCGAAATCATCGGCGATCCAGATTTTTCCCTTCAGCGCTCCAAAGCGAATCTTCGGCTTTTCGGGCTTCAGCCCCGTCAGCCGCGCAACCGGCTTGCCCGCGCGCGCGATGATCACGTCCTCGCCCCGCTCAGCTTTTTCCACGAGTTTGGAAAGCTGGGTCTTCGCTTCGAAGATATTGACAGTAGTCGGTGTTTGTAGATTGGCGGCCATGGCTGGCCTCCTTAGCTAAGTCTAGCTTAGCACAACTCCTCCTTACACCGCCACCGTAAAACTGTCTTCCGTCCTTGTCACGGCATGGTAGAGCGTGTCGCGCTCCACAGGAACACGGCCGGCTTCGGTGATTAGCCGGCACAGCTCCTTGCGCGTCATGCCCTGCGGCGTGGTAGCGCCGGCATCGTGGTAGATCTTCTCTTCAATCACCGTGCCGTCCAGGTCATCGGCGCCAAAGCGCAGTGCGATCTGCGCGATCTTCGGCGTCAACATCTGCCAGTAAGCCTTGATATGTGCAAAGTTATCGAGCAGCAGCCGGCTCACGGCGATCTGCCGGATATCGGTGAGTCCCGTCGTCACCGGCAGATGATCAAGCGGCGTATTTTCCGGATGAAACGCCAGCGGAATGAAGGTCTGGAACCCGCCGGTCTCATCCTGCAGCGCGCGCAGCTTCAGCAGGTGATCCACGCGGTCTTCGTCATACTCGATGTGTCCGTAGAGCATCGTAGCATTCGAGCGGAAGCCCATCTTGTGCGCCAGCCGCGCCGTTTCGAGCCACTCCTCACCATCGATCTTGTGGTCGCATATGATCGAGCGCACGCGATGCGTGAAAATCTCCGCACCGCCGCCGGGCATCGAGTCCACGCCCGCATCGCGCAGCTTTTCGAGCGTCTGCTTGATCGTGAGCTTCGCACGCTTGGCGAGGAAAGCAATCTCCACCATCGTGAAGGCCTTGATGTGCACCTTGGGAAACCGCTCTTTGAGGCCACGCACCAGATCGAGGAAGAACTCAAGCGGCAGATCGGGATGCAGCCCGCCGACGATGTGGAACTCGGTGACCGCCTCGGTATAACCCGAGGCCGCCGTTGCCCACGCCTCATCCAGCGCCATCGTGTAGCTGCCCGCATCGCCCTTCTTGCGGCCGAAGGCGCACAGCTTGCACGCAGCCACGCATACATTGGTCGGATTGATGTGCCGGTTCACATTGAAATAGGTCACGTCGCCGTGCATCCGCTCGCGCACGTGATTGGCCAGCCAGCCCACGGCCAGCACATCGCGCGAAGCATAGAGCGCCAGCCCATCATCGGCACTCAACCGCTCCTGGGCGAAGACCTTTGCGGCGATCGGCTCCAGCCGCGAGTCGTATGTCCGGAATCCGCTCGGGTGCCCCGTCGTTTGCCGAGTATTACCCACCGTACTCTGCATACTCTGATGATACCGGAGCGCGGCTTCAAGACTCATTTCCCGGGCTCATTTCTTCGATTCATTTCTTGCGGCTCATCTTCTGCCCGTCTCCACCGCGACCGCATTGGGGTTCACCAGCACACCGTCATCCAAAGACGCCGCAACCAGCCGCTCGCCTGCCCCGCGAATCAATGCAAGCGGGTAACCCGTCTGCCACCAATCCCAAGTCATCGTCTTAGGATCGATCGCGAAGACCTGATCGCTCGCCCGCGAGCTCACCAGCATTCTTTTAAGTGCAGGGTCATAACTCAGGTCATCCACATCGCGGAAGGGCAGCCTCTGAATCCAGAGCCAGCTTTTGCCCTCGTCTGGCGTGAAGTACACGCCTTCCCGCGCGCCCAGCCACAACGTTCCATCCGGCGAGAAGACCACGCGGTGAATCCGCGTAAGCATGGTGGGCAGGTCCATTGGCCACCAGCTCTGGCCGCCGTCCTTCGAAATCACCACACCGTCGGCGCGCGCGGCCACAACCGTGTTCTCGTGGACGGTCACGGAAAGGTAGCCGCCCACGCCCATCACTGGACCACCCTGCCAGCTTGCGCCCTGATCGTGGCTGGTCAGCACGGCGCTGTCCGTCGAGGCTGCCCACACGTCGCCGGAGACGTCGAGCGAGTTCACCCGCCCATTCAGTTCAACCACCGGCGCCTTCACCTGTTTTTCCACGTTGACGCGCTGGCCACGGGCTTTTTCGATCGCTGCCTTCACGATCATGTTGGCGATCAGGTTTTTCGGCTCCCACGTCAAAGCCGCCGCGGCCGGCGATCCGCTTGCAGCCGCGGGATCGCCCGTTGCCGGCGGATCGAGAACAAAAATGCCTTCATTCGTCCCCGCGACTACGGCTCCGTCCTTCGTCTGCGCCAGAACGTACACGTCGCGCCCATCGAGCCCTTGGCCCACCTGTTGCCAGCTCACTCCCCCATCGGCCGACTGGAACACGCCCCCATAGTTCTTGTCGTTCACCACCCCCGCATACAGATGCGCCGGATCGCTCCGGTCCACGAGCAGCGCCGCAACCTTGCGCTCTGAAAACCCGTCGTTCGATTGCGCAAAGGTCGCGCCGGCATCCTGGCTGGCCAGCACGCCGCCACGATCCGTGGCCAGCAGCACGCGGTTCGAATCTTTAGGATCGACGAACACGTCATTCACGATCACATCCGGTCCCGTCATTCGCTTGAAGGTCTTTCCGCCATTGACCGTCTTATAAAGCCCTTCCGTAGTGCCCGCGTAAACTACCTCCCGGTTCTCAGGGTCCTGCATCAGCACCCGCGTCCTGCGCGCTTCCGATGGGATGCCCTGAATCTTGTGGAACAGCACTCCGCCATTCACGCTCTTGTAGATGCCGCTGCAGGCGCTCAGGTAGATGGTCTTGGTGTGCTCCGGATCGACGATGATCGAAAACACATCGGAATCGACAATCAATCCCTGCTTGATATTGCGCCAGGTCTTGCCGCCGTCGGTCGTCTTCCACGGCAGGTGCCAGGTGCCGGCGTACACAATATCCGCGTTCATGGGATCGACAGCCAGAGACTCGATCTCGTGAATCTCTTTATCTCCCTCGGGGCTGATCTGCTCCCAGGTCACACCCGCATCCGTACTGCGGAAGATGCCCTTCAGTGTTCCCGCAAACAGAATCTTCGGATCGGAAGGCGCCTGCACCAGCGCCTGCACCGGCTGCCCGTGGAACTCCGCGCACGCCGTCCAGGTCTTTCCAGCATCGTGGCTGATCCATAGCCCGCCGTTATCCGAATCTTTCCACGCCCCCACATACAGCGTGGAAGAATTCGCCTCATCCACCACAATGCTGTCCAGAACAAACCCGTCGGCGGGGTCCAGCTTGGCAAGCCGGTGCCACGTCGCGCCCTCGTCTGTGGATTCATAGAGCCAGCTATTGGTCGTTCCCAGGTAAAGATGACTTGGCTCGCCCGGCGTAGCGGCAAAGGCGCGCGCATCGCCGCCCGGAGGACCCACTACACCCCAGGTGCTTTCTGCGGCTATTCTGTTCTGCTCGCTGAGAGTGCATACCAAGGCCAGGAAAACCGGCATGAGAAACCCGCGCCGGCACAGCAAACGGCGAAACTTCCGTAAACAGCTCATCTAAACAGAAAAACTCCCGTATCTATCTAGGATAGTCAAAATCGAAGCGTCTTGAAACCACAACAGCGTAGCCGCCGGGTGCCCAGGTCTGGGCGGTGACGGGTAGAGCACGACAATGGGTGCCCCAGAGCCTGCCCTGAGCGTAGTCGAAGGGTCTGTCCGCCGCGGCGGAAGACCTGGGAAAGCACAAATCCCAACCCAAGCACTGTCATCCTGAGTGTAGTCCGCCGTGGTCCGCCGCGGCGGAAAGCCGAAGGATCTGCGGTTGCTTCTAACCATCCATGCGATCCGCAATCGGCAGGTTCCACATCGTGCCAATCTCGATTCAGGTCAACCCATGCCGCCCTTACAAAGACAACCG
>JASHQE010000229.1 GCA_030037705.1 Acidobacteriaceae bacterium | reverse complement strand
AGTTATCTGGAGTTTTGCACCGAAACCGGCCAACAGCCAGACCGGCCCTTCAACGGCAAGATTTTATTGCGCACAGAGCCCGAACTGCACCGCAAAGCGGCGCTGCGCGCAGCGGCCGAAGGCGTGAGCCTGAGCCGGTGGATTTCAAGGCAGATTGAGAGTGCGTCGTAAGATGTGAACTCGACCTCCTGAAAAATCAATGCCCATCACCGAGTTCCAATTACATCAGGAGATTCTTCGGGCACGAACGGCCGCGGCCAGTTCTCCGAGCAGCGTGTGCGTCTCCTTCCAATCGATGCAGGCGTCGGTGATGCTCTGCCCGTAGACCAGCGCCTTTCCATCAACAAGCTTCTGCGCGCCTTCCACCAGATTGCTTTCGATCATCACACCCATAATCCGCCGTTCACCGGCCGCAATCTGCGCGGCCACGTCGTGGCAGACGATTCCTTGCCGCCGGTAGTCCTTGCCGCTGTTCGCGTGGCTGAAGTCGATCATGATGCGCGGCGCGATACCGGCCTTCTCCATGCGGGCCGCGATATCGGCCACGCACGCGGCGGAGTAGTTCACGGTGTTGCGCCCGCCGCGCAGGATGATGTGGCAATCCGGATTGCCGGTGGTGACAAAGATGGCCGATTGCCCGTGCTTGGTGTGCCCCAGGAACGTGTGCGAGTAGGCCGCCGAAAGGATTGCATCGATAGCCACCTGCACGTCACCCGAGGTCGCATTCTTGAAGCCCACCGGGCAGGAGACGCCAGAGACGAGCTGCCGGTGCACCTGGCTCTCGGTGGTCCGCGCGCCGATGGCGCCCCAGCTCACCAAACCGGCGATGTACTGCGGCGAAATCATGTCCAGGAACTCGGTGCCGCTGGGCACGCCCATCTCAGCCAGATCGAGCAGCAGGTGCCGCGCCAACCGCAGCCCGTCGTTGATCTTGTAGGACTGGTCGAGATATGGATCGTTGATCAATCCCTTCCAGCCAATCGTTGTGCGCGGCTTTTCAAAATAAACGCGCATTGCGATGCGCAGATCGGCGGAATACTCTTCCATCGCGCCCTTGAGCAGTCCGGCGTACTCGCGCGCCGCTTCAGGATCGTGAATCGAGCATGGTCCGGCCAGAACCAGCAGACGGTCGTCGCGCCCATTGAGAATGTCGGTAATCTCTTTGCGCCCGCTGAAGATCGTCTCCGAGGCTGTCTCGGTAACCGGAAACTCTTCTTCAAGAAAAACCGGAGGAAGGGCGACCTTCGTCCATTGAATGCGGATATCTTCGGTAGGATGGAACATCATTACTTTCCCGGCAGAGTGTAGGTCCTGCGAATCCGCGCATTTCGCAACGCACACAAAGATGGAGCGCCCCGGCTCTCGTCTACGACTCAATTCAGGGCTCAATGCAGCGCGCGGGAAATCGCTCCGGTCTGTCCGCCTTACGGGACCTCAGTAGATGCCTATCTAAAATTTATCAGCCCTTGGCGCACGAGGGCGCTCCGTCGGCGCAGGGCGCCGCGCTCCGCGCGAGAAGTCTGCTCCTCAGCGCACTTCGAAGGCCGTTACCGCCGCTCCCGCCGCGAGCGCCCCCACCGTCACCGGAATCCAGAGGCGAATGTGATGCCTCGGTTCGGAGCCTTCACCGATATATTCCTTGCCCCTTTGCACCCTGTCCACCTCGCTATAAGAGCGGGTTTCAGAGGCATTGTTGTCGGCGTTGGTGAACGTAAAGGAGGTTTCGGTGAGCGCACCCAACTGGCCCGCGCTCTCCGTGCCGTCGCGAAAAGCAACGCTCAGGTAGGTTCCCGATGGATATTTCGTGAGTTTCCTGTGAATCTTGCGCGCGTGTTTATCGAGGCCGGATCCAGACTGCGCCTGGCAGGCCGGCACGATTCCCAGCAAGGTCCAGGTCACAGCCAGGCAAACGATCGATTTCCTGCCAAGAATGATTTTCATAGGTCCTCCAAAAATTAGGAAGAAGCAGGAACTGGGGGAACGAATCGTATGCCGGCCCGGTCATTCGGGCTTGGCAGGCTTCCACAATACCACTAGATACGTGAAAAAGAGGATATTCGTCCGGCATGGAAACGAATATGCGATGCCAAAAGTAACAAAAGCGTTCAGGAACGGCCCTCAGGCACAGGCGACCGGACGTTTTTGGAACGGAGTATGATGGTTTTCCTGCAAGGAACCCAGGGCTTTCAGAGCGGGAGGCTTAACCCGATGCGGCCATCGATCCGGATTTGCGTCGCGCTCTTTTGCAGCTTATTCCCACTTACGAATACGGCGCAGGCACCACCTGCCCAGGTTGCTCCGGCTCCGGGGCAAAACGGGACGCGTCTAACTGCACGGTCTGCGCCCGGCGCCGCAGCAGTTCCCAACACTTCCACAATCGATCTCGACGTGGTTGTGACGGACAAATCGGGAAAGCCTGTCCCCGGCCTCAGCCTCGCGAATTTCACCCTGCTCGATAATAACCAGCCCGCCAAGATCCTCTCGTTTCGCGCCCATACTCGAACAGCCCAGCAACCCGATCCGCCCGCGGAGGCGATTGTGCTGTTCGATACTGTGAACACCACCTTCGACTCTGTTTCGTATACCCGCCAGCAGGTCGAGAATTTTCTCCACGAGAACGGCGGGAATCTGTCCTTGCCCATGTCCCTCGATTGGCTGACGAATGACGGAGTCCAGGCTCAGCCTGAGCCCTCACTCGACGGCAACGCGCTCGCAACTCAACTCGAGGCAAGCGAAGGACGGCTGCGCAGCGTCACCCGGGCTGCCGGTGCGTATGGCGCCATCGAGCGTTTCGAGCTTTCTACACACATGCTGGATGAGATTGCCCGCAGCCTGGTGGATAAACCCGGCCGGAAGCTGCTTATCTGGGCGGGTCCCGGCTGGCCGATGCTCGCCGGACCCAACATCAATCTTTCCGACAAGGGTCAGCGGGCACTCTTCGAGGAAATCGTTGAGCTTTCGACGCTCTTCCGGCTGGCCCATATCGAATTATTCAGCATTTCGCAGGGAATGCCCGGGCCGGAAACCTTCCTCTATCAATCCTTCTTAAAAGGGGTTAAAAAGCCCCAGCAGGCGAACATTCCAAACCTGAGCCTGAAGGTGCTGGCGGTGCAAAGCGGTGGACTTGTGCTGACGCCCACGAATGACCTTACCGCTTCCCTTCAAAGCTGCCTTCGCGACGCGGACGCCTTCTATACCTTATCCTTCGCGCCTCCACCCGCAGACGACCCCAATCAATATCACGAGCTTAAGGTGCACCTCGACAGGCCGGGGCTCACAGTCCGAGCCGCAACGGGCTATTACGATCAGCCTGCGCAAATGACCGCACCTTGACAACAACACTGTCAGATTTCTAAAATTAGAAAGGCTTTGAATCGCCAATTTGTTCTTATCTAACAGAATTGCAAAGGGTTATGGAATTCAGGCGCGGCCCTGGGCTTGGCCGGAAGCGGCTTTTCCAGCTACGTTTGGGGTCCGCGGCAGAAAGCTGCAAAAAATGTCTGAAGCGCGCCTCAGCCCGCGTGAGCGGCTGGTGCTTACTGCCATCATCGACCTGTACATTGCCACCGGCGAACCGGTGGCCTCGCAGGCGCTTGCGGCATTTTTGGCCAATCGAGATGGCTTGAGCTCCGCCACACTGCGCAACGTGATGGCCAGTCTCGGCGAGATGAGCCTGCTGGAGCAGCTGCACACCTCCGCGGGCCGCGTTCCGACGGCCGCTGCCTTCCGCTTCTATGTCGAGCAGCTCATGCAATCCGGTCGCTCGGCTGCGGTGGCTCTCGCCGGCAATTCCACACCCCAGAGCGCTTCCACCTTGAACACCGCTCCCCTGAGCGACGCGCGCCGCGGCCAAATCGAAGAGAGCTTTTCCGGAGTCGCCAGTTCGCATGAATACTTGGAGCGCACTTCGCACGTCCTGGCGCTGATCTCGAGCGGCCTGGGCGTGGCGTTGGCCAGCTCCACCGTGGAGCAGGTGCTGGAACATATTCACTTTTCGCGGCTGGCTGCCGGCAGAGTGCTGGCGGTGCTGGTCACGCAGGCTGGCGTCGTGCAGGATCGCGTGCTGGTCCTCGACCGCGAGATGACGCATCTGGAGCTCGAGACGGCTGCGCGCTACCTGAACGAGAACTTCCGCGGCTGGCCCATCGAACGCATTCGCTCCGAGATCGCGCGCCGTGTTGATGTCGAACGCGAAGCCTACCGTCAACTGCTTGCTTCCATCGAGGAGCTCTGCAACAAAGGTGCGCTGGCCGGCGTTGAATCGACTCCGGCCATCTTCGTGGAGGGAATCGCCAACCTGATCTCTGCGGAATCAGACCGCGAACGGCTGCGGCAGATGCTGGTGGCTCTCGAAGCCAAGCAGCGTCTGATCGAACTGCTGAATGCCTATGTCGACGGCCGGCGGCAAGAGGTGCGCGTTGTCGTCGGCCTCGACAAGGCCTCGCCTGCTATGCAGGATCTGGTGCTGATCGGCGCACCGGCCCGGCTCGGACACGCGAGTCAGGGAACGGTCGCCGTGATCGCACCCACGCGCATCCAATATCAGGAGATGATTCAAGCCGTGAGCTACATCGCTCGCCTCTCTGAGCGGATTCTCGATCTTCCGGCTCATTAAATTGAGAGATGATGGAACGCCGTCGATTCCAGAACATATTTGCGTGGCGCGGGAAGACGGCTATCTTCTACGCAAACGCCATGGAAGCAAGTGGGCCGAACTGAAGGAGAATGAGTGGAAATATGTCGAAGGAGAAGACGGATTTGAATGTGTTGGAGCCGCTGGAAATCCTCCCGGGGGAAATTGGCTCGGAGACGACGCCCGGCGCTGTCTCCGAGCCCGTTGAGAGTGCGGACGCACAGCGGCCGGAAGCCGCCGCTTCCTCCGAACTGGATCAGGTGAAGGCTGAGCGCGATCAGTTGCTCGACCGTGTGGCCCGTTTGCAGGCGGAGTTTGAGAATGCGCGCAAGCGCGCCGAGCGCGAGCGGATCGAGTTTCGTGATTACGCCACAGGCAGCGTTGTGGAGCAGTTCCTTCCCGTCCTCGATAACTTCGATCTGGCGCTCAAATCCACCGGTTCCGCTGACCAGTTGCGCTCCGGTGTCGCGTTGATCGTGAAGCAGATGGAGGAGGTCCTGCGCCAGATGCAGGTCACACCGGTTCCTGCCGTGGGCGAGGTCTTCGATCCTCGCATTCATGAGGCGCTTGGCTCTGTGGAGCGGGATGATCTCCCGGATCAGCATGTCGCCGAAGAGGTGCGCCGCGGTTACAGGCTGCGTGACCGCCTGCTGCGCCCGGCCCTGGTGCGGGTAGTCCATAACTCCAAACAGACTCATGAGTAGCTTTTGGGGGATTGCGAAGGAGTTTAAAGAATAAAGCCAATGAGTTCTAATATGAATGTGAGCAAAGCAGATTACTATGCGGTTCTGGGCGTCTCCCGCGACGCCACGGATCAGGAGTTGAAGAGCGCCTACCGGAAGCAGGCGCTCAAGTATCACCCTGACCGCAACCCCGGCGACCGCGTGGCCGAGGAAAAGTTCAAGGAAGCCAGCGAAGCGTATCAGGTGCTCAGCGACACCGATAAACGCGCCGTATACGACCGCTACGGCCATGCGGGATTAAGCGGAAGCGGAGGCTTCGCGGGCAGTCCATTTGCCGGCGGCGTGGATATCGGCGACATCTTTGGCGACCTGTTCGGCGAGATGTTCAATATGGCCGGCGGCAGCCGTCGCGGCTCGCGCCAGCAGCGTGGCGACGATCTGCGCTTCGACTTGGCCATCGATTTCGAAGACGCCGTTTTTGGCAAGGAAACGGAGGTCAAAATCCGTCGCCTGGAGACCTGCGTCAGCTGCAAAGGTCAAGGCAGCGCCTCCGGCCGCGGACCAACGATCTGCAGCCAGTGCCAGGGACGCGGCCAGATTCGTTATCAGCAGGGCTTCTTCTCGGTTGCCCGCACCTGCGGCGCTTGTGGCGGCACCGGCTCAGTGATTGGCGATCCCTGCGCCACATGTCGCGGCGAAGGACGTGCGGCAGCCGAAGTCAAGCTTCACGTCAAAGTTCCGCCGGGGGTCGAAGAGGGAACGCGGATTCGTTACACCGGCGAAGGCGATGCCGGACGCGCGGGCGGTCCCAAGGGCGATCTGTACATTGTGCTGTCGGTTCGGCCGCATGACTTCTTCGAGCGCCAGGGCCATGACTTATATTGCATCGTGCCGATTAGCTTTCCGCAGGCGGCACTGGGCGCAGAGTTCCAGATCGATGGTATCGACGGTCCGGTGAGTATCAAAATCCCTGAAGGAACGCAGAGCGGCAAAGAATTACGCGTCCGTGGCCGCGGCGTGCCCTATCTCAACGAGAAGGGCCACGGCGATCTGGTTGTGAAAGTAATGGTGCAGATTCCCCGCAAGCTGAGCCGCGCGCAGCGTGAGTTGGTTGCGAAACTCGCCGAATCGCTTACCGCCGATAACAAACCTTCATCTCCTGGGCTGATCGAGAAGATGAAAGACCTGTTCGGCTGAGTTTTCAAATCGCCAGCACCACAATCACCGCAACCGCAGCGCCGATCAGCAGGCTCAGTTTGTCGGTAAGAGCAAAGACGAGCGGATCCTCATTGAGATTGCCGCGTGAGGCCACCAGCCATACGCGGCAAAGCCACAGGATCATCAGAGGCATGATGAGCCAGAGCGCCTCCGGATGCCGGTAAAGCATCGCCACTTCGCTGCTGCTGATGTAGATGGCAAACACCATCACGGCCGCGAAGGCGCTGGATGTTCCAAAGCTGCGCAGTTGATCGATATCCGCCACCAGGTAGCCGCGGCCATTGCGTGGCGGCGAGCCGCTCGCACGCAGGTTCTCGAGCTCCGCAAACCGCTTCACGATGGCCAGCGAGAAGAACAAGAACACCGAAAAACCGGCCAGCCAGTGCGAGATATGCGAACGCGTCGCCGCGCTTCCTGCCAGCAGGCGCAGCGTGTATAAGCCGGAAAGCACCACAACGTCGACCAGCGCAAACCGTTTCAGATACAGCGAGTAAGCAAGCGCAGCACCTAGATAAACCAGCAACCAGCCGAGAAACGCCAGCGGCAGCAGACGCGCACCCGCAAAGGCGGCAAGGAGAAATGCGCCTACCATCCCCAGCCCCGCAATGGCCGGCAAATCTCCTGCAGCGAACGGCCGCAGACGCTTCTGTACATGATGACGGTCTGCTTCGATATCAAGCAGGTCGTTGATGATATAGGTCGCAGAAGCCGTCAGGCTGAAACAGAAAAAAGCGAGCAGAGCCGTCAGCAGCCGGTTCAACGCTACCACGTGCGCCAGCAGCAGCGGCAGGAAGACGAGCAGATTCTTTGTCCATTGATGCAGGCGCAGCGCCTTCACCATGGAACGGATCGCGCGGCCACGCTCCTCAAACGTGTGTGCCGCACGAATTCCGCGCGCGCGCAGTTTCCAACGCAGACGTATGCTTGGATTCGCAACCAGAGGCTCCGCCGCGCGGATCAGCAACGGAAGGTCCGGAGCATCATTCCCCACGTAATCGAACTCGCCGGCCCCCAGCTTGCTGCACAGGCTGTCCAGCTTCTTGTTGCCAGTCAAATTCGTTGTGCCGTCGCTGCCGAGCACACCCGCGAAGATACCCAGATGATCGGCCACGCGCTGCGCCAGGCGCTCGTCGGCGCCGGTCGCCAGATAAAGAGCGCGGCCGCGCCTGCGTTCCTCCACAAGAAATTGCAGCAGCTTGCGGTTGTAAGGCAGATGTGCCACGTCAAGCGTGATCTGTTCGGTGACATACGCCTTGAACGCCGCCTTGCCGCGCAACAGCCGCCGTGGCAAAGCCCAAAGCCGGAACGGACGCGTGCGCACCAGCGCGAGCAGCGAGTCCACCAGCGTGTCGGATTTGACAAGCGTTCCATCCAGATCGACACAGAGCGGCCGAAACTCCATGGCAGTCGATTCCGGCGGAGAGAGGGTCTGGGGCAACGTTCACCTCGATTGACCCAGTATATAAGCGTATTTTTTCTGCCGACGGTTACTACTGTGGCATGGAGACTGGCGGGAAGAAAATTGGTGGAGCTGAGCGGGATCGAACTTGAGCCGCATTGC
>JASHQE010000228.1 GCA_030037705.1 Acidobacteriaceae bacterium | reverse complement strand
CAGGTAGGCCCGCGCCCAGACGTTCGTATCGGCTGCAATCATTACCACTTCCTCCGCGCCTTGGCTTCGTTCATCTCCTCAAAGGACATGAATTTTCCCGGCTTTCCACGCGCGTCGGACATCCGCCACAGATCATCAATTTTGTAGCGGACGGGCTCCACCTGGACAGGGCCGCTCTCGGGAATGCTGAAGCGGATACGGCTGCCTTGTTTCAGGCCGAGCCGCTTGCGCAATTCGCTGGGCAGGGTCACCTGCCCCTTGGAGGTAACTGTGGCTTCAACCGTCGTATGCGAATTCCGGGAAGTAATGGGCATAATGGCTCCTCCTTACATTATATAGGAGTATTCCTTACTTCGCGCTGCTACAGACAGCCCCCCTGGATTTGTGCCGGATAGCTCCATTCGACCATAAACCGCAGCAGTGTTCCGGCTGCGGAAAAGCTGTTCAAATCTTGCGTATCTTCAGGTGCCGGACCAGCGCCAGTACCTCCTGCCTGCGAGGCGGGAAGGCAAGAGGTTCGGTCTTGATGACGGAGATCGGCGGCTTGGGCAGCCGCTGTTCAAAAAGCATCAGACAGCGCGCCGAGTCATCCCGGCGCGAGCCGTAGCCGATAGCTTGCGACTTTAGCTGCTGCTGATACGCTGCCTCTGCCCACGGCCTGGTCTCGAGATAACAGGCCGGAGGAGTGCCGATCAGTTCCGTCCGCGTTAGACCGAGCCGCGGCAGATAGGGCGTATGAAAGCTGACATAAGTGAGCGGATCGGTCAGTGTGACCTGCGCCAAGTGATAGTACTGCAACTCGGAAACATCGAAGGCGCCGGGTGGCGAGAGCGGAATCTCGTGGAGGACCGATTCCATGTATGCGCACTCAGGGGTGCTTGCTGAGTAATAGGTGTGGACGGGAGAGCCGGAGCCGGTCGAGATGGGAGCGAAGCGGGTGTCGCCCCATCCCTGAGCAAAGGTGTCCGGCTGGGTGGGATACTTCTTCGTGCAATACACGTGGAACCACACCGGAACCTGTGCCCGCGTCACCGTGTCGAGAGTGAATGGCTCAGAGCCCGCGGGCTGGTGGATCGAGCAGGTCACGCAACGTAGCTCCCTGTGCGCTTTTCAAGAGCCTTCACGAGGTCATCGCGGCGGTCGAGCGCATCCTTGGGTGCAATGGCCTTCACCCCTTTTCGTCTCGATTCCACAATCCGTCCATTCGGGTAATGGAACCACGCGGCGATCTTCCAGGTGTCGGCCACGGTCCCGAAGGCCGCGAGCACTTCCTTTATCACCGACAGAGGCTGATAGACCGCGTCGAACTCGTAGCGCGGAAAGTATTCCTTCCCGCCGAAGGTGACGCCGAAGATCCTGCCTCGCCGCTTCCAGTCGCTCGCGGGCAGCGAACGGTTCGAAGGCGGTTCCGGCTGAAGGCGGTTCAGCATCTCGGCGGTGAGCCACTCTTCTGCCTTGAAGATCTCGCGAATGGTCTGCATGCGCTGCAAACGCTCCTCAACCAGTCCGAGATCGGGTTCCATAATCCCCGTAAGGAGGATCGCCAACCGGTCGGCCTGCTCAAGAATAGCCACCTCACCGGAGTTCACCATCAGGTCCAAGGCCCGTGCAAGTCCTCTGCGAAGCGAGGGTAGAAGCGCCGGGTCGGTGCCTTCCGGGAGGGGTACATCGAGCACCAGCACTTCATCTGCGGATTTTGTGGTTTGCTGCAGTTTCTGCATAGGAGTTCGCCTCCTGCCAATCTTGCTTATATTATGCTTCATATCGGCAACATCAGCAAGGGCTCACGCCGCTCGCATGGGCATGACCACATATTGCTGTTGGAATTCGGGGTTCATGCTCTCTGGAACCAGGAGCCCGGCGGATTTTGAGACCTTCTGTATCCCTATTTCCAACACCACAGAACGAAGAATCTACAACGGCTTACCGAACACCGCAATGCGGTTCCGTTACGGTTTTTGAAGATCGGTATCTATGGTTCGGGTAAACTTTGGGCAAAGTCGCAACAGTACTACCGGTACCTTCCTCTTGCCTGAAGGAATACACCATCCCCTCGATTTTGAGATCGTGATTGTCGCACGCAATCTCGGCATCAGCGCACGCAATGACTACCCATGTTAGAGCGGATTGGCGGTGAATGCACGGCGCAGTCACATTTGTTCCTGCTGGCAAGCCGCTACCCGCGAGTAGGTACCGCACACTTCCCCATTCGGAACTGGGCCCCATTCCTGAGAGAACTGCCGCAACACCCTCTTCTGGCCGGCGAGGAGGGTATCGTTGATCGTTTCACATCTGCAAATATGTTCTGACCTTCTATACATTTTTACTTTGCTTTGAACCTGCTAGAACCCACCTAAGTGCTCTATAATTCGGCACATCCAGAAATGAACACGGCCATACTGCGTTTGCGTTTGGAGTGTTTTGTCATTGATGTGAGATCAGTTGCAGTCTCTGAAATGCAGAGATGTGTATATGGTCACGTTTGCAACCAATACGGAATGCAAAGACCTCTTTGCGAAAAGATTTGAGGCGCTAACCGGTAATGCGCCTTTTCCGTGGCAGGAGTGTTTGTTCCAGTGGTTCTTATCTGACACTATTCTTCCTGCTGATGTCAGCCTGCCGACCGGAACCGGGAAGACCTCCATCATGGCTATATGGCTTCTCGCGCTGGCTGAAAAGTCGGCGGCGGATTCAAGGCAAAATTCAATCCCACGGCGTCTGGCCTGGGTCGTCAATCGTCGCGTGGTCGTCGATCAGGCGACGAATGAAGCGGAAGACATCAGGCGGAGGATTAACGATCAAGGAATCGTGGAGTTGGAACCGATTCGTTCAGCGCTGAAGAAACTGTCTGGAGAGACTTCCGGCGAGATACTCGGTATCAGCACTCTGCGGGGTCAATTTGAGGACAATGCCGAATGGCGGGGCAATCCTTCACGACCGGCAGTGATTGTCGGCACTGTCGATATGATTGGCAGCCGGCTGCTGTTTTCCGGCTACGGCGTTGGGTTTAAGGCAAAACCTCTACATGCCGGATTTCTTGGACAGGATGTACTACTTGTCCATGACGAAGCCCATCTGGAACCCGCATTTCAGGAGTTGCTCATCGCTATCCGCGAAGAGCAGAAACGCTGCGGGGAGTTCGGCAAGTTCCACGTTATGGCGTTGTCGGCTACGTCACGCGCAAAAAGCGGCGTGTTTGGACTGACAGAGGTAGAAAAGGACGTTCCAAACAAGATGCCCGACCCATCGGAAACGCCGCTTCCGCTTCATCGTATCTGGCAACGGCTGAAGGCGTACAAGACGATTGAGTTAGACAGCGATGAAGGAAAACTTGTAGATAAAATTGTTACGCAGGCCAAGTCTTTCAATGAATCTGGATGTACTGTACTGATATTTGCCAACGGAATCGAGGACGTTGAAAAGATTTTCAATAAGTTACCAGAAGGTCGAACTAAAAAGCTAACCGGAACCTTACGAGGTTTAGAGCGGGACAGCTTGATCGAAAAGGACGTATTCAAGCGATTCCTGCCCGCCGCGGAACCGGCTACCGATACCGCCTATCTTGTCTGCACGTCTGCCGGTGAAGTAGGTATAAATATCTCGGCGGACCATCTCGTTTGCGATCTTTCTACCTTCGACAGCATGGTGCAGCGATTCGGCCGCGTGAATCGCTTTGGTAAACGTGACGGAACGAAGATTCACATTTTCTATCCAAAGGAATTCAAGGAGGGCAATGAACTAGACGATCGGCGAAGGAGAACACTTGAGTTGCTTCGAAAGCTAGATGGCAATGGAAGCCCAAACGCGCTCGGAAAACTCGATCCTGAAGAATGCCTGGCCGCATTTGCACCGGAGCCTACAATTCTACCCGCAACCGACATCTTATTCGACTCGTGGTCGCTTACAACAATCAAAGGAAAACTTCCCGGCCGGCCGCCGGTCGGGCCGTATCTGCATGGAGTGAGTTCCGATCCTCCGGAAACCCATGTGGCCTGGCGTGAAGAGGTTGGGATTACCGACAAGTTGTTGGAGCAATATAATCTCGACTTCTTGAAAGGCCTGCTAGAAAACTACCCACTGAAACCGCATGAACTGCTGCGGGACCGAAGCAAGCGTATCTATGACCGACTTTCCAAGCTTGTAGAACGGCTTCCAGATAATGGAGACGAGCCGGTTTGGCTACTGGCGGATGACGGCAGTATCGAGGTATTGACTCTGCACAAATTGAAGGAAAGCAAAGAAGACCGGATATATAACTGCACGATCCTGCTCCCTCCGTCGGCTGGTGGATTAAGCAAAGAAGGCTCGCTGGATGGCGATTTGATTAACGATCCAGATACACGCTACGACGTGGCCGATGAATGGCGGAACGCGGAAGACGCGCAGCGCCGCATTCGCGTTTGGGATAACAATTTGATCCCCTCGAAAACTCTTAATAAGATGCGGCTCATTCGCACCATAGATATTCATCCTGAAATTGACGAATTGGAAGAGGGAGAAGAGGCTGACCGCAGGTATTGGCACTGGTATGAGTTGCCAAAGGGAGCCGACAACGACGGCTCGAAGAGAGACGCGGGGCGGGTGAAATGGCAGGTTCATATAGACGATGTGGTCAGAAATGCAACTCGAATTGTTGAACACCTGCCTCTCTCGGACGAACTGCGAAAGGCCATCATCGTCGCTGCGCGCGTTCACGATTACGGTAAGCGAAGGCCGCTGTTCCAGAGGATTATTGGCAATGTGGACAGCGATGGTAACGTGGACAGCAATAACCTGCTTGCCAAATCAGGGCGAAAGAAGGAGCCATATAGTTTGAATAAAAATTTCCGGCACGAGTTTGCTTCTTTGCTCGATACCGGGAAATTCCAGAATGAATCGGAGTTTGATGAACTAAGTCCAGATATGCAGGAGTTGGTCCTTCATCTGGTCGCCGCACATCACGGACGCGGACGTCCGCATTTCCCAACGAAAGAAGCGTACGACCCGGAAGCAACCGACGAAATGAATTCCATTGTCGCTGCCGAGGTGCCGCCGCGGTTCGCCCGGCTACAACGCAAGTATGGACGCTGGGGACTGGCCTATCTCGAATCCCTGCTCCGCGCCGCCGATTACGCCGCAAGTGCAAACCCATCGGCATTTTCGGAGGGTGAGCAATGAGCATCCGCATCAATGTAGACCCAACCAATCCCGGCCAGTTCTTTGCCTGCTGCGGCCTGCTGGAGCTAGCAGATCGGCTGTGGCCCACGTCTGGTGTACAAGGCGCATTCGCAACGGACCAATTTCAACTTTTCGCGGATACAGATGAGTGCTCTCTCAGACACATCCTTGAAAGGTTTGTTGCTGCAGATCTCCAGCAACTTGATGGTGACGACAATGCTGCTCCGCCTCTTTACCTTGGCCATCCTTTTGAACTTCGCTTAGATTGGTGGACTAAGTATGAGACTCCGAACAAAAGACGTATTGATTTAGGCGGAGGCGATCAACTGAAAACCTGGGCTGGCAAGCAGTGCGGCCCATTGATCTTCCGCATGATGAGAAATGCTTGTGCTGACATCGATCTGCAAGCGCCATTCGACGACGTCAGGGCAATCTACAACACCAAAAACGGTGCGGCCTCCAAAAAGACCATCTCGCCATTCTGTTTCGATGCACGTCGAGACGGGACAAGCCTCGACTTCGGCTTCTCCCCCGACGAGCAAGAAATGTCCGTTGTCACTTATCCCGCAGTCGAGGCGCTAGCCTTAGTCGGATTACAACGATTCCGACCCAGCGTGGATGAAAATGGCCGTATTCGCACATTTATATATACCGCATGGGCCGATCCACTTCCATCCTCCGCTGCGATGGCGGCTGTATCAGGAAAAGCATCTGTGCGAGCGTGCGGTGCATTTCGGTTTACCAAGCCTTCGCGTGGCGGGGAGTATCTAACTATGTTTTCTCGTGCTACACGAGTAAGGAGCAACAATGTCTGAGATTAAAATGGATCAGTTCGATAGCTGGCTGCAAGATGACGGCCCTGCAGCTCTCGTATTCCATCGAATTCTCTTGCCTGTTGAAGGCAGAGAATCATGGATTTTCCCGCCGACCTTCGCCCAAAGCGAGTCGGCCGACGATGAAGAGGAAGGCAACGGAGGCGATTATCGAATCGATGATCTACCTGATGATCCGCGGCGTAATGTCTGCCTAATTGACAGCATTGGTTCGCAAGCTAATCGCATGGAGCCGATTTTCAAGCAACAGCCTTACGCTGCATTAGTGCCGCAACTTGTGGTGCAATTGAAAAATGGCGATACTGTCAATCTTCTTGACGCGGGCCATCGCGCGGCCGACGCCTTGGTTCGTTTCTCAAAAAGCCTTGGGCCACGATTGTGGGCAGCGTTTGAATTAATCAAGAAAAAAGGCGACTGCTCGGCACTCGCCAAACTAGCGCCGACTTCTCTGGTATTTGGTGTATGGGACTCGCGTGCAACTGGTGTCAAAATCCAGCGCATAGTCAGATCGGTCATTCGGGCGTACAACGTCAAGAAAGCGAAGCGCTCGGCAACATATCAGACCGCATACGATTACGTGGGAAATGAGTTGATCAGTAGCGAGCACGATAAAGGCTCCGGGAAAACAAATCCCCTTTCACAAGAAGGATTCAAAAACTCGCTTGCAACAGGAACACACGGCGGTATTCAAGTCATCGGCGACATTCGACAAGAAGCGATTATTAATCTTGTAGCCCTGAGGACTCTTACCTCGGACCTGAATCTCAAGCGATATTTGCTGAGTATTGCCTTGGTGTCTTTGTCTTATCGTGACCAGAAATGTTTTAATCTTCGCGAAGGATGTCTCCTTCGCGCGAAAAGCAAGAGTGATTTCGATGGTAGCTGGAAAACCGTCAACTTCGATAGCACGGAGAACCCCATAACGATCGATCACTGCGCTGTGCTCGAATATGCAAAGTCTGCGGCTCAGAACATCACATTTGAAATGCCAAAGCCAGATGAGTTCGATAAGGAAACAGCAGAAGCTTGGCTGAAGATTGAGAAGAAAGAACGGAAGAGGCTTGCGAAGACGATGCACCCCGCGCAGGCGCTTGCTGAAAAGCAAAGGAAACAAGCGGTCAAAGATACGAAGAAAAACATCGATGCCGATGATTTAACAATCACAACGGACGGTGAGCAGCTTCGATGACCTACCTCCTTATCACCGTTCGCTGGCTTGACGGTCGCTATCACGGCTTGCTCGATAGAGATGGTCCACCCGAGTGGCCGCCGTCGCCGTTGCGGTTGTTTCAGGCGCTAGTCTCTGGTGTTGCGCGTCGGGGCGAATTGGATACGGCGGTGGGTAAATCACTTGAGTGGCTGCAAACATTGGAACCGCCGGAAATCGTGGCACCGCGCGTGCATCCAGGGCAGGTCGTTACACACTTTGTCCCAAACAACGACGGAGACAAGAAACCTGATCGGCAAGACCGACTCAAGGGAAAGACATTTCGCCCCACCCTAATGATCGATCCTGCCGAAATCCATTATCTATGGCCAATCGCCCCCGAGA
>JASHQE010000227.1 GCA_030037705.1 Acidobacteriaceae bacterium | reverse complement strand
CTCTCAATTCTTTGGGCCAGCGACCGTCAATGGAGACTTCTCCAGTCCGCTGTTCGGACAGGTAGTGCAGGCCTCATCGCCCCGCTTGGTTCAGTTCGCGGCAAAGGTCACGTTTTGAGCGAAACTTAACATCGAACCATCACTATCCTGAATGAAATTGTCGCTCATGGGCTGCGGGCGCCAGTTTGGTTCGCTGCCCGCTTATATCTTCTAACCACGGTTATTGCTGAGAATGTGGGTGGGTTGCCCGCACTCCATAGAGAGGGAGGACGGATGGGTTCTCATGAGGAAGAGGCATGGTCTCTAATCAATTGATTTTTAAGGGAATTGGTAGGCACGATTGGATTCGAACCAACGACCTCTTCCGTGTCAAGCAGTGCGACGATTCGTAAGTTATAGACGTTTCAATACTTACGAACCGGCATAACCGGCAAAAACGGCCAAATTGGCGGTATTTGCGACAAAAATGCGACAAACTTTTAGCAGCGGGCCAATGGGCTGATCGTGTGGGGTCGGCCCTGGACTTTTCGTTGTATTTCCTTAGTCATTGTTCAGGCATCTCTGAACGTAATTTCCAATTTCCAAATTGGAAATTTGGCCTACAATTCCTCGTCTTCGGCACGATAACATTCGACATGTTATCGCGCAGAAGTATGAACAAACCGCGGACGCGCCCTTAACAACACCGCCATAGCAATCTGGTCACGGATCAGACGCCCCTTGCGCCCTTTGGCACTTCTGGAAGCGGCTCGCCTGTCAGCCGTTTCTCAACGAGAGTTGCAAGGAGATCTGCAAATGGCCCGATGTCCTCATGCACACTAGCTCTTTCAAGTGAGGCCATATAGGGTTTGCGTTCTGACAGCGGCACAACTGTCCAGGGATAGCCACCCGCGGAGAGCATCAGATTCATAAGAAACCGCGCCATGCGACCGTTGCCATCCATATAGGGATGGATATAAACGAAGACAAAATGCCCCAGCACGACGCGCACGGCCGGGTCCGTTTCCCGCGCAAGAAGTTCAAAGAAAGCTGGCATTGCATCCCTCACCGCGTCACGGTTCAGCGGAACGTGCATCGATTGGCGAATGTAGACCTGGCCAGTGCGATAGCCCGCAAGGTCAGAAGGCTTCAAAATGCCGGCAGTAACGCTCGGAGCGAACATCTCCCGATACCATCCGCGGTGGTCTTCCTCCGCAACCACTCCAGGGTTTTCACCTTGAAGCACCCTTTCGATGCTGTTCTTGACTACTTGAAAGCATTGCCAGTAGCCGCGTGCAGCCATCGCGTTGGCCTGTTCGCGGTCCTGTTCATGCTGTTCCGGATTCCAGCCTCCGCTGCGTACACGTTCGATCAGCTGCTGCGACACCCGGTATCCCTCAATCGAAAGCGAGTGATAGGCATCTGCGATATAAGCGTCTTCGACGCCTTTCAGGTATGCCCTGGAGTTAGTGGGAAGCCCCGGCGCCGGGGGGAAGCACGCAATGATGGGAGCGCGCATCTTGTCCCAGAGCAACCGGATGCGATTGACATACGGCGATGTCTCACGAGCGGGCAACCCAAGAGCAGGCCGATCACGGAAGGGATCGGTCTCGCGTACGTCATAGCCTGCCGCCGCCATTGTCTTTACGATTTCGTCGGCTAGACGGCCTCGCCCTCCGTTGCGGAAGGCGCCGGCAAGGCGGCCCGCAATCGTGCTTCGACCGCCTTCGAGCAGCCGTGCGAGCAGGCCCGAAACGTCCCGCACCATGGAAAGCGCGGCCCGAACATCGGTCGCATGACTGGCGAAATACTGCGGGGAGCACTCAATCAGAGCGGATTCCAGAGAGAAGATTCGCAGACCTTCCCGCTCCTCACGATCCGAGGGGACCGGGAGCGCGGCCCGAACATCGAGGAGCGATGTCCCATGCGGCAGTTGAACCACCTTGTTGCCACCCTTCGGAGATCTGACCAGAAGTTGTCGTGGAACCGTCCAGTTAGCTCCGTGCAGAGACAGAGACTGTTCCGGCGAAAGGCTCCAGTTTTCGTCGAAACGCGAGTCAAGATAAGCCGCCGCGAAACGCCAGTACGAGGCGTACCAGGCTGTGCTGTCGCCCTCCCTTTCATCGGGTCGGCTCGGCACGTACCAACCCTTCATCACCTCACGTAGAAATCCGTTCACGATGAGCCGCTCCCTGTGGGTACGCGACAAGTCACGAGCTCTTACCGCCGCCGCACCATTGACGTTCTGGAGCTGGTGCAGGAGTTCAAGGGATTCCGCGAGTTTTTGCGATGGGGTTGCCATTAGGTTTTTGCGTTGCGCGGTATTTAGGTTATCACGCTGTGCGATTTTTAGGTGATTGCGATGTTTTTAAATTAGGTTACGGCGCCAAGAACACAACAGTCCTTGGGCGTACCCATTCTTGATTAAGAGAAATCGGCAAAGAGATCCTTCGGAGATACCGCAAGTGCCTTCGCCAACTTCACGATATTTTCCAGAGCTACGTTCCGTTCACCGCGCTCGACCCCACCCACGTAATTGCGATGCAAACCGGCCCGCTCTGCAAGTTTCTCCTGGGAACAGCCTTGCTCTTCACGGAACCTGCGTACCGTGGACCCGAATCGTGCTTTGACGGAGCGTGTCGCCACACTCCCATACTTCGATCCTGACCACTATGAGTCTACACACGATGAGTGTGATATGCTGACAGCAAAGAGCCGGGCCGGCGAAGTCTGAATATGCCTAAAGCGCCATTGCCGAGTTTTCCAGACGGCTCAAACCCAGGCTATGCGATTCTAAGAGGCGAAGAGGTTGCACCCATGCGGGAAGACTACATCGAGTGTCCTGAACTGTCCGGCAAGACCATCCAGATGCTCCGCATCCATAGGGATGTCATGGATGGAACCGACGTCCAGATCGAACTGACAGATGGGACTACATTTACCTGCTGTCTCTCGAATCAACCCACCGTGAAGGCATCCTTGTACAAGGGCGGAGTAGGGACCCCTGAGACCCTACACAGCTACGAAGTTTAGGGGCATTCGCGCACTCGCCGGACGATCAGTTATGCGCGTCGTCCATAACAGCGTGCCCAGAATTCATTGGACGGCAAATCACTTCGCCCTTAATTTTGCGCCATAGCTGACCCTATCAGGTCAGCGGAGGTGCAAAATGCTCAAGCTCTGCCGTCTCTGCCGACTGGAGAACGCGTCTGTTCGGCCTGCTCTTTTGTCCGCCGTCCGCCGGCCACAACGATTCTCTAAAGAAAAACTTCTCCGTACGGGGCACACCATGGCCCCGGCCCTGGTTTGGCTCGCCCTTGCAGGCGCTGCCAATCTCGCCCAGGCCCAGGGATCGATTAGTTTCAGCGGCGCCCAGACCCTGATGCAAACCGTGGAGACTTTCGCCGAGTACGCAGGCGCAGTGATCTGCCTGATCGGTCTGATCTTTGCCGGCGTCAGCTTCATGAACGGCAACATTCAGCGCGGGGTCGTCGGCCTGTTCGGAGCGATCTTCGGCGCCGCCGTTCTCGGCTGGGGAGCGGGCTGGATTTCGTCTTTGACTGGACAGAGTGTGAACTAGCCATGCAGACGATGAAGCGAGGAGAGCTGCTTCCGATTAACCAGGCGCTCAACAGGCCGCGCGAAAAGCTCGGTCTCACACTGCCTGTCTGGCTCGGAATTGTCATGGTTTCGATACTGGCTTTCCTCGCCGGCTTCCGACTGCTTGCCGTCGTTTCCTTTCCGTTGCTCGCAACCGGCTGCTGGCTCGTAGTTCGCAAGCAGCCAAAGATGTTTCAGCTCTGGGCTCTCAGCCTCAGTCAGAAGTCCTATTATGACCCGCGCAAACAGTGAGCAAACAAAATTCGTACCGTGGTTCGCCAAGGCCGGAGCCGCGAACAGTATCGTGCCGATCGCACGCTTTGTTGGCCCGAACATCTTTGCTCTTAAGGGCGGCGGATACGGATGCCTGTTTGCGCTTGCCGGAATCGACGATGAAGGCTTGACCGATCAGGAACTTGATGCGCGGACGCGCTCGATTGAGGGCGCGTTGCGAAGCCTGCCCGAAGGCGCCTGCCTCTATCAATACACGCGCGTGATGTCTGGCTTCGATCTTCCGCGCCAGAAAGAATATACAAATCCGGTCACACAGGTCTTTATAGAAGACCGGCTGGCATTCCTTGAGAAGACGGCCGGCTTCCGGCGGATGGACCTCCATTGGTGCCTCACACTGGAGTCGTCACAAGTAAAAGCATTTCAGCCTAAGCCCAAAGAAAACGCTATCGAAACATCGCGGCTGCTGATGGAACTCCAGAAGACAGCCACGATTCTCGAAGGTCATCTTGGTAGCTTATTGCGGCTGCGGCTGCTCGATAAGAACGGCGCATTTCAATTCTTCAGCTACCTGTTCAACCTTGAGGAATGGGCATCGAACGATCCTTTACGAGAAAACACGGGAGTAGACCGGCAGATCGTGAAGGCTCCGGTTGTTTGGCACAGCGATTATCTGTGTGTGGGCCGGCGCTATGTGCAGATGTTCTCGCTCAAGACGACGCCAGAGGCGTCCAGACCGTGTCTCTTCTCCGGCCTCACGGCACTCGATTGCGACAGCATCCTGTGTTCGACCTGGCGGCCGAAGTCAAGTGTGGCGGCACGCAGCGAGATCGACGCACAGGAAAAATTCATTTCATTTTTCAAAGTCGGCGTCCTGGCGCGGGTGATGAATGCCCGCGACCCGGCATCGCTTGAAACTGGCGCGGGTGCGAAGGCTGCCAGCGGCAGCGTCGATGACTTAAGCGAGGTTATCCGCTCGCTCGACAAGAAGGCCCAGGGAGAGTATTCGCTCCGGCTTCTGATCGTAGCCAATAGCGCAGAGCAACTGCGTGACGTAACGCCGGCCGTTCATCGAATCTTTGTCGATGCGCGGACCCAGATCATCGAAGAGACGCTGGGGAATCTATCTGCGTTCTACGCGATGTTCCCCGGCAACCGTAAGTTCAGCGTCTTTCCGCTGTGGCTGTCGGAAGACCACCATGCACGCCTGTCTTCCGTGTTCGCCCCGCACCTCGGCCATCCGCATTCGGAAGACCTCGATTCTGAATACCTCAACATCTTTGAGACTCGTTCGCGCACGCCGTTCTTTCAGGATGCGTATGTGGATGGGGTTCGGGTCATGCTCATCATTGGGCCAACTGGGAGCGGTAAGTCCGTGCACGGGAATATGGCGGTTGCCCTGGAGCAGAAATACGGCGGTTTCACGTACATCTTCGACATCGGAGGCAGCTACGAAAGTCTGGTCGAACTCTATGGCGGCAAAGTTGACCGCGTGGGCAAAGACGGCCCGCGCGTCAATCCGTTTGCACTCGAACCCACCGAAAGCAATATCAAATTCCTTTACTCGTTCATCAAACTCCTGCTTGCGAACGGCGGCGCGGAGCTTGAACCGGAAGATGACGATGTAATCCATAAGGCCGTTCAGGATATGTACCTGCTCGACCCCGAGAACCGGCGCCTCTCGAATCTCTATCTGCCCAAGAAGCTCGACCGCTATCTTGCAAAATGGGTCGGTAGCGGTGTCTATCATGCGATCTTCGACA
>JASHQE010000226.1 GCA_030037705.1 Acidobacteriaceae bacterium | reverse complement strand
CGCAACTGGATCCGGTGCAACTCTTCAAGTGTAAAGCCATAGGCGACGCGGAGCAAATCGGCGTGGTGCACGGCATAGTTGCCGTTTTCTTTCGGGGCGCTTGTTTGCGGGCGGCGGCTTGGCTATACTTTCGCATACTCTCCCTTGTGCTTTGGAAGCAGCCCTATGCGATGGATTGGGACGCGAAATCTTGTGCTGATTCTGATCGCTCTATTGATTAGCGGCAGCATTGCCGGCGTCTTTGTCTTTGAGCGAGCGTGGGACAACCCTGGTCAGCAAACCTTATCGAGCACCGGTATTCTCGAATACCAGGGTGCGAACCTGAAGTATGTAATTACCTGCACCTGCCCGAAACATCTGATCTTCGGCCAGACGGCCAGGCTGTTCTTCACTATCTCTTCCGCCACGCAGCAATCTATCAGCCCCGTGCATCCGGAGGCGAACGCTTCCGGTGCAACGCAGCCGGCCAAGAGCGGCAACGACCAGACCGGAGTAAAGTTCTGGTACTGGTTCAGCGATGCCGATACTGGCTGGCTGAGGTTTCCTGACGGCGGTTCGTCGGAGTATCTGACAGCAGACGTAAAGCCGTTCCCGGATCAACCGATTTCCGTCGACCTGACCGTAAAGAAACTGTCTGTCGATACGCTCACGTTCAACATCGGCATAGCCGCTCCGAAAACGAATTGGCTGGGAGATCCGCTCAGCACTACGAACCTTGTCATTCCGGCGCGGGCTAAATTTATCCAGGCCAATTCTTCGTATATTTATGCCATTTCCATCTTTGTGACGGCCTCCAGCCTGGTGTTTTTTGTCGATGCAAGAATGCGGGCGGCCAAGACCAAGCGCGAACAGAAGCTGGCGCACGCACACCAGCTTGCAGCGGAAAATCCAAAACAGGCACAGTACGCCTGGAACCTGGCCCGCGCCCGTCTGGAAGACTACATCGATCAGAATTCGAAACAAGTGCCGCTGGTTTTCTGGCTGGCGGTCATTGTGACGATAGCCGGATTCGGTGTGGTCGTGTGGGGCGTGTCGGCATCCTTCCTCCCTGGGAGGACGACGGTTCCAGTCGTGTCGGAACAGGGTCAGCAGTCCGGTGCTGCTGCACAGCAGAAAAGCGTGCCAGGGGGAACGCCGAGTGGATCTTTGATTGCTACAGGAGCGGGCCTGATTACGCAGTTTCTGGGCGCAACCTTCCTCGTCATTTATAAGTCGACCATCCAGCAGGCGGAAGACTTTGTCCTGGTGCTCGACCGCATCAATAATGTTGGCATGGCAATGCAGGTGCTTGACCAGATGCCTGATGACGCTCCGGAACTGAAGAACGATGTGCGAGCCAAAATCATTACGCAGCTTCTGAGCGCTGGCCCGGCATTCGGCAAAGACAAACCGGCTGGATAAAACGGGATCATTTCTGCCGGCCGGCTGAATGCGGCATCTTGGGGGCACCGCCTGCTAGCATCATTCACGAGCGATGGGGCACGAGCGATGGGGGCTACTGCCACAGGTCTTCCGCGCACGGGTATTCCCGAGAGACCTCTTACACTGTCTGAGTCTGTTATGAGTGACGACTCGAACGTCCGCTTCAACCCACTGCGCACCACTCCCAACCTGCTCACCTTGCTGCGCATTTGTCTGGCGCCGTTTCTAGTCGCCGCCATCCTGGAAAGTCATTATTTGCTCAGTTTTGTGCTCTTCGTCGCTGCGGGGCTGACGGATGCGCTTGACGGCGCTCTGGCGCGGGTGCTTAAGCAGCGCTCCATGCTCGGCCATTATTTGGATCCGGTGGCGGATAAGCTGCTCTTAAGCACGCTTTTTCTGGTATTGCTGCACAAGTCGCTGATGCCGGTCACGGTCACTGTGCTGGTCTTCGGGAGGGATGTGGCCATTCTGCTGGTTGCGGCAATTCTCTATGCGGCGGTCGGCCGGCGCGAGTTTCATCCCAGCATTTTTGGCAAAGCCAATACGCTGGCGCAGATCGCGGCTGTAGCCGCAGTGCTGCTGTGCCAGCTCACGCCGGCTTATTGGGTCCACTCTTTTCGCGAGATCGCGCTTTACGCCACGATGGTGCTCACCGTTGCCTCAGGCTTGCATTATGCATGGTCAGTCTCGCGGCGGCTGGGCGCGTCGACTGCCAATGGCCCCAGCGGACATTAGAGCAGTTCCCGAATGAATGTTGCCTTTTAAAAAGTCGAGTAGGCTGGCGTCCGCCGCGGCGGACTTCGCTTAACATGACAGTGCTTGATTTACTTTTCAGCAACTTAGAGTTGGTCTATATGTCGATACAGCCTAGAGCAATTCCCGAATGAATGTTGACTTTTTGAAAGTCGAGCAGGGTGGCGTTCGCCGCGGCGAACGCTACTCTGCTTCCTGCTTTCTGTAAAGCAGCTGAATCGAAAAACGCTGTAAAGCCCGGCCAAACTGACCCACTACGTGAGCGTCTATTGCCCACCTTGCTTCCAAATCTGCTCGGCAAGGTAGTTGCGGACCTTCGCGTCATCCTGCAGCACCTCGTAGTAGGCGTTCTGCAGCAACTGTTTCTGGCTGTCATGCAGCAATTGATGAATGCTCTGCTGCACACGTGGGTCATTCAGTTCTCTCTGCCCGGCCGGTTCGCGCGAGATCAGCTTGTAGATGGCATAACCGGCGATCTTGTGGTTGGGTCCGCTGGTGTCGTAGATGGGAAGCACGTCGGTAATCTGATCGGGCCTCAACTTGTCGATGGCATCGTAGACTTCCGTATCGCTGCGCAACTGCGACTCCGGCACAAAGCCCATATCGCCGCCACTTGAAGCCGTGTTCGGGTCCTCAGAATAATTTGCGGCGACAGAACCGAAGTCATCCCCGCTCTGGAGCCGGTTGTGCGCTTCATCGATCTTCTTTTTGGCCTCCACTTCGCCTGAGGCTTTGTTGCTCTGCAGATTGGCTGCCTGGTGTGGAGGAGCAGTGGTGACCACGATCTGCGCTATATGATACTGCGGCTCAACAAAGTCGAACTCGGTCTTATGGGCCATGTAATAGTCGCGAATCTGCGCATCGGTGATGTCGATCTTCGATTCGATCTCTTTGTTAATAAGCTTGGTGGTCGTCAGTTGGTGGCGGATGAGGCGCTTGAAGTCATCGAGCGTGAGATTACGCTGCTTCAACTGATTGTCGAATTCTTCCTGCGTGTAGGGCGCTTTGATCTCGGTGATCCGCGCATTCACGTCTTCATCGGTAGCAGCCAGGTTCATCTTTGCCGCGCGCTGTTGCAGGATTTCGTCCTCGATCATCTGGTGCAGAACCTGCAAGCGGCGAATGTCGGCTTCAACGGGCGAAGGTTTCTGGGGACTATCACCGAAGTTGGCTTGGTAATAGCGATCCAGATCCGCCCGCAAGATCTCTTTGCCATTGACTGTCGCCACCACGTCGGCCGACGGCGGGCGATGGCAGCCGGCGGCTGCGGAGAGCAGGGCGCTGCCGAAAAGGATGAGGGCCAGAGAGGGGAAATGCGCCCGGAAGGTCGATTTGACGTGCAACGTGGTCACTCCTGTGGCTTTGGCATTCAAGGATAAATCCGCACCGGCACGCGCGGAAAGCCTCGTCAGCCTCCTATTTGCCGCCTCCGGCCGGGGGAGCAGGAGCCGCTGTCGATGGAGCCGGTTGCGGAGCCGGCGGCTGCTCGCCTTTCGCGATCAGCGCGCGATCGATTGCCGCCCACAGCTCGTTTTCGGGCACGGCGCCATTCACACGTTCGCCGTCGACAAAAAGTGCTGGTGTTCCTTCAATTCCCAGCGTATCGGCTTCTTTCAGCGAGGCCCGGATCTGGGTCTCATCCTGTTTTGCGATGCAAGCGTTCAGCCGGTCTTCATCGAGCTTGCCCACGGTCGCTTCCTGGCGGGCGATACGATCAAGCGCGGCGTAGCTCTTGTCCAGATTCCGGTCCGGGCCTGTAATTTCATCGCCATGGCCATGGAGATAATCGACATACGTCCAGTAGACGGCGCCGCTCTGCGCCGCGAGGCAGTTCGCATCCACAGATGCATGCATGGCCCAGGGGTGCAAATCGATGAGCGGATCGTCCTTGTAGATGAATCGGACCTTATCACCGTAGCGCGCCATCGTAGCCGGAAACAGCTCCTGGTGCATGCGGGCGCAGTAAGGGCATTCCAGGTCATCGAAGTTGATGATGGTCACCTTGGCCGATGGGTTTCCACGAATCGGGCGGCCGGCGATGTCGATCGCATCCGCTGGACTCCTGGTCAGGTCCATCGTGTCCATGTGAACCAGCTTTGTCTCGTCCGTGGAGAGCAGATAGTCGATTTCCTGGGTCTTGGAGCCGTGGGCAAGCACGATGGGCAGCGTCCGATAGCCGGTAAACTGGCTCGGTTTGGGCGCACCGACGCTCACAGTTACATCACCGGGCAACTCGAACTCGGAACGGACCTGGAGCTCAATGCGCCGGCCAAGCGCGGGATCAATTCCCGGCGACGAAGCAGTTTGGGCTTTGCAGCCAGCCGTCAGGCCGATGGCGAGCAACCCGGCGAGTAAGCGAATACGCGGCAATATCATTCCCTCTTAAGAAAGGATACTCCAGCAGCCTGCTCCAACACCTGTCCCCAAGGCCCGCCCATTGGGTCCATTAGGGATGGACGCGCGATACCGGGAAAGGCAACCGGGAGGGGTTACCTTTGCGCGCATCAATAGGTGCATGAGGCGCATGTCAGTAGGGAGGGGGCAGCGTAGGATCGCGGAAGACGGACGTTGAACGGCGGATGTCGCCGACGGCTCCGAAATCGGCCAGGGTAAAGCTATACAGCCATTCGTGCTCGTTACGCCCAGTTCCCTGGATGGTGCCGAGCTCGAAACGCCGGTAGCCCATCGAAAGGCCGCAACAATCCCAGTTGTAGACGGCCTGCACACCGCCATACTGCAGTTCTCCGGCGACGAAGTCATAGCTGCCGTTGGCAGCCAGATTGAGCCCTTTGCCGCTGGGCTTTCCGAACTCCAGGAACGGCGTCACGATCTGGCTCTTGAGCGTGGGAGACGCCGTTCCGGGTGTTTCTTCCACTGCGTTGAGCATGGCGTGCCCGACGCCGACCGTCGTAGAGCCAAAACTGTAGCCCGCAAAGAGATTATCCGCGTCCATCTGGCCGCGCTTGGGGTCGTAATCGAGGTCCCACTGGATGCGCAGGTTGTTGATTGCATCAAACCGCAGGCGCGAAATGATAGGTGAGATGTTGCGTGGCGAGGTCAAAAACGCTGCCGCGGTCAGATCGAGGGTGGACTCGAAGATATTGCGCCGGCCGGGAATCAGCGCCCCGCCAAATCGCGGATCGATGAAGAACTCCTGCGCAATTTGCCAGCTCGCCCACTCGCGCGCCTGGGCTGGACAACTGCCCGATGTACCGGCGTCCGGCGGCGCGCACGGCTGCTCTTTCAAAGGGCGAAGATACCAGCGCTGGGTGAGCGAAAAGCCGGCCTGGTTGGTATCTGTGACGATGTCTGCCGTATCGAAGCGCAGCACATCGCGGGCCTGAGGCCCTATGCCGCCGACAAACCGGTAGGTGAGCTCGGGCTCAATCACATGGCGCAGCTCCCGGTTCCAGAACGGCAGCTCGAAATCGCGTTCCAGCGCGGGCGGCCGGATGTCGACCGAAGCCTCCAGATCTTTGCGGTTCAGCGGGTCGTGACTGATGCTGGGGATGCCGCCGTTGGTGATGATGCGATTGGGGATCTGGCTGATCGTGTAAAAGGTGTCACGGAAACCGGCCTCGGGAACGAAGCTCCAGCCGCCGGTTGAAAATGGCAAGGAAAGATGCGGATAAAAATCCATCCGGCCCACATTCCGGATGTGGAAATCGGGCTCGGACCGATTCAGATAGCTCAACGACGAGCCCAAACCCCATTCAAGTGGGGAACTGCCCAGCGGACGGTCGATCACGTCATAACGCAGCATGGGCAGATGCAGGATCTTGGCTTCGTCTCCATTGGCGGTACTGGCGAAGGTCTGAAAGCGATCCAGCGAAATGGAAGGGATCAGCCCGTTGTGCGCGTGGATGAGGCCGAGGTCGCTCGCGACCTGAGAACTGGTGGCCTGCGCATAGTTGTCGTCGAAGACCAGGCGGTAGACGTAGCTCGAGAGATATTCAACTGCGCCGGCGATGCGCGTTTCCGGAGACAGATCCTTGCGCCCCGCGGCGACCACGTCGACGCCGCCCTGGTTCACAAGCTGATAGGTCGTTGTGTTCCCTACCTGCTGTTCGACACCCCGGTCGAGCAAAGCGTTCCAGCGCGCGATCAGGTGATCCTGCCCGGGCCCTTTGTAGCGGAAGTCGCCATTGGGCGACCATCCACGCTTGCTGAAGTATTCGGTGCCGAGCACCATGTCCATGCTGCGATTGATAGCCCAGTACACCTGCTCGCCAAATGTATAGCCCCGGATCGACGAGCCGGTGCTGATCACCGGCGTGAGCAGGCCGCTGACGCGTCCGGTTTCATCCTTGGGGTGGCGGAGGTAAGGCAGATAAAAGATCGGCACGCCTAAAAATTTGAATCCGGCATTCGACATCGAGGCTTCGCCGTTTTCCAGCTTGATGGAGCGGGCGATGATGCGCCAGTCGGGATGCGGAAGCCGGCAGTTGGTAATCGATCCGTCCACGATACGATAGTTTCCTTCGCCATTCTGGAGCAGCACCCGGCCTGAAAACAGGAGCGGATTCGCCGTCGAGTACACCACGGTGTGTCCTGCCCTGCGTACTCCCTGCGAGCCGCTCACGTTGTAGAAGCGCGCAGTGTGCGTGTTCAGCCGCATGTCGCCGTGCGAGGCGTTGATCAACACATCGTTCGGGCCTCCGGCAACCTGGAGATGGCCGTCGGCCTCCACTGCGGAGGTGGACCGATCATAGACGACCTTGTCCGCACGGATGACGTAGTTCCGATAGTGGCCGAGCACATGGCCGGTGAGCGTGGCAACATTGCCGACCCATGTCTGTTCATCCGCTACCCAGTTGACCGGTTCTACCGCTTGCGGCTCCGGTTCCGGCTGCGCCACAGGTAGCAGTTCCTGGCCGGGATCGTCAGGAAGCGAAGACTGCGGGGCAGTCTCGCGCGCGCTCGCCGTAGCTTGAGCGAGGGGTAACCCATCAGATAACCCCTGCCCGTGAACTTGCAGGTGACCGGCGGCGAGCAGCGTGATAATGACTAAAGTACGAGGACGCATCCTGAGACCAAGCTTAGTAAGGCTCAGCATAGCAAAAGCAGTTGGCTACTCATTCGGACGCGCACCGCGTGGCTCTGGCAGCAGATAAAAGTCGGGTCGGTCTCCGGTTCACGGCGCTCTACGAAGCCGCGCTCGCCTTCCTCCGCGAAAACTCCGCCTCAAGCTTTGAGAATAGCGTCCGTGTTGCCCCCGATCAACCGTGGGCTGCGACGCGGACCGGAACTGTGGCAGCAGACTCCAACCCGAGCTGCTGCCGCGAAGGGACACAGGCGCTTTGAGCACATCAGTCAATCTCTCATCCTCGTGGAAGCAGGAAGTGAACCGGCGCGTGGCTGCGCACATGAACCGCAAGGCTCCATTGGCGGCGGAACACGACACGGCGCAGGAGAACCGGTCGGGCCCTGCGAGCCGCGCTGCGCAGGCGGCTGCGCGTGTGGCTGCCCGCTATGCGAAGGCGCCCAGCTACAGCGAGATGCTGGCGAATGAAGCGCGCGCCGCCATGCTGGCTGCCGAGGCGGCATCCAGGGCTGCGCAAGAAGCCCACGCGGCGGCGCAATCGGTGCTGGACAGTCTCGAAGCTGCCGCAGCAGTGGAGCCTGCGTCTGATCGTCACGAGGGAGCGGTCGCCGAGCAATCGGGCCAGCCGCGGGTCCAGCCGCGCGCGGCTCATCCCGCCGATACTTGGATAGCTGGATCGGCCCCGGAACCGTCGTTTGCCGTTCGATGGGAGCCGGATTTGCCCGCTCATCACTCCGAATCCGCAGCGGTTCGAGCCCGCCATGCTGCGGATTGGTGCGACTCCGACGTGCAGGACTGGCCGGAACACTGGCCGGAATATGGATCGGCTGCTACGGTGCGAGAGTTCGAGATGGTTGAACCAGCACAGCCAATCTGCGCCAATCTCATCGAGTTTCCCCGCGAACTCGTCGCCACGCGCAAGGTCCGCCCGCGGCTGGCTGAAGCTCCGTTTGCAGGGGAAGAACCGGGATCGCAGTT
>JASHQE010000225.1 GCA_030037705.1 Acidobacteriaceae bacterium | reverse complement strand
CCCGGCGTGCACAAACCGGGAAGCCAGCTCGACCGCCGCATGTTGCACGAGGTGCAGGAAGCGCTCGAAGCACGCGACCTGGTGCTGGTGCTGATGGATGCGACGCGGAAGATTCAATTGGCCGAGATTTCCCAGGGCTCAAAATCGAGACCCTTCGACAAGCTCAGGGCAGGCTCTGGGGCACCCGGTTTTGTGGC
Organism: Acidobacteriaceae bacterium; assembly: GCA_030037705.1. GTDB lineage: Bacteria > Acidobacteriota > Terriglobia > Terriglobales > Acidobacteriaceae > Telmatobacter. The sequence goes on along the minus strand of JASHQE010000225.1, from coordinate 10,701 downwards.
TGATTCAAAACCAGGTGCCGAGAATCGGGCGCCTGCGTGGGTCAGCGAAGACGGGTTCCTTTTCTCGCTCGTCCGCAAGCTCGATTGTCCGGTCTTTCTCCTGCTAACGAAGATCGACCTGGTTCACAAAGATGAGCTTTTGCCGTTGATCGATACGCTCTCTAAACAACACAACTTCGCGCAGGTGATTCCGGTGAGCGCGCGCAAGCGCGATGGGCTCGATCTGTTGGTACACAAGATCATCGAAGTGCTGCCCAAGGGCGAGCGCTACTTTCCCAAGGATCAATACACCGATCAGCCTTTGCGCTTCATGGTCGCCGAGCTGATCCGCGAAAGCATCTTGATGGAGACGGGCGAAGAGGTCCCCTACGCCTCGGCCGTGGTCATCGAGCGCTTCGAAGAACCGGAACCCGGATCGAAGAAACCATTGACGAGAATCGCAGCGGCGATCTACTGCGAGCGCGAAGGGCAGAAAGCGATTTTGATCGGCAAGGGCGGCAGCAAGTTGAAGGAGATTGGCGCGGGCGCGCGCCGCAAGATCGAGTCGCTGCTCGGCACCCGTGTGTACCTCGAGCTGCATGTGATCGTCGAGCCGGGCTGGCGCGAATCGAGATCCTTCATCGAATCGCTCGACTGGCGGAATCAGCTCGAGAAGCTTGCGGACCGGCAAGCAGCCGAAAGAGCGGATGGCGAAGACGATCTCGCGTAATCCCGCTTTCTTGATTCCGGCCTCGTTTTTCGTTTTGAGATGCGTTTCCCGTCCAGCGGTGCTCCTTAGTAACAATGATGGTGGAAATATCGATGGCGCCGCAAGGTCATGTGGCGTAGATTGTCTGCATGGTCTTCCATGAGACCGACATCCTCCGCGCCTTTGACGAAGGAGAATTCTTTCCTGTCTTTCAACCTCTTGTGGAGTTGAGAACAGGCCAGCTATCCGGCTTTGAGGTTCTTGCCCGGTGGAATCACAAGATCTTCGGCGCCATCGCGCCGGAAGACTTTATCCCCTGGATTGAAGAGAGCGGCCTGATTGACAGGCTATCGCGGACCATCCTCGAAAGCGCCTTTGCTGCGCCGGTCTTGATCGATAGCCCGCTCACCCTGGCGGTCAACATCTCTCCTCGGCAACTGCTGGGCGAAAAGCTGCCTGAGCGAATCGCGGCCCTGGCGGCGAAGAGCGGCTTCCCGCTCGACCGGCTGATCATCGAGATCACTGAGAGCGCGCTGCTCGACGATCTTGCGCGCGCCCAGTCGGCTGCCCGGGAAGTAAAGGAGCTGCGCTGCAAGCTGGCGCTTGACGATTTCGGCACAGGCTACTCCAGCCTGCGGCATCTACACGCGCTGCCTTTCGATGAACTCAAGATCGACCGCAGCTTTGTCAGCTCCATGGCCGCGCAGCGGGAAAGCCGCAAGATCGTTGCATCCGTGGTTGGATTGGGACAGGGCCTGGGATTGACGACGGTGGCCGAGGGCGTGGAAACCCAGGAGCAGGCCAGTATGCTCACCTGGCTGGGTTGTGACTTGGGACAAGGCTGGTTTCACGGCTATCCCGTGCCTGCGTCCGAACTGCATTGCGTCATCTCCGCATTTCAGAACGAATCCCGGGTTGCTGTTCCTGGGCCGATGGATGGGGATTCGTTTGTAAGCCTCGATGTGCTTCCGGCGCAGCGGCTGGCGCAGTTGCAGGCCATCTATGATGGGGCGCCGGTGGGCCTGTGCATGCTGGACCGCAATATGCGCTATGTGAGCCTCAACCGGCGACTTTCGCAGATGAACGGCGTGGCCTTGTCTGCGCATCTGGGCAAGACCGTGGCGGAGGTGATTCCGCGTATTTTTCCTATGGTCGAGCCGTACATCCGCCGGGCCTTGCAGGGCGAGTCCATCACGGGTGTTGAGGTGCAGAAACCACACGCTGCGGACGGCAGCGAGAGCCAGACGCTGCTGCTTTCTTACCAGCCCGCACGCGATGAGGCAGGCGAGATCCTGGGCGTCTCCGTAGCGATTATGGATGTGACAAGCAGTAAACGCACCGAACGCGCGCTGCGCGAAAGCGAGAATCACTATCGCCATATGATGCAGCTCAATCCTCACGTTCCGTGGGTTTTGGACAGCAATGGCGAAGTGACGGAGGCCAGTCCGCGCTGGGAATCTTTTACCGGGCAGACGGTCGAGGAGGCGCTCGGCAATGGCTGGCTGAAGGCGCTGCACCCCGATGACGTCGAGCCGACTCTGGAGGCGATTCGCATCTCTCTCAAAACCGGCCAGCCAATCGATGTGGAATACCGTGTCCGGCGTCCTGGGGGCGAGTGGAACTGGATGCGCTCGCGCGGCTCGCCGCGTTTCGGACCCACGGGCAGGGTGGTTTGCATCTACGGCGTCGTGGAGGGCGTGCATGAGCAGAAGCAGATGACCGAAGAGCTGCAAAACAGCCATGCCGAATTGCGTACGGCGCTGAGCGCGGTTCCGGTGGGCATGGTTCTTGCCGATGCGCAGGACTGCAGCATTTATATGGTCAATCCGGAGGCTGATCGCATCTTTCGCGGTGCGATCTATCCCGGCCAGAAGCTCACAGACTATAGCAAGATGAACTTTTTCTGGGCCGATGGGCACATGCTGCAGGCTGAAGATTTTCCTCTGTCGAGAACGATGCTTCGCGGCGAGACCGTCGATGCCAGACACGTGCGTTACAACGATTCCGATGGAATGCAGATGGATCTGGAGATTTCGAGCAAACCCATCTATGCAGACGACGGTGCGCTCATCGGTGGCTTGATGATGATTCGCGAGCTCATCGCCCCGGACCAGGCCATGGCGTTCGTTCGCTCCGCGCGGGCCGATGCACTTCAGGGCCACCGGTGATAGCCTTTCCTCAGAATGAACGCACAACAATCGGCACGCTTTTGGCTTGCAGGTTGGGCGATGACTGGCCTGCTGCTAGCCTGCACGCCTGGATGGGGAGAACCTGTTTTCGAGGCGACGGTCGCAGCGTCTCCTTCCTCTGCTCATGCATCTGTTCGTGTTGAGCCCGCGGACAATCCGGTCGCCGATCCGAAGGCAATTGTCGTTTTTGGCCATGCGCGGTTTACCGTGCTCACGCCGCAGCTCATCCGCATGGAGTGGTCGGCAGACGGGAAGTTTGAAGATCATGCGTCGCTGGTGTTCATCAACAGAAGACTGCCGGTGCCGAAATTTGAAGTGCACCGCGCGGATATGAGCGGTGGCACTCATGCACTGGAGATCAAGACCGAAGCAATCACGCTGAGCTACGTAATGACCGATGGCGAGCCCGTGGATAAGACTGCTTTCAGTGAGGAGAACCTGCACCTGGCGACGCATACGGCCAATGTGGGTGCTTCATGGCGTCCGGGGCAGACCGACTATGCCAACCTGCTGGGAACGACGCGTACGCTGGACGGCGCGCGGGGCAGCCAGACGCGTGAGCCGATCGGGCCGGGGTTGATCTCGCGCGAAGGCTGGGTGGTGGTGGACGACACGACACGCCCGCTCTTCGACTCCGCGGATTTCCGTTTTCACGATGGCGAAAAGAGCCCGTGGCCGTGGGTGATGGAGCGGCCTGCGGATGAAGCGCCGGGCAAATACATGGACTGGTACTTCTTCGGCTATGGGCACGACTACAAGAAGGCGCTGGGGGACTTCGTCAAAGTCGCCGGCCGCATCCCGCTGCCGCCGAGATTTGCCTTCGGTGTGTGGTGGTCGCGTTACTGGGCCTACAGCGACCAGGAGCTCGATGAGCTGGTCCGCAGCTTTCACGAGAACGATACGCCGCTCGATGTGCTGGTGATCGACATGGACTGGCACATAAACGAGGAGCAACTGAAGGCGATGAACGAGGCCGATCAGTCAGGCCAGACGCTGGGCTGGACGGGCTATACGTGGAACAAGCTGCTCTTTCCCGATCCAGACGATTTTCTCAAGAAGATTCATGAGGAGGGGCTTAAGACTACGCTCAACCTGCACCCCGCTTCGGGCATCCAGCCGTGGGAGGCGGCGTATCCGGCGATGGCGCGGGCGATGGGCATCGATCCGGCGACCAAAAAATATGTGCCCTTCGATCCTACGGACAAGCGCTGGGCGAGTAGCTACTTCAATCTGGTACTTCATCCGCTCGAAAAACAGGGCATCGATTTCTGGTGGCTCGACTGGCAGCAGCAGCCCATGATGACCCAAATACCCGGCCTGAGCAATACCTGGTGGCTCAACTACCTGCACTTCACCGATCAGCAGCGTGAAGGCAAGCGGCCGCTGTTGTTTCATCGCTGGGGCGGATTGGGGAATCATCGCTACGAGATTGGGTTTTCGGGCGACACCATCTCGGTGTGGGATTCGCTTGCGTTTCAACCGTGGTTTACGGCGACGGCGGCCAACGTAGGCTACGCCTATTGGAGCCACGACATCGGCGGTCACATGCCGGGGGCGGTTGATCCGGAGCTCTACACCCGCTGGGTGCAGTTTGGCGCATTCAGTCCGATTCTGCGCACGCATACGACGAAGAACCCTGATTCGGAGCGGCGCATCTGGGCGTATCCCGAACCGTACTCGTCGATTTTGCGCTCGACGTTCCAACTGCGGTATGCGCTGGAGCCTTACATCTACACGGAAGCGCGGCGGACGTACGACACGGGCGTCGCTTTTTTCCGGCCACTCTATTATGACTGGCCGAATTCGCCACCCGCCTACAGCGCGAAAGGCGAGTATCTCTTCGGCGATGAGATGCTCGTCGCGCCCATTGTTGCGGCGGAGGATAAGGTGACGCAGCTTGCGAGCGAAAAAATCTGGCTGCCCTCAGGTGAATGGTTCGAATGGCCCACGGGTAAGCGCCTCGACGGTCCTGCGCAGGTGGATCGCAGCTTTTCTATGGACCAGATCCCGGTGTACCTGAAGGCCGGAGCGATTGTGCCGATGCAGCCGCCCATGCTGCACACGAGTGAGAATGCAGTTGATCCGCTCATTGTGAATGTGTGGCCGCTGGCGCCCGGAGAAAGCTCGAGCTACTCGCTCTATGAAGACTCGGGCATCTCCGTCGATTACCAGCGCGGCGTCTTCACGCGCACGCCGATCAAGGCAGCGCAGACGGGCGATACGCTGCGCGTGGAGATTGGGCCGGTGGAAATGGGTCCGGGCGGCAGCTATCCCGGCATGTTGAAGACGCGCGCGTACGAACTGCGCCTGCCCGCCGATTGGCCTCCTGCTTCGGTGACCGTGAATGGCGTGGCGGTGAAACAGGCAGGGCCGGATGGCAAGGGCGGCTGGAGTTTCGCGGGCAATACGCTCACAACGGTGATTCCCGTGCCGAGAAATAGCGTGGCAACGAAGATGACGATCGAGGTACAGCGCGCAGCGGGCCTGACGGCGCGGCGCAGCGAACTCGATGGCTTTGCCGGCGCAATGACGCGGTTGCGCGCGGCCTATGATGCGCTGCAACAGACCTGGCCTATTGCGGCGCCGCCTGACCCGCTCATCGACGCCATGCAATCGGGTGACCGGCTCGGCTACCACCCCGAGCGGGCGCGCGAGGAGATTGCAAATTTTCATGAGGCGCTGCCCAAGGCGAAGGCCGCTGTTGCTGCGATTGCTCCAGGATTCGCGCAGCAGATGAATGATTATGCCAAGCGGCTGGAGAACAATCCTCTGCGGCCTGCCGATATGGACGCGCAGAAGCAGAGCCGGCTGGAGGCGATGCAGCGGGCAGAGGCGATGGTGGAGGAAGTGGGGAAGTGAGATAGCGGATGATGGATTTCCCACCCTAATTTGGTATTTTGGCATCGTGCTTTCCCAGGTCTTCCGCCGCGGTCCGCTGCGGCGGAAGACCCTTCGACTACGCTCAGGGCAGGCTCTGGGGCACTTGGCACCCGGCTGCAGACCGATTATTCAAGCGCTGTCATGTTGAGCGGAGTTGCGAGCGTTTTTTTGCTCGCAACAGAGTCGAAACATCTGCGGTTCGTCTCGCAGCTCCACGGACGATACGCTCATCAAAGATGTCAAAGCACCGTCGTTTCCAGCCTTGAGCTTCGCCAAGAGCAACCGCAGATCCTTCGACTCTCTCCGCTACGCGTCGCTCGCTCAGGATGACAGTGCTTGGATTGGGATTTGTGCTTTCCCAGGTCTTCCGCCGCGGTCCGCTGCGGCGGAAGACCTGGGGCACCCGGCACCCGGCTTCGTATGTCTTGAAATCCGGACTGAGGCAATCGTTCTTAATTTGTCATCCTGAGCAAGTCGCCGTGGCGACGAGTCGAAGGATCTGCGGTTGTCTTTGTAAGGGCGGCATCCGGCCAATCATGTGTGCCGCTTCAGCCGGGAAAATATATTCTCAATTTCTTCGTGATTTTTTCTTGGCGTTGACCAGAATTTTTTGTTACAGTCTCCATCATCGGAATCCGGCAGTCGTTTCTACCGGTTCCGGACAATCCGCAGCGGGACACGCCAGTGTAACTAGCACCGACGTATCCCTGACCACCATCACCTTTTCAACAGAAAGGCAATGCCATGGCTGTTTCTAAAAATACCCACCCACCCACTCCCCGCGCAAACCCCAAAAAGAAAACCCCTCCCAAACCGGATATGGAGCCGGATGCTCCGGAGCTGCCTATTCCACCGGACTCCAGCGTCCACTTTCCCGAAGTCATCGGCAAGACCGTAGCCCGTCTCTACTACGTCAACGACGCGCCGGAGGACTGGCAGTCGCTGGAGGTGTGCTTTACCGACGGCACGTACTTCTCGCTTGAGCTGACGCCGCGCGTGGACGCGCGCGCCTGCTACGAGAAGATGCTCAGCGACGATGTGGAGGTGATCCGGGACTATGGGATCATTCCGGGCTGCGCCCCGGGGGACGGTGGCGGATAAGCCGGATAGCGCGCGCCGCAAATGCAACCGCAGATCCTCCGACTCCGGTCGTCCGCTGCAGCGGACGACCTTCGCTCAGGATGACAGTGCTTGGGTGGGATTTGTTGGTATCCCAGGTCTTCCGCCGCGGCGGACAGACCCTTCGACTACGCTCAGGGCAGGCTCTGGGGCACCCAGCCCTGTCCACGTATGTCGGATGACGGTTTCGTGCATTCTCCCTACGGGAGAACATCGTGCTCTCCTATCCTAACCGCATAGAACGCGGTTAGGATGGGGCACCCGGATTTTTTTGACTGCGAGGAATGATCGAAGTCTAATCGTGAGGCTCGCCAGAGCAGCACGAGCCCGTACTCTTTGCTTCCGCCATCTCCGGCTGCACATAAGGCTGGTTGGGATCGACAGCGTATCCATCGCCATACTTGTCATGATGGCGGACCCAGGCCATGGTGTGCTTCAGGCTGGCCTCGTCGCGGCCCTTTGGAACCAGATCGAGAAAGTTGTACGTGCCTATCAGAATGTCGAGACCGCGCGCGTAGGTCGAGTAGGTGTGGAAGATCTCGCCGTTCGCATCTTTGAAGAAGACGCTGAGGCCGGAACGTTCATCGGGCGGAGACTCGATCATCGCGTAGTTGTAGTACACCTTATCTTTGCCCCGATCCTCGGGCTTGAGCGAGACCTGATAGTCGTAGTTGAAGTCGCTCGCATAAGACGAGCACCAGGGGAAGCGCCATCCCATGCGTTGTTTGAATGCGGCGATCTCCGCGAACGGCGCGTGCGAGACCACTGCCAGCGTCACATCGCGGTGTGCCAGGTGAATCGTCGCGCCATCGAAATGGTCCGCAAGATAGGAGCAGTATGGGCAGCCCTCCTTCCATCCGGGACCGAGCATGAAGTGGTAGATGGCAAGCTGGCTGCACGTGCCGAAGAGATCGGTGAGCGTCCTCCTGCCGTCCGGCCCTTCGAACTCATAGCGCTTCTCGACCTTTTCCCAGGGCAGCTCGCGGCGCTGCCGGCTGAGCTCAGCGCGCAGCCGGGTGAATTCTTTTTCTTTGGCCAGAAATTCCTTGCGGGCTGCGATCCACTCGGCCTGCGAGACCACTTTCGGACGTTTCACCTCTGCCGTAATGGTAGCCATCGTCCATCTCCTTTCGCTCATCGGATCTTTGAGGCTCTTTTCGCCTCCAGATTTTATCAAGGACCAGCGCTGCCAGCCCGCCGCTTCCGGTGGTGCTGGCGGCGATGACGACTGCGGTGGCGATGCAGACGGACACATGGGTTTTTCCGGCAAGAATCCTCAGGGGCTAAAGCCCACATATATTCTCTACGGAACATGATTGGCATGACTGAAGTCATGCCCTGTTACAAAGCCGCGCTCAAAGACTTTTGCCAACAAGCTGTCAGGCCGGCTACGCTTTTTGCATGAATAGCGGCAGCTCGTCTGCGCTCGGGCCCCAACTTGCCGGCACCGGCACATCGAGCAGACGCAGATAGACGCTGAACTGGCCGCGATGCTGGTACCAGTGGCTAAGCATGAGGTCGCGCAGAATCCTGACGCGCGGCACAGCGAGTAATTCTCGATCTTCCCTCATCAATCGCCAGATCTCGGTCATCGCCGCGTCGTCGAACTGCGGCAGCAGTTCGCGCACCGCCGCCACACTTTCGTCGTGAGCCTTCAGAATCTCTTCCAGGCTCGCGGGCTGCGGAAATACGAACTCGCCCCGCGCCTGCCTGGGATTGTCTGTCGCCAACCGGACGATTCCCACGGGAACAGTCGCCAGGTGATAGGCGAGCTGTCCGGCGGTCAAGGATTTCTGGTGCGGTTTCCAGGTCAACTTGCCTTCGGGCAGACGCTCCAGAAATTTGCGCGTGATGGGCGCCTGCTGCTCGAACTCGGCCAGCAAGGATTCTGCGATGGATGCAGTGGCATGTGCGACGGGCATAGCGATTCTCCTTTGCGTGTGCGGATGGTAGAGATCAGCGGGATTTTTCGGCGCGCTCGCGGACCTTGTTGTTCACGTGAGCCCAGCCGGTGTTCACGCCTTTTTTGTGGTCTTCCTGGAGAAGGCCGAAGCCGGAATGGCGGAACTTGATGAGGGTTCCGTCGCCCGACTGGCTGAGGCGATATTGCACATTGTTGGCGACGGGATACGACATCAACAGCGGTCCGCAGAACTCAAGCAGCGTAGGGCGCTTGATGGCCTGTACGGTGGCCCAGTAGTGGCCGTTGCCGTTGCCCAGATCGCGGAACCAGCGTCCGCCGGGCCAGGCTTCGAGCACGAAGGGCAGAGGCGTTCCATCAGAAACTTCGTTATATGGGCCAAGCTGCTCGAGCAGAGCATCGAAGGTGACCTCCAGCGAGGCATCGACATGGATCTCCTGCTCGATCAGCAGAGAAAGGCTTTCAACATCGAGTGCGGTCAATGTCATGGTTTCTCCTTGGGGGTATTGCGGGGGGCATTGCGATTGGATTGAGAATTCTTCTGCATCTGCGCTTCAGCACGTTGCTTGACACCGAGCAATGTGTGCTGCCAATAGCGCTCAAAGGTGCCGGTCCACTCGTGCAGCGGACGGATGGCTGCGGCGTTGGTGCGGTAGAGCCTATGGCGTCCATTGCGCCGCACGTGAACCAGGCCCACTTCGCGCAGCACACCCAGATGCTTGGATACGGAGGGCTGGTCAAGGCCGATGGCCGCGACAATCTCTCCCACTTGCCGCTCGCCGATTACAAGATAGCTCAAGATCTGCCGCCGCCGTGGTTCGGCAACGGCATTAAAGGCGTCGGAGGTGGTTGCGGCCCGTGCCATGCAAAGAACATTACATTCTCATATAGGAATATGTCAATCGGAAAGTTTCTGCGGCAGAAGGCGTTCCAGGAGATTCCTCCCGTATCTTCCCGAACCTGCATCCAACTCAGGAGAAAGAAATTTGCGGGCGGTTGCAGCCGGGCAATTTCCCGGCAATGGCTTGTTTTTTGACTTCGTGCTCTTGAGGTAGTGAAGATGTTGCGGAAGTCTTTGGTTCCATTCCTGCCCCTGCTCCTTTCCATGTTTCCCATCTCACTGAAGGCGCAAGCTTCTCCCGATCAGGCGGTGATTCCCGGCTTTCAGGCGTATGGAGGCTACTCCTACTTCTTTCGCTCCTATGACAGCACGGACCAGACGCCGATCCGCGGCGGCATGAGCGGCTGGAATGCATCGCTTCGCGCGCCTGTGCCGTGGCTCAGCCCATGGCTGGGCGTAAAGGCCGATGCCTCGGGAATATACCGCTCCGATCCGCTGCTTGATCTTCATCCCCATACCTACTTCTTTCTTGCCGGCCCTGAGATTGCCATCGCGACAGGACGGTCGATGCTCTTCGCGCACGCATTGGCGGGCGTGGGACTGCTGAACAATGCGGCGATCTCCAGCCTTACTTCGAATGCAAGCTTTGCTCTCGAACTGGGAGCGGGATATGATTACGCTTTTCGATCGCGGTGGGCCTGGCGCGTCTCACTCGATTACCTGAACTCTCACTTTGACTCCTCCGATAGCGCCGTGCAGGATCTGGCCAACTCGAATGGGCGCATCTCGACCGGGCCGGTGTACCGGTTCTAAGAATCTGTTTCAATACTCCTTCGACGCAGGGATCTATCTTGAAGGGGCACGGCTTTAGCCGTGCCACAACAGGCTAAAGAAAGAGCGCGGCTTTAGCCGCTGAGGGAATGTAGGCTGAAGTTTAGAAAAACCTTCCCTCGGGGGCTAGGCAGTGTCTGACGAATCGGAGAACACTGTTTGCAGGGCAAAGAATATCCCCTCAGGGGTTAAAACCCCATGGAATTTTGCGCCTTTTCGGCATGGCTGAAGC
>JASHQE010000224.1 GCA_030037705.1 Acidobacteriaceae bacterium | reverse complement strand
ATCGAAGATCACGCTGTGATCGACGAGAAGACCTACAACGCCTTTATTCAACTTGCCAACGAGCACAAGCAGGACCCGGTCACCGCCAAGGCCACCTTGCGCGACGATCTCTACATGCACCTGCTTCCCGGCCGCGACACGGAGCATTTTTACCTGATTCCGGGCGATGCCAAGGTTCAGTTGCTTGCGCGCGCTTCGGTAGCCAAAGCCGCCGCACCGGGTTATGCGCCTCTGGCGCATCTCGCAGCGCCAAAGTCCGCGGAGACGGGCAAAACACCGCAAGCTGAGGCGCCGGCAATGGAAGACTGGTGGCTCGCCCGCGACAGCCAGGGACATACGGGCTGGCTGCTCGGCAACCATATCGATGTAGATGTCCCCGATGACATCGCCCAATACGGGGAAGGTCAGCGGTTCGTCGGCTCCTGGCTGCTGACAAAGGTGACGGATCCCGAGACTAACCCTCCGGAGCACGCAGAGTACCTGACCGCTCTGGCTCCGCCCAAGTCGGGATTGCCCTTCGACTTCGATCAGATTCGCGTCTTTACCTGGAGCAAAAACCATCACCGCTATGAGACGGCCTTCCGGCTGCACCCCATCGAGGGCTATCTGCCCGTGCGCGTCTTTACCGCGAGCACGGATGACGGTTCGGTACCCGCCTTCAGCTTTGAGCTCGCGAACGGCGACAATGTTGCGACCGATCCCGCAACGGGCGTCACGCGGCCTGCGTCTCCGCGGACCATCAACTACGAGATGATCGAGACGCAGATGAAACGCATCGGCCCGGACATGGCGCCGATCCAGCTCATGCGCTCCGAAGAATCAAAAACAGAAGCCAAAAAGTCCGAGCGGCGGAAGAGCCGGTGAAGCAGCCCCGATGGTGTAGTCTGGTGGGCGAATTGGAAAGCGTTTACCTGAGGTACGTTCTCAATGAGCATGGTTGCCGGTGTTGACTTCGGTACGCTGAGCGTTCGCGTCACAATTGTGGATAGCGCAAAAGGGCCGGTCGGGACGGCTTCGGCTCCGTATCCGCTGCACCGGCGGCGCGAGGACCCGAACTACGCCACGCAGTCGCACGCGGACCAGATGGCTGCGCTGGCCGCCGCAACGCGCGATGTCCTCAAAAGCACCGGTGTGCAGGGTGATGCCATCAAGGCCATCGCGCTCGACACGACCGGCTCCAGCGTGGTGCCCGTCGGCAAGGGGCTGGAGCCGCTGGATGAATACTACCTCTGGTGCGATCATCGCGCCTTTGCCGAGGCTGAGGAGATCACACGCAAGGCGCATGAGCTGGGCTTTGAAGGCATCGAGTGGTGCGGCGGCGTGTATTCGCACGAGTGGGGCTTCGCCAAGCTGCTGCACTGGCTGAGGCACAATCCTGACAAGCGCGAGCGGCTCGTGACCGCGCTCGAACATTGCGATATGGTCGCAGCCACTCTGAGCGGCGTGACCGATGTGAGCCAGCTCAAGCGCAGCGTCTGCGCGATGGGCCACAAATGGATGTGGAATCCCCAATGGGGTGGTTTGCCGCCGGAAAATTTTCTGGTTGCTGTCGACCCACTCTTTGCGGGGATTCGCGCCAAGATGGGCGGCAACTACGAGACCAGCAATCACATCGCCGGGCACCTTTCGGAGAAGTGGGCTGCGGCGCTGGGGCTGCGCGCAGGCATTCCTATTCCTGTAGGCGCCTTCGACGCGCACTGGGACGCAGTCGGCTCGAATATTCGCGAGGGCGACGCGGTCAACGTGGTCGGCACATCGACCTGCATCATTGCCATGGCGCGCAAAGCGGAGCTTGTGCCTGGCGTCTGCGGCGTGGTGCCGGGCAGCGTGCATCCTGACTACACCGGCATCGAAGCCGGCCTCTCGGCGACGGGCGATATCTTCGAGGCGATTGCCGAGCGCGCGAACACAACAGTCGCTGCGCTTTCCGAAGGGCTTGACGCCTACAAGGCTGGGCAGACGGGCCTCTTACGCCTGAGCTGGGACAATGGCGACCGCACCGTGCTCGTGAATCCCGAACTTGGCGGCGTGACGCTGGGATGGAACCTTGTGCATACGGCGCAAGACGAACTCTTCGCGGCCATCGAGGGCACGGCTTTTCATACGCGGATCATTCTGGAGCGCTTGGCCGAGCACGGCGTGCGCATCGACCGTGTGATCAACGCCGGCGGCATTCCGCAGAAAAGCGAAGTGCTCAATCGCGTGTATGCCAATGTTCTGAACAAGCCGGTGCTGGTGCCTGCGGGCATCCCCACCAGCCTGGGATCGGGCATCTTCGCTCTGCTCGCTGCCGGAGCTTATAAAACAGTGGAAGAGGCGCAGGCCGCGGTGTGCCTGCCGCTGCGCACGGTCGAGCCGGATGCAAAATCCGCCGCCATCTACGAACGCCTCTACAAGCACTATCGCGATGTGTACTTCGCGTTGGGAACGCGGGATGCCGTGCCGATCGCGCTGGGCAAAGTGCTGCCCGAGCTGCGCAAGATTGCTGCGGAAGTGATGAGAGTCCCTAGTCCCTAGTCCCT
>JASHQE010000223.1 GCA_030037705.1 Acidobacteriaceae bacterium | reverse complement strand
CCGGTTACGGCCATCCTGATCAGTCTGTCCTTTCACATGACAGCGAAACCGATCTGTTCCCAGGGTTTCCACTTTTACGAGGCTTCCGCCTTCGAAGTTCCAACTGAAGACAGGCGCGGAGGCTCCGGGAACATGCCATCCAATGGCATAGCCGCCCGCGATCTTTAACATGTTGCGTCGATCGATCATGGTTCATCCTCTCCGCAGGCCACTTTTTACACCATCCGCATGGTCATGCCGCCATCGATCACGAAATTCTCGCCGGTAATAAAGTCATTCTCGACCAGTGTGGTAATGAGTGCGGCCACGTCGGAAGGCTGGCCCTCCCGGCGTGCCGGAATGCGGTTCTCTATGTTATTCCTCACCTGCTCGGGAGTGAGGGAGTCATGAAAGGGTGTACGAATCACGCCTGGAGAAATGCAATTCACCCGGATGCCCATGGGTGCCAGTTCCCGCGCCAGAACACGTGCGAATGCCGGTAGCGCGCCCTTTACGACGCCGTAAGCAACCGCGCCCATGCAGCCGCGCAGCCCGGCGGCCGATCCGATCAGGATGATAGCGCCTTCGCCGGTTCGCATGTGCGGCACGGCGGCTTTCGCCAGATGGAATATCGCATGCACGTGCACGTCGAACCCATTCATCCATTTCTCGACCGTCGTTTCAGTGAAGTTCCCGGGAACAGGTCCGCCTGCCGCATGCACCAATACATCGATGCTGCCAAACTCCTTGACAACGCGCTCTACGCAGTCGGCGCAGGCTTTTGGATCCGACATGTCGCCCTGCAAAAAGCGCACGGCGCCTCCGTTTTCCCGCGCGGCCTGCTCCAATTGCTTAGGGCACTCCGCGCTCTTTCTAGCTACGCTGACAACATGCGTTCCGCGTTGAGCGAAACTCAGGAGTGTTGCCGCTCCAATTCCGCTCGTTCCTCCGGTAACAAGACAAACCTTCCCTCGCAGATTGATAGGTCCCTCCGCCCAGACTTCTGCCCCTGGGTAGATACTTGAACTTACGCGTGCGTTTCAACTGAAACCTCTGCACTCCGTCTGATATATCATAATGGAGCAGAGGCGTGTCAAGCATCGGTCCCGAGCACCCATTTGCGTAAGTTGGGCGGGTGAGAGTATAAAGTCATGCGGCATCTCTGCGCGATTGACGGGCCATTTATTTCTGATATATCAAATTGTGTGACTGGGATACTGCAAACACGAGAACGAGAGGGTGAATGTCTGGAATGACCCGTCGCGAATTGATCAAGTTGGCAGCCTGTGCCTCGTGCTCGCCCATCTTGCCGGCCATTGCAGGCGAAGGCGTAACGCAGTCGGAGAAAGAGGAGCTCTACCAATGGATTCACGTCAATCGAACGCTGATTGCGGAAGGCTACAATCCCCCGTTTTATCCGAAATATGACTATGACCCTGAAAAGGTAATCGCCATAGCGACAGAGCTGAACTGTGATTCTGTGCGCTACCCTGCGGCGTCCTACTATGCTTACTTCCCCACGCAGTCAGGATATCCGGTAGCCCCGGCTTTGAAGGGTGACCCGATGCGGCGGACACTTGAGCTGCTGCGCAAGTCCAAGCTCCATGCGATCGCCTACATTCCGCTCAACCATGCGTTCATGGCCATCGACTCGAATGACCCGCGCTATTCCGATTGGACACGCCGCTACGCCGACGGCTCGCCGATGATCACCGGACATTACGGCTTCAATCGCTATTTCGAGGGGTGTCTTAATTCACCATTGCGCGACGTCATCCGCAGACTTGTGCAAGAGATTCTAGAGTACGACTTCGATGTCCTATACTTCGATGGTCCTTATCAGGGTATGGAGCACGCCGCTGCTTTCTGCCACTGCCACTTTTGTCAGGCTGCATACCGCGAGCGGTTTGACGCGCAGATTCCGGATAACGACAGTGCGCCTCTCGCGGAAACAGTCCGGTACATTCAATGGATGCGCGATGAAGTTACCCTCGCGTTCTTCCGCGAGCTGCGCGCGCTTATCCGCTCCACGCGCGACGTGCCGGTACTCTTCAATAACACGTCGCTTCTTACCGGAACGGAACATTGGCGCTCGCGCGCCATCCCCATAGCGGACGGCTATATGTTTGAAGCGGCGAACACGCCCGAGGAAAAGCTCTTTAACCTGCAGATAGGAAGGTCCATGAACAGTGTTATCTGGACCTATCTTGGAAGTTACAACGAGTACAACGCGAACCATATCAAGAATAAGTTTGTGCGCACCTGGTTCAGTTATCCGGTTGAGGGGCAGGAACTCCTGATGGACGGCGCCGTCGCCACCGCGGCAGGAGCGGGATGCCTGTACTGGGGCGCGTCACGCTTCTTTTATCAGCCTGAGTCGCCGCTTGCATACAACAGTGGCCGATATGTCCGGCAGATGTTCGACTTCCAGCAGAAGAATCACGATCTCCTGCGGCAGGTCTCGCCCCAGCCGCAGGTTGGGATCCTGGTCAATACGCAGACCTCCGCCTGGTACAAGGGAGACATCTTTGTGCCCGGTGCATATGGCGATTACTATCGCGGCGCGTTCAATCTTTTGAAGTCGCTCTCGATGGATGCCGAGCCGTTCCTGGATTGGGCCATGACTCCGCAGATGCTGCGCCGTTACAAGCTGCTTTTCCTCCCCAATGCCGCGTGCCTCAGCCAATCGCAATGCGAAATGGTTCGCCGCTACGTGCAGGATGGCGGCTCTGTGGTGGCGACACATCTCACGTCGATCGCCGATGAGTATGGCGTTGTGCGCAAGGATTTCGCACTCGCCGACCTGTTCGGGGCCTCGGTTTTACAGCCGGAGCCGTTTGAATACCCGGATCTGTACCTCAAGCCTGAATCCGGAGAGATGATTCCACAGGACCTGCAGATCATGCGCATCCGGCCCACAACAGGGAATGTGGTCGCGACAAGCTATGACCGCGGCAATGATCGCGATCTAGGACCAGCGGTGGTAATACAGCACAATTCCGGTGCGGCTTGTATCTACATTGCGTCGGGCCTTGAGGCAATCTACGAAGAGACGCGGATGGAGCCGGTACGATCGTATCTCGCCTCACTTCTACTGCCTCTGCTGGAAAGCGCTCGAACCTATGAGATCGACTATCGGCCGGGACTGATCCCGCATTACACGAGATCTGAGAAACATATGTTGCTTCATCTACTGGCGAACATCGGTGGAAAGGACTACAACTTCAAAGTCCGTGAGGGATTTACCTCAATCCAAAACGTCAAGGTAAGGATTCGTGTCAGCGAACAGATTAAGTCTGTATCCCTGCTTCAGGCCGGCAGGACAGTCTCTCCCTCTCTACACAAAGGATGGCTAACCGTGGTTGTGCCGGAGATTTCTGTTTTTGAGACTGTTCACGTGGAGTTGATTTAGCGTCACTGCGCTGCGGCCGAGCGAGGTGGGCTGCCAACAGGACGTATCTGAATGCGTGCGGCATGAAACGAACCGCAGATGTTTCGACTCCGTTGGGAGCAAAGAACGCTCCCAACGGAGTCGAAACATGACAGTGCTTGTTTTGTCGGTCAACTACTTAGCCTCGACCTGTATGTCGATACGGCCTAGGTCTCTGACCGCATGAATTCGTACATTGGCATCCGGGTTTCCCAGGTCTCATCCGCCACGGCGGAAGATCCTTCGACAAGCTCAGGGCAGGCTCTGGGGCACCCGACGATGGTGCAAAATCAAACGGTCAGAGACCTAGCAGGCGCCTTCCTGCTGCACATATTCAGAAGATCTTCATTGCCGATTCCGTCGATGCCATTAATATTTGGAGACTAAAACGATCGAAGAAGAACTGCGGCGGATTCGAGATCCAGATATACGTTCGCATCCGGATGCGTGCGCACGATGGATGCGGGACATTCCGTGCTGATTGTGCCCAAAAGCGCCCTGTGCACAGCTTTAGCCTTCCGCTTCTCCGGAACACAGCAGATCCAGGCGCGGGCGCGCAGCAGGCCACTGCAGGAGACGGTCAGGGCTTCGGTTGGGACCTCTGCCATCGTATGAAAATGTCCTTCTCCAACCTGCTGACGCCGACAAGTTTCATCTAGCGTTACGCGCCGCATCACAAAGGGATCTTGAAACTCAGCCGTGTGCGGATCGTTGAACGCAATGTGCCCGTTCTCTCCGAATCCAACAAAGGCGACGTCGATGGGGCCCGACTGGAGCAGCTCAGTATACCGGAGGATTTCCGCATCCGGATCTGCGGCATCGCCTTCAATATAGTTCACGCGAACCTCGTGCAGCGGTTCTTCTACGTGCCTTCGGATCCAGCGCCGGAAGCTGGCCGGATGATCTGCAGCCATCCCTAAGTACTCGTCCATGTGGAAAATTTCGACGAGCTTCCAGGGGACCATTGGCTGTTTTACGAGAGCGTCAATCATATCGAGCTGCGAATTGCCGGTCGCCACCATCATGCGCGCATGGCCCCGTTCTTCGACAGCTTTACGGATGAGAGTTGCTGCATCCGCTGCGGCTGCATGTCCCATGCTTTTGCGGTCTTCATAGATGCGAACACGAGCCTTGCCATAGATGCGCTCGGCAGGTTGAGGTGTGACGGTGTTCATTCTTTTCCTTTCCTTGCCGGATTTGCTGATGAAACCCGTAGATGACGGTCTGAAGCGTCATGCCTTGAGCACAGGCTGACGGCGCCTAGGTTTCTAACGGCATGAATTCGTTTCATTCGCATCGTGGTTTCCTAGGTCTCATCCGCCGCGGCGGAAGACCCTTCGACAAGCTCAGGGCAGGCTCTGGGGCACCCAAGATAGTACAAAATCAAGCGGTCAGAGACCTAGAGCGTGTTTCATCAATGGTCTAACTATCCAGCCGAAATCCCTCAGTGGTTAAAACCTCATTGAATTTTGCGCCTTTTCGGCATGGCTAAAGCCATGCCCTGTTACAAAACCCTCTCGCTCCGTGATTCATCAGACACTGCCTAGTGTGGTGAATCCGAAGGTTCGTTGAAAGCAACCGCAGATCCCCTTCGACTTCGCTCAGGGCAGGCTTTCGACTCTCCGCCGCGGCGGACCATGGCGGACTACGCTCAGGATGACAGCGTTATTTATATAGCGAAATTTAGGGACAGGACACTAGAGCTGGTTGCATAAATGGTCTGGTCAGGTAAAAAAACTTCCCTCAGG
>JASHQE010000027.1 GCA_030037705.1 Acidobacteriaceae bacterium | reverse complement strand
GCGAACATACAAACCCACGACTGGAACGAGAACTGGACGCACTTGCGCAATTGCTGTTCGACGCATACCTGGAAGACTCCGGTACTGCAGTTAATCCCACCGCCGCAGGAGCAATTGACAATGCGAGAGACCGGGATAGGCTTAAAGGAGTCGATACTACTAACCACTCCGAAACATGAAAGCGGTCGTTTATTGTCGCGTTTCCTCAAAGGAGCAAGTCGACGGAACCAGCTTAGAATCCCAAGAAATAGCCTGCAAAGAGTATGCTGCGCGACATCAGCTATCGATTTTGCGTATATTCGTGGAACGTGGCGAATCCGCGAAGTTTGCTGATCGTACGCAACTGCTCGAACTCCTCGAATTCTGCCGAAATCGTGAGAACCAAATCGAACAGTTACTCGTTTGGAAAGTGGACCGCCTCGCCCGCAACGTCGGAGATCACTTCAATATCAAGGCCGCCCTCTTAAAGCTGGGCGTGAAGGTAGTATCCGTTACAGAGCCCATAGATGCCAATCCCGAGGGCCGTCTTCTCGAAACGATTCTGGCCGGCTTTGCACAATTCGACAACGATATCCGCGCGACGCGGACGCTACAAGGAATGCGACGGAAAATGCAGGAAGGCCTTTTCCCGTGGAAGGCGCCTCTCGGCTATATTTCCGTGCGGCGTTACGGCACGAAGAAAACGGAACCGGACCAGCCCGATATGCCGACATTTTCCATACTCCAGCAAGGTTGGCGCGATCTAGCCACCGGACAATACACCAAGGCCGAAGTTCAGCGATTGATGACTAACCGGGGATTGCGGACAAAGGCAGGCAAACCGGTGTCCAGCCAAACCATCGACAACATATTCGATGATATCTTCTACGCTGGTGCGATCCGCGATCCTTGGACTGGCGTGGAGTACTCAGGCAAACACCTCCCGATGGTGAGTCGCGGAACCTTCGAGGACGTTCAGCGCATTATTCACAACCGGAATCGATCCATTCCCCACGTGGCCCTGCGGCCAGAATTCCCCTTGCGCAGCTTCGCCCGATGCACAGCCTGCGAGTCCACCCTCACTGGGTCATTTTCGCGTGGGCGGAACAAATACTACGGGTACTACCACTGCCACCAGGCCGACTGTGAACTCCAGCGAAACTTTCCGATTTTAGAAGTTCACCACGAATTCGCATCGTTCCTGCAGAGAACGAGTGCCGACGGCCACCTGCTGGCTCATCTGAAAGAAAGAATCGGCAGGATCGTAAACTCTTGGGACGAAGTAACGGAAGAACTGAAGGTAAAGCGGGAAGTTGAGCAGATACGCACTAAAGAGCGGCAGGAGCGCCTTATTCAGATGAGGGTTGACGACCTCATTACCGAGGACGAATTTCGGGGACAGCGCAAAGTGCTTGATGCGCAGTTAAACCGGGAACCCGCTCCGCTCACCATGCAGCGTGACGAATTAGCATCAGCGCTTCCAAAAGTGGATCGTATCAGCGGGCCGCTCCAGGACCTTGCTGGCTTCTGGGAGTCACGCAGTATCGAAATTCGCAAGCGGTTCCAACGAATACTCTTTCCAGCCGGCTATGTGGTCACGAAGATTGGAACCGCTCCGAAGGCCGATGTTCTCTCGTTTTTTGAAGGGTCGCTGCCCGACATTCCAATTGAGGTAGCCCCCGCAGGTGAAAGTTGGAACCACTTGGCGCATGAGATCATCAAGCTCGCCGCTTTGGTGGATGGCGAACCTGATCCCGATGAGCGGGTAGCGTTATCTGCGTACCGAGATAGGGCGCGACCTCATCAAGGTCCCTCCGGCATCTTCGACGGAAGAGGATCGACTGAGGGCAACACTGGCGGCGTGCCAACGTCCTCCAGATAGGCATCGAAGAGCAGTTGCCCGAGCTTGTCAAGCTCATCCCTTTAGCTTCGTAATCATATGCTCGCAGGCGGGACACTCTTTCTTGAATTCCATAGGGGATAGGGAATCTGATCGACCTTTATTATGTAGGCATCGTGGAAGGATATCGCAGCCTGAGCCCGGAACAAGGTGGGGTGGTCTGCGGGGGAAGATGAGGCTCTATGTTGGCGTTCCAATATTGCTTGCAGTAAGCTTCAGGTAACGCCATCTAAGGGCAAAAATTTGGCACAAACATTATGGCTTGCAATATAAGCAACCTGCGTCAGTTACGGGGAGCCGGAATACTTGCTGACCGGAATGCGCATTCCGTAAGCTTGGGATTCAGACGCTTCAATCTGATCTACGGATTTAATGGCTCAGGCAAGACCACCCTTTCTCGCGTCTTCGCGAGTTTGCAGGACGGAGCGCTGCATCCCAAACTGCCGACCTCTTGTATGTTCGAGGTTTCAATGAACGATGGCTCATCTTTCGGTTCTCCTTCCAGCCTCACAGGCCTTGAAAGGCGCGTTCTAGTTTTCAATGGAGATTTCATCGAACGGAATTTTCAATGGACACAGGGACGGGCCAATCCAGTGTTCTTTATTGGGGCAGAGCAGGCTGAGGCAGCGGCGGAATTGACGGCTTTAGAGGAAAGCATAGGAAAGCTCGAGTCAAGCAAAGTTGCAGCCGATACTAGGGAAGCGGCAGCAACGAAAGCGTTATCGACATTCAAACGTGAAAAAGCAAAGGTAATTTCACCACGACTTCATCTGGGAAATCGAAAATACGAAGCCCCACAACTCGTCAATGATTTTTCCACTTGGACCAATGAAGAAGCGGTGATGCTGTCGGACGAGCAGCTCTCAGCAGCCGAAGATGCCCGCAGGCAGTCAGAGCCTCTACCGACCGTGAATGAGATGATTTTGGAGACTGAATCAATTAGCCCGTCGTACAAGTCCGCGGTGGAATTGTGTGGCCAGAGCATTAGTGGCCTCACGCTTGCGGAGCTAGAGAAATTCCCCGAGATGTTGGTCTGGATGAAGCAGGGATACGAATTCCATGAGGAACACCAATTAACGGAGTGCCTTTTCTGCGCTAGTCCTCTTTCGTCCACTCGGAGGACAGCTTTGGCCAAGACGTTGGACGATCGGATTGACCAATTTATGGAGGACATTGCGAGGGCCATTACGGGGATGGAGACTGTGATCTCCGCGCTAGGTGGTATCGGCTCGACTGTTCCATCGAGTGACTCACTTTCTGCTGATCTTCGGCAGTCGTATAAGCAGCAAAGAGGGAAAATTGTGAGTAATAGTCAGCAATTAGGGACATCTCTCACAACGCTTGCGAAGGTTCTTGCGCTCAAGAAAGAGCGCCCTGCTGATTCATTGGACCTCGCTGAACTGTCATCACAAGCTGACGTCGAGTCTTACATAACAGATTTGCAGAATAATATTGCCAACGCAAATTTGACCATCGCAAAGCATAACCAGCTAGTCGCGGACTTCGCAAACCATAAAGAACGAGCGGGAGAGCTAATTCGGCGGCACTTCATTGCGGAAGGTCGATCCGATTACGACGAACACACTAAAGAGTTTACAGATGCTCAAGCCGAAGTGGAACGGATAAAGGGCGAGCATGGGACCGCGCGGCAGAAAGCGGAAGAACTGCGCGCAAAAATCAGAACGCACGGTCCCGCCGCCGCGGCGATCAATAAACTGATTGCTTCGTATTTAGGACACAACGAGCTAACAATCCGCCCAGTTGATCAAGGATACGAATTGGATCGACATGGGCATGTAATTGAGGGTTTGCCGAGTGAGGGCGAAAAGACTGCCATTGCCATCGCATATTTTTTGTCAGCCATCGAATCGGAAGGTCGGAAGCTAAGAGACCTGATCGTGGTTGTAGATGATCCAGTATCGAGCCTAGATACCAAGGCGCTCAATTTTGCGTGCGGTCTAGTTCGCAGCCGGCTTTCGGGTGCATCTCAACTGTTTGTGCTGACGCACAACCAGCAATGCATGAATGAGTTCCGAAAGGCTTGGAAGAACAGGGCCAAACCGCTAAAGGACGATGAAGAGCCCACGGCGACCCTCCTCTTCATCGATGTCGCTCTACCCTCGGGTCAAACCAAGCGGTTCGCCTCGTTCGTCGAAATGTCGAAACTGCTGCGTGAATACGACTCGGAATATCATTTTCTGTTTCATCATGTGTTGAAATTTGCCGAAGCTGGCGACGACCATTACGACTATAGCTATATGATTCCTAACGTCCTTCGACGGGTGCTTGATATTTTCCTCGCTTTTAAATGCCCCGGAAATTCCGGATTGCCTGGAAAGCTAGACCAAATTTGCAATGACTACCCCGACCTCGACAGGGATCGCTTAAGCGCACTTGAGCGCCTTTCGCAGGTGGAATCTCATTCGGACAATTTGGACGATCTCATTTCCTTTTCTTCTATGACCTTAGAGGAGAGTAAAGAAGCAACGGCCGCATTATTGGCCATGATGGAAAAAGTCGATGGCTTGCATCTGGCGGGGTTACGTCGTCTCTGTCGATAGCGACTCCTATGAGAACCGCAGCTATGCTTTCGTTGGACTAAGCCGTAAGAAATTTGAACGATTCGTCCATTTTCTGGCATAGGAGAGAACCATTCACTGCGGTTCTTGCGGAATAACTTCAATCCTACCTGGGTTCGCAGAATGCGCCACCTTGTTTGCATTCGCACGCGCAGTACCCTTACGGTGGGCCGCTCAACGGGCAATCGCCATCGAAGAGCGAAGTGGCGGTACCGCAGTTCCTCCTTTCCTGCGGCACTTAACCCCGGGCTCGATCATGACGAGCGGCCCACCTTTCCACGATTCGTTCCCAAAGTTGTATACCGCACGCCACCGCAGACCGCTCTACCTTGAGCGAATACGCCGGTGGAATAGGATGAGTGGACGCTTTGAGGCAATTTAAAGGTCGAACTCGAAGCGCAATCACATTTCGCACCATCACCCAATTTCATGCGGGGCCCTCTCGCCTACATCGGCGGCAAGCACGCGGTCGCCAAGCAGATCGTTGAAATGCTTCCCAATCACCACTGCTACGCGGAAATCTTCGCGGGCGGCGCGCAAGTGTTCTTTGCGAAAACTCCCTCACCGGTAGAAATTCTGAACGACTTGGACGGCGAACTGATCGGGTTCTACCGAGTCGTCCAGCGCCACCACGAGGAATTGATCCGGTATATGCGCTACACGGTCGTTAGCCGCAAGCACTATGAGCTTCTCAAGGCCACGAACCCGGAATCGTTGACCGATGTCCAGCGCGCGAGCCGATTTCTGTTTTTGCAGAAGACGAGCTACGCGGGGCGCGTGACGAAGCAGAACTTCCGCACAGGAATTGTCAATCCGCCAGGCCTAAATCCCGAACGGTTGCCGGAACTCATCGAGGAGACGCATCACCGGCTTGCCCGTGTTCTCATTGAGTGCCTGCCGTACGAAAAAGTGCTCGCGAAGTACGACAGCAAGGAGACGTGTTTCTTCGCGGACCCGCCGTATTTCAACCTGGCACACTACAAATTCAATTTTGCGCCGGACGATTTCCGTATGCTGGCCGACCGTCTGGGGAAGCTTGAAGGAAAGTTCGTGCTTACGCTGAACGACTTGCCGCAGGTCCGGGAGACGTTTAAGAGCTTTCGGATTCGAGGTATGGAGATGCCCTACACGGCGCAAAAGATCGCTTGGCGGAGGTTCCGAGAAGTGCTGATCACGAATTTCTGAGGCGTTGTTACCGATTTTTTCAGGGCCTCAATCACAATCCTTCCATGTTGAAGTTTCTCGAAGAAATCTTGGCTCATTTGTGGAATTGGGTGCGGGGACGGAAGGATCGGACCGCGAAGCGCTCGAACGGTTCGCTTGTGCTCGGATTCCGCGTGGCCGAGGGCGAGGTAACAAGGCAGCCTGTCACGGTCAGCCTGACCCGTCGCGCCACTCACACCGCCGTCTTCGGGCGCACCGGGAGTGGCAAGACCTATGGTGCGAAATTCTGCATGGCCCAGGATGTGATGGCCGACAGAGGAGGCTTTTATGCCGATCCGCATGGCGACATCACACCTTTTCTCCTTGGCGCAATTGCGGAAAGAGAGCGAAAAGAACAGATAGAACTTGCTCACCGCGTAATCGTACTCTCGCCTTCTGACCCCGAAATGTCTGTGGGCCTTAACCCCCTTGAGGGGCTCGCGAACGACTTCGTCCGCAGTACGGAATTCGCGGAACTTCTAAGGCAGCGGTACAACCTCGATGCATTCGGAGCGCGTACTGAGGAGTTGCTTCGCAACGGAATCGTAGTGCTCTCTGACAACGGACTCACACTCGTTGAGCTTGCACTTCTGTTGAGCAATGACCGGTTTCGCGCGACGTGTCTTAGCAACACGCGCAATCCAGAAATCCGGGAGTACTTTGAATCCCGCTTCGGAAAGGCGAGCGAACCGATGAAGGCAACCATGCGCGAGCCGATCCTGAACAAGATTTCGGCGTTCACCGCCGACCCCCGATTCCGCCACATCGTGGGGCAGGCACGCTCGACGTTTTCCATGAAGGACGTGATCGACCGAAAGTGCTGGGTGATCGCTTACGTTCCGAAGGGCGAGCTCGGTGCACAAGCGGTCACATTCTTGGGGATGCTCTTCACGATCTTCAAAAGCGCCATATTCTCTCGCGAGCGTCGTTCGTTTTACCCAGCCTACTTCGACGAATTCCAGAACCTAGTTGGGCAATCGACGGACGTGGAGACGGTGTTCTCGGAGGCGAGAAAGTTCGGTGTCGGTGTGACAGCAGTGAACCAGTTCCTCGACCAATATCCGGCTTCTATGCGCGCTGCCCTCCTTTCGATCGGCAACCATATTTCATTTCAGCTTTCGAGTATGGATGCCGCAACGGTTTCCCAGATGTTCGATGGGGGGAAACCCCTCGCCGAAAAGTTGAAGAACTTGCCGCCGCGTCACTTCATCGTGAAGAGCGGCTCCGACCACTGGGTCGAGGGATGTGTGCCAACTGTCGAGGAGCCGCGCGCAGACTACGCCGATCTACTGAAACGGTCCCGCGCGATTTACGCGCGGCCCCGTGCGGAGATTGAAAAGGAGATAGCCGCGCGGCGTCAGGCATTCGCAAGTAACCCCGAGGAGGCCCTTCATGAGTGGGACTAAAGTGCGCCGGGGCCGACGCATGGGAATCGTCCTCCAGAAGCGGGACCATG
>JASHQE010000222.1 GCA_030037705.1 Acidobacteriaceae bacterium | reverse complement strand
GCAATCTCAAAGGAGGCACGCGAATGCGAGGAATCAAGATTCTGCTTCGGATGGGTCGCGCAGGGCTTTTGCTCGCGGTTGCGTCGTCGGGGCTTTCATTCGTGAACCTCGCGCTTCATGCACAGTCATCCGATCTGCGTACGCCGGAACCGCCAGCAACGCCACATCTTAACGGACCGAAGATCTACGGGGCACGACCCGGGCACCCATTCCTTTATCGCATTCCGTGCACTGGCGTTCGCCCTATTTCGTTCGCGGCTGTGCACCTTCCCGCTTCGCTCAAGCTGGATAGCCACACGGGAGTGATTTCCGGCGCTGTCCCGATTGCGGCGGGGCGCTACGCCATTACGCTAACAGCCGCGAACGCGCGCGGCAGAAGCGCGCGCAGCTTCACGATCGTGGTCGGGCAACAGATCGGCCTGACTCCGCAAATGGGATGGAACGACTGGTATTCGTATTATGGTCACGTTACGGATCAGGATATTCGAGATGCCGCAACAGCCATGATCAGCTCGGGTATGGCTGACTACGGTTATCAATACGTCGACATTGACGACACATGGGCACGCAAGCCGGGATCGGACGACCCAAGCGACGGTGGCGCCACACGCGATGCCAATGGAAACTTCCGTACCAGTGCGCGATTTCCAGATATGAGCGCCCTGACTGCATACATTCATTCGCTGGGACTGAAGGCCGGCATCTACACATCGCCGGGGCCATTGACGTGTGCGAAATTTGAGGGTTCCTATCAGCATGAAAGCGTCGACGCGCATCAGTTCGCCGCATGGGGTTTTGATCTTTTGAAGTATGACTGGTGTTCCTATGGCAAGGTGACCAACGGCAAAAGCCTTGAGGACCTGCAAATGCCTTATAGGAAGATGGGACAAATTCTCGCCGGATTGGATCGAGACATCATCTTCAACCTGTGCCAATACGGCATGGGCGAGGTGTGGAAGTGGGGTCGGGAGGTGGGCGGCAACTCCTGGCGGACAACGGGTGATCTTGGCATGGAGAGGAACACTTCGCTGCCCGGCTTCTACAGAATTGGCCTTGCGAATTCGGTACTGAGCGATTACGCGGGCAGCGGCGGATGGAACGACCCGGACTACATCCTGATCGGCCAGGTGGGTGATCCAAGGTCGCCTGATTCGCCGCCTCACGCGACAGCGCTTACGCACGAAGAACAGTACAGCTATATGTCGATGTGGTCCCTCATGGCAGCGCCGCTGATCTTTTCTGGCGAAATGACCAGGCTGGACACATTTACATTGAATGTTTTGTGCAATTCAGAGGTCATTGACATTGATCAGGACTCGCTTGGCAAGCAAGCAAAAGTCGTGAAGAAGAACGATGACGAACTCATTCTCGAAAAGCCGCTGGAGGACGGATCCGTTGCAGTCGGTTTATTTAATCTTGCCAATGAGCCGCGTGTTCTTTCGGCCGATTGGCTCGGACTCGGCCTGAAAGGCAGGCAAATGGTGCGCGATGTCTGGAGACAGCAAAACATCGGTTCATTCGAGAAAAGTTATACATCCACTGTTTCGGCACATGGAGCCGTTTTGATTCGGCTGATTCGGCGACGTGGCTGAACAGATTGACCGGGAGCATATGCGCTTATTTTTTCGGTCAAGTGCAAATGAAGCGTTTGCGAATGTGCGCGCTTCGATCCATCTTGATTCATCACTGAACGGCGAAAAGAGAGCATGAATCGAAGAAAATTTATGGTAGTTTCCGGCGCGTCTCTCCTCGGGCCAGCGCTTTTGGGCGCGCGTGGCCAAGGGCTCGCCGCGGTGACACCCTTGCATTCTTATGCGGAAGAGCTGCCGAACATGCTCGTTTCCTATATGGTTGAGAAGCTGAACCGGCTTGCCTCTTCATGGGATGAGAAGCGAGCGCTCCTGCAAACGGCGGCAGATGTTCAAGAACGCAACCGCGTGGTACGCGAAAAGCTTCTTTCCATGCTTGGCAAATTTCCGCCGCCGACCCCGTTGAATGGCACGACTGTGAAGACAGCGGAAAAAGACGGCTACCGCGTCGAAAACATCCTGTTTATAAGCCGTGGAGACTTGTGGGTGACGGGCAACCTTTATGTGCCGACCACAGGCGGCCCGCGATTTCCTGCCATCATTTCGCCATGCGGACACTATCCGCTCGCCAGGATGACACCACAGTATCAGAGCGCGTACATCAGCCTGGCGAAAAGCGGATTTGTTGTTCTGAGCTACGATCCGATCGGACAGGGAGAGCGGCGGCAATATTGGAATCCGGCGACCGATGTCACCGAGGTCGGAGGGCCGGTCTTTGAGCATTCCATGGCAGGACAGCTGCTGTTGTTATTCGGTGAGAACCTGACCAACTACTTTGTGTGGGATGGGATGCGCGCGATCGACTATCTGCTGAGTCGGCCCGAAGTGGATCCTGAACGCATTGGTTGCGTTGGTCATTCTGGCGGCGGCACGCTGACGAAGTTTATCGCCGTTGCCGACCAGCGCGTGAAATGCGCGGCGATCCTTGAAGGCGGCACGGCGAATGAATGGCCCGCGCGTTCGATTGGGGCTGCCGATATGGAACAGAATCTCTTTCCGGCTGCGCTCAATGGCATCGACAACGTCGATCTTCATGCCGCGATTGCGCCTCGACCCCTGCTTGCCGGCATCGAATCATACAATGCGGGCTTCAACAGTGCGGCAGACATGATCCGCTTGCGCTACAAGCAGCTCGGCGCAGAAGAAAAGTTTGATGCCGTCGCCGCCGACGATCCGCACGCATGGACACCGAAGCTAAGGCGCGCAACTACAGATTGGTTCTCTCGCTGGTTTTATGGACGCAGCGGCCCGCAGGAAGATTCGGGGTTTGAAACGAGCCGGCCCGAGGATCTGTATTGCACGCCGAACGGATCGCTGCTGTATTCGCAAAAGGGAACGACGATTTTCTCCATCATTGCAAACAAGGCGGCTGAACTGCCTCTTCGTGGTGAACAGCCAAACAGAGACGCCGATTTGGCCGCACGGGGCCGGCAGGCGCGGGAACAGGTGCAGAGGTTATTGCGCTATCAAAGGCAGGAGCAACCGCTGGACGCGCGTCACGCTGCTACCACTCCCCGAGAAGGTTATCGCATCGAGAAGATCGAATTTCTCTCTGAGCCGGGCATTTACATTCCGGCGTGGGTCTTTATTCCGGACGGCAACAAAGGACTGTGGCCCACGATTCTTTATTGCAATGACGAAGGCGTGCAGAGCGACGGCATGGAGTATGAGGGAGGGGAAAGTTCAGGATTAGCGCACGGCATCCTCGACCAGCTGGTGCGCAACGGGCATCTCGTCATCGCAGCAGATGTCCGGGGCATAGGCGTTACTCGCGCATCGGGGGCATCGTCTCTTTCGGACGGCGAGTTCGGTCAGCTCTTCGATATGGATACCGGCGTGGCCTATGCCGCGTGGTCGATGGATCTTTCGCTGCTCGGCATGCGCGTGCAGGATGTCGTGCGATGTGTTGATTACACCATGCAGCGAGAAGGCGTCGACACACGGCGGCTGCACGTGATCGGCAAAGGGCAGGCGAGCTTGTGGTGCCTCTACGCTGCTGTTCTCGATGAGCGCATCCCAAACCTGATCTGCACCGGCGGGCTTCTTTCATATCGATCGCTCGCTCAGGCTGACCGATCTCTATATGGAGGCGACATTTTCGTTCCTGAGATTCTTCAGCATTTCGATCTTCCCGATCTTGCTGCGATTCTTGCGCCTCGGCCATTGGTTTTGATTGAACCGAAGGACGCGATGAAAAAAACGGTGGATGCCCGGCTGGCGAACGAGGCCTATCGCGGCACCCGCGCTGCATATCTTGCCGCAGGGGCAGGCGAGAAGTTCCGGATCGAGGACGAAGGCGCACATCCGAGCATTGCAGAGCACTATTTAGTTCTTATGCGCAATATGGGAGCTTAGCATGCTGCACGCGATTACCTTAGCGATCATTTTGCCTTTGAGCCCCTTTTTTAGAGGTGCTCACTCCGCTGGTAAAAGCAAAGGCCGATCTTATCGCTAGGCTGTATCGACATATAGCCCGGTGAACCATGGGCAAAAATTAGTGCCAGATGTGGGGAACCGCGGATGTTTCGACTCCGTTGCGAGCAAAGAACGCTCCCAACTTCGCTCAACATGACAGTGCTTGACTTACTTTTCAGCAACTTAGAGTTGGTCTATATGTCGATACGGCCTAGGTCTCTGACCGCATGAATTCGTACATTGGCATCCAGGTTTCCCAGGTCTCATCCGCTGCGGTCCGCCACGGCGGAAGACCCTTCGACAAGCTCAGGGCAGGCTCTGGGGCACCCGGCAGGAGTTATGCTGCGAACTTCAGACTCGGGACTCTAGCTATCCGTTTGCGGGCGCGCAAAGGAGTATCGGCGAGGAGGTGCGCAACGCGTTGCCTCACCCGAAACGGTTCAAGCAGATAGAAACGCAAAGAGCGCGTCCATCGCGCGGGAGGTGTTAAACAAGAGTGTTTCCGGAGCAAATTTATAAAACGGAACCGGAGGAACCATCTCTGCGGTTAGCCACCCGTCGTAGCCAATGGCACGAAGCCCATGCATCACGGCAATCCAATTCACGTCGCCCGAAAGGATTTCCACGAAGCCATCGACAGTGCCAACTGCGCGGCGATAATCTTTCAAGTGCACACGCCGGATTTGTTGGCCAAGGATATTGATCCAGTGTTCCGGGTAGCCAACGGCAAGGGAGTTGCCCACATCGAAGTAGACGCCGATCCATTCGCTGGCAAACTGCGCGACAAACTGCCGCATCTCAAGCGGGCTGATCAAAAACTTATTCCAGACGTTCTCAATGCATATTCGAACGCCGCACTTCTCTGCAACTGGTAAAGCCGCGCGAACGAAGTCCGTGGCACGTTGCCACGCTATGTCGTACGGCACGACTTCGCAATTAGGAATGAAATCTGCTCCAACGGTTGCCGGAACGACAAGAATGGCGTCCAGACCGAGGGCGTGCGCAATCTCAATCTGCTTCTTCAAAATGGCTTCGGCGCGCGCACGGACGGTGGGATCATTGCTTGCCGGATTTGCGCTCCAGTAGAGACCTGTGGCAAGGCCACTGAGTTGCACGCCGGTTCGTTCAGCAAGAGCGCGCACGGCAAGGATTTCATTCGGCGAACTGTTCAAAGTAAGCGGGCCGTCATCACTCAGATCGATCTCAAAACCGTCAAAGCCGGCTTCGCGGGCTAGCCGAAGCTTGTCAGGAAGTGCAAGCGTTGCAGGGAAAGACCAGATATTTATCGACTTTCTCATGTGGTGGCTCCTATGGCGACCGTACGCTGCGCGCGGGCGGATTCGATCTCAGCAAACACGACTGCCAGTGAGGTGCGCGCATCTTCCAATGTGGCATCGATGGGCGGAATGCCGCGCAAAATGCAATCAACAAACGCACGCAGCTCGTTGAAGTAACCGCCGAGACTTGAGATATTTCCATCCCCGCTCTGGGACTCTCCCGTAGCTGGCGCTTCGAAAACGAGCGGTTCTGGCGGGCCATCGTTTCTGGTTACGGTTAGGGTAGGAGATTTGACCGAATCGTAGTCGATGCATGCTTCTTCAAAGAGTGCTTGAAATCCCATCCGAAATCCCCACTTGGACGGATAGTTCCAGCCGCCTTCGGCCGAGACCACAACCTCGGGATAGTCATAGAGCGTGAAAATATGAGAAGGCCCACTGTAATCGAAGACGGCACGCGCGTGAACGGCGCGTGGTGGACCCAATAGCGCGAGAGCAAAGTCGGTGTCATGGATGTGCAGGTCCAGTGCGGCGCCACCGGAACGCTGTTCCTGATTGGCCCAATTTTCGACTGTATAGCCGGGGCGCGAGGATTGACGAGTCAACGAAAGGCTCAGGAGCCGGCCGCCGCGGCCGTCGCGGACATATTGCCGCAACGCTTGATACTCAGGCCAAAATCGAATGCAGTGGCCCACTTGAGCCATCACACCCGCCATCTTTGCCGCCGCGATGATCCGATCGGCGGCAGTCAGGGTGGGCGCCAGAGGCTTTTCGCAAAACAGATGGCGTCCGCTTTTCAGTGCGATCAGAGCATCGGCTTCATGTGCATCCAGCGGAGTGCAAAGATCGACCATCTGCGTTTCCGGCCGAGCGGACAAGAGCTCCGGCAGCGAATCATACACAGGGACATTCAGGCCGAGCTTTTGCAGTTTTGCTCGAACACTGTCCGGGCGCGGATCGGCAATGCCCACTATGCGCGCGCCGGTGAGTTGAGCATAGATCTGCGCGTGCATGGATCCCATAAAGCCAAAGCCCACAAGCCCAATGTTGAGAGAAGTCATAATCGGATTACTCCGCCTGAGTGCAAAGTAACAAATATATGCCGCGTTTCATTTGGCAAAAACGATTAAACTATTGTTTTTATCGCCTGCATGCATGAGGCGTTTTTCCCTCTACGAGACGAGTTTTGGAGTTATCTTGAAGACTGGTTGAAAGGTTTAAGACAATTGTTGCCGCGTCTTCAATCCCTGGTTCGTGCCGTGGGTACCCCTCGAAATTACTTTCGCGGGCGGACACATGTAGAGAGCTGCATTCCCAACAATATCCTGCTGTTTCGAAGAACAACCGGCGCGGATCTTCGGCGAGCGACGTTTGAGCTGCGCCCGCACCATCGATTTGTATTGATCTTTAATTTGGCAACTTCAGGGATCGTACGCGTCGATCGAACGGAAGTGGCATTGCGGCCGGGTGAGGGCATCCTCATTTTGCCTTATCAGTTCCATGCATTTCCCAAAACTCAACAGGAAGAGATTCTTTGGCTTATCGTGACCTTCGAATGCAACCGTCCAGCGCCGTTCGAGCCGTTTCGCGGTAAGGCCTTTCGGTTTGATGCAGCCATCCGGCGGCGCTTGGTTGCATTGTTAGAACTCTATGGCGCCAGAGAGGAAGATTCCGTCAACCAGATCCTAGCCTTTGAAATGGCCTGCCTGCTGGCACAACTGCGGCCCTTGGTGCGCAAGTCCATCGCTTCGCCGCCAGTTGGTGATCGGCGGTCCCGTCAACTCCTGGCGGAGATTGAGGGCTGCCTGCACCGGTCGGGAACTGCGAATATCAGCGTTCAAGATGTTGCAAGGTACCTGCATATTTCCGAAAGCCGTCTGCGCGCCCGCTTTCGCGCAGCCTTTGGTTCCAGCCTGGGAATGTATCTCCGGAATTATCGGTTGCATGTTGCGATCGAGCACTTGCGCGATACGCGACATAACTTCAAGGAGACGGCGAGCCATCTCGGTTTTCCGGATTCGGCCACATTTACCCGCTTCATTCGCCGCCAGACGGGTTACACGCCCAGCGAGTTTCGGCGTCGGTTGATCCATTGAGGAGGCGGGCAGGGAAGATATGTCGCAGCCGTTACGCCAAGGCTCTCCTGCGGCGAAAAATATCAAAATGGCATCGATTCGATCTCATCATTCTATTGGACTGTTTCTCGTGGCCCATGTAGATCTGAGAAGGACATCGGCAATGTCCAAACTATTCCTGGTTAAGCTCTTGAACCGTACCGCATCAGGCACGGAGCTCGTTGCAGCGTTCGTATCCGCGCCAGTATGGTGAATCTGAAGTTCGTTGAAAAACAACCGCAGATCCTTCGACTCAATTTGCCGCGAAATACGCGGCAAACCTCGCTCAGGATGACAGCGAAATATAGGATGCGAACTTCTGACTCAGGATACTAGCTTCTGCTGCGCCTTAAGTGCGCGCTCCCGGCGCGCTTGACCCAATGATCCATCTCCGGAATGCGCCGCGCAAGCGTAACTTTTATCCCTTCTATTCGTGCAACGAGGTACATAATTTCGACAGACGCTATCTTTTCCGAAAAGCGTTATAAGGATCATCGATGAACATATTGTCTTCTGTCGTCAGCGCCATTGGAGCTACACCGCTTGTTGAGCTCAGCCGCATTACACACGGCATCGGTGGCCGACTTCTCGTCAAGCTTGAATATCTCAATCCCGGCGGATCAAAGAAGGACCGGATCGCGCGGCAAATCGTCGAGGATGCAGAAGCCGACGGTACTCTCAAGCCAGGCCAACCGGTGGTCGAGTTGACCAGCGGAAACACAGGGACGGGGCTGGCGATCGTATGTGCGGTGAAAGGCTATCCATTTATTGCGGTCATGTCGAAGGGCAACTCGCGGGAGCGTGTTCGCATGATGCAAGCGCTTGGAGCCGAAGTTGTCCTCGTCGAGCAACTGCCAGGTTCAGTGCGGGGCCAGGTTTCGGGCGGCGATCTCGATTTGGTAAATACGGAAACTGCCAGAATCGTTTGCGAGCGCGGCGCTTTCCGCGCTGACCAGTTTCATCACAGAGGCAACTTTCGCGCTCATTATCTTCACACCGCACCCGAGATTCTGGAGCAGACTGACGGCAAAATCGATGCCTTTTGCGATTTTGTGGGCTCGGGAGGCACATTTGCCGGTTGCGCCGCGGCATTCAAGGAATTCAATCCTCAAATTCAATGCTTCGTCGTAGAGCCAGCAGGGAGCGCCGTGCTCGCGGGCGAGAGTGCCGTGCATCCGAATCATCGAATCCAGGGCGGCGGCTACTCGATGCCAAATCTTCCGCTGATCCAGACAGAGCAGATCGATGGATATCTGCAGGTCACCGATGAAGAGGCAATCGCCGCGTCGCGCTCGCTGGCAAAGCTGGAAGGAATTTTTTCGGGCTTCTCATCGGGCGCGAACGTTGCCGCGGCAAGACAACTGCTGGCCGGCCGCACGGTGGTTACGATCGTTAATGACACTGGACTGAAATACCTCAGCACGGAGCTCTGGGAATGAATGCCCGGAGATTCCGCACCCTGTACGTCATCTCGCAAGAAGATCGATGAAATTGGCGCCAGTTCAATTCTGGTATAGTATCGCCGTGGATCTCAGACAGTTGGAAATGGCGATTGCAGTTGCCGAGAACGCAAGCTTTACGCGGGCGAGCCAACAGCTCTACGTCGCGCAATCAGCCATAAGCCGCAAGATCAAAATGCTTGAAGAAGAGCTTGGAGAGCCAATCTTCAAGAGAGTGAATAAGAAGATTTATGTGACGCCTGCAGGAGAAACACTGCTGCGGTACGCCCGAAGAATTTTCCTCGATATGCGGAATGCAAAGCTTGAGATATCCGAAATCGCGCATCTCGAGCGTGGTCAGTTGCGGGTGGGCGCGGGCATGCTCGCCTGTACCTACATCATCCCCCCTGTTCTTGAGAAGTTCAAGGCGCTTCACCCGCGGATCGATCTGGAAGTAATCACTGCACCAACCGACGCGCTTCTATCCAAGCTCAATGACAACCTCATCGAGCTTGGGGTTTTTACGCTGCCCATCAAACACACCGATCTGCAGGTGGTTCCGCTCATCACGGAGGAAATGGTTGTCGTCACCAGCCCCAAGCATCCCGTGCTGTCGCAAAGAAGCAAGATCAACGCGGAAGAGCTGCAGAACTATCCTCTCATTCTCTTTCCCAAGGAAGCGCGCACCCGTAACGTACTTGAAGAGTTCTTCCGTGATGTCGGAATTGCTCCGCGCATCGTGATGGAGGCAGAAAACGTGGCTCTGATCAAGCCGCTGGTGAAGATCGATTTGGGGATCAGCATCATTCCTTTGCGTTCGGTCTCGGAAGAGTTGCAGCGTGGTGAATTGCACTGCCTAAAGATCAAGAACCACAGGCTCATCCGACAGGTGGGGCTGGTGTATCAGAAATCAGAGTACATACCCAAGATGCTTTCGGAGTTGATTCGCTTATTCAAGGAAGCGCAAAGCGAATCGCGCCTGGCAGCCCAATCCTGACGCGC
Organism: Acidobacteriaceae bacterium; assembly: GCA_030037705.1. Taxonomy (GTDB): domain Bacteria; phylum Acidobacteriota; class Terriglobia; order Terriglobales; family Acidobacteriaceae; genus Telmatobacter. Next base: position 2,823 of record JASHQE010000222.1, on the reverse strand, counting down.
TCCGCAGCGGCAGTCCTATCGCAAATGCATCGATCCGATTGCGCAACTCTAGTTAGGCTGCCTAACGAGGAACTCAATGAAGATGACTCGCCGTGAACTATTTGAAGGAATGGGTGCGCTAACTCTTGCCACTGGCATCCGATCGATTGCAGAGGCAACAGAAGCACGATCGGCTCCGCCAGCCCAAGACGGAACGAAGCCTTTAGAGCTCGCAGGAACAGAGCCCTTCACGATGGAAGGTGACATCGCTGCGCGCATGGTTGCGGGCATTCATGCCGATCTGCTCAAGCGAAACGAAGCCTCCATCGAGTCCCGTCAAGAGTTCTGGAATCGCGATTATTCAACCCATGAGAACTACGAGGCGTCCGTAGCTCCGAATCGAGAGCGATTCGCAAAGGTCATCGGTCTGATCGACGAGAGAGTTCCGTACTCCGCTCCCAATCTGGATGTGCGATTGGGAGATTCTTCCATTGTTGCGTCAGGCGATGGATACAAAGTTTATGGCGTGCGCTGGCCGGTTCTCACAGGAGTGGATGGCGAGGGCCTATTGCTGGAGCCCACGACAACAGTTGCTGCGCGAGTGGTGGCTTTGCCAGATGCAGACTGGTCGCCGGAGATGCTCGTTGGCCTCGCTGACGGAGTCCCACCAGAGGCTCGGTTTGCAAGGCGCCTTGCGGAGAACGGATGCAGTGTACTTGTGCCTGCACTGATCGACCGCAAAGATACCTGGTCAGGCAATGAGCAGCTTGGCATACGCACAAACCTGACGCACCGCGAATTCATCTATCGCATGGCCTACGAAATGGGCCGCCATGTGATTGGCTACGAGGTCCAAAAAATTCTGGCCGCCGTCGATTGGTTTTCGAAGAGCAGTCCGCACACGAGCATCGGCGTTATCGGATACGGTGAAGGCGCCCTACTGGCGCTCTACAGCGCCGCGGTCGATACGCGGATCGATGCAGCTTGCGTGAGCGGATATTTTACCTCGCGCCAAAATCTCTGGCAGGAGCCGCTCTATCGCAATGTCTGGACGCTACTGCATGAGTTCGGCGATGCCGAAATTGCCGGGCTTATTGCGCCACGTAGTCTGATCGTGGAAGCATCGCACGGTCCCGAGGTCGAGGGACCTCCACCAGCCGCAGAGGGATGCTTAAACTCCGCGGCATCCGGAAGTCTCGTGAGCCCCGACGTTGCCGATGTGCGAACCGAAGTGAATCGCGTGTTGCCCATCTTCACAAAGCTGAATGCTGCGGAACATTTGTCGTTGATCGTCAGCGCAGAGGGAAAGGGGCGCCCAGGATCGCCAGAGGCCCTGCGGGCCTTTCTGCACGCGTTGGGCGTGCGCGACCAGCTCAACGTGCCTAGCCATACACTCACTGACGCGAGGAAAGGCTTTGATCCAAACGACCGACTTCGCAGGCAATTTACGCAGCTGGTCGACTTTACACAACACGCGGTTATGGAGTCTGAATCGGCGCGCAACAGATTTTGGGGGAAAGCCGATTCATCTTCCGTCGAGCAGTGGCAGCACAGCGCGGACTTCTACCGAAAGTATCTGTGGGAAGAGATCTTCGGCAAATTGCCCGCTGAATCGGAATGGCAGCCAGTGCAGACGCGCCGGCTCTACGAACAGCCGAACTGGACCGGCTATGAGGTATTTCTTCCCATGTGGGGCGGCGTTTTCGCCTATGGCATTCTTCTGGTGCCGAACGCTATCGGCGTGAATGAGAGGCGCCCCGTGGTGGTGTGCCAACATGGCTTGGAGGAAGAGCCGCAAGACGTGATCTTTGGCGACAGCGAAGGCGAGCATTACAATCACAACTTTGCCGCTGACCTTGCCGATCATGGGTTCGTTGTTTATTGTCCTCAAAACCCTTACCGCGGCGGCGACAATTTCCGCAAGCTGCAGCGGCTCGCGAACCCGCTGAAATACTCCCTCTATTCCTATATCTTGAGCCAGAGCGAACGGATGCTCGACTGGCTGGCGACTCAGCCATTCGTCGACTCCAAACGGATCGCCTTTTATGGCCTCTCTTATGGAGGTAAGACGGCAATGCGCGTGCCGCCGCTTCTGAATCAGTACGCGCTATCGATCTGTTCCGGCGATTTCAACGAATGGATATGGAAGATGGCCCGCAGCGATGAGCCCTTTACCTATTGCTTTACCAGGGAATATGAGGTGTGCGAGTTCAACCTTGGCAACACCTTCAACCACAGCGATATGGCAAACCTGATGACGCCTCGTTCCTTTATGGTTGAACGCGGGCATAACGACCCCGTGTCTCTCGACTCGTGGGTCGCCTACGAATACGCCAAGGTGCAGCGCCACTATGAGCTGCTCGGACTCTACGATCAAACGCGCATTGAGTATTTCAATGGGCCACATGGCATTCACGGTGTGGGAACGTTTGATTTTCTCCACAAGCGTCTCAACTGGGGAGAGCCCTATCGTTATTAGCTCGGGCAGGGTCGTCTGCGGCTATTTCGAAGCATCTCAAAATTAGATCAGCCGAAAAAGAATTTGATATTTGACTGCATTTATCTGCGCTCCTATATTTCATGGATGTCCATGGAACGCGCAGGGGTGTGCGAAGCTCCATTGAACTATGGGGTTCAAGTGCTAGGTTGTATCGGCATATAGCCTGATAACCTATGGGCAAAATGAGCAAGTTTTCTATTGAATGCGTGGAGCACGAAACGAACCGCAGATGTTTCGACTCTCCGCCGCGGCGGACCGCGGCGGACTTCGCTCAACATGACAGTGCTTGATTTACTTTTCAGCAACTTAGAGTTGGTCTATATGTCGATACAGCCTAGTTTGTA
>JASHQE010000221.1 GCA_030037705.1 Acidobacteriaceae bacterium | reverse complement strand
AACAAGAGCCCGGGTCCATCTTCAAGCCCAACAGAAGCTTTAAGCTATCCCTTGACGGTGATGTATCTTGCTAGGTTAAACAACGGCACCACGAGACTCTAATCAGGCACAGCTCGAAGCCGGGCACGAGCCCAAATCCTCACTATCAAACGGCGAGTTCGGTGATGTCAGCACCACATCAGTCAATCGACAGGTGTTATAGTGGGACCTCCATCGACTGGAAAAGTTACTTGATGTCTGACGATTAGGCATTTACGTTAATAATTAGAAGTTTCTATCTTAAAGATCCTATAGGCGCCACGTACTGATAACTAACCGGCCGATGCTGACGCATCGCGATATATAAAGCATCTAGCTGCCTGAGGATCTGAAAGAGGTGACATACGTATGGTTGAGCGAGATCAGAGATATGGAAAACAAGATACGAACGGGAATATTCAAAAGGACGTTTGGGGTGTTTTTGGTGGCATGGGCCCACGGGCCTCAGCTGAGTTTGTAAAGAGCATTTATGAAGATTACGCCGGCACAACGGAGCAGGAGGCTCCCATTATCGTACTGCTCTCGGACCCAACAATGCCTGATCGAACGCAGGCACTGCTAAGTGGTGGAGATAGGGAATTGCTCCGCAGGTTTACAGTGGGGCTGGATCAATTGGTATATCTCGGAGCCACGCGCATGGTAGTATGCTGCGTCACCATGCATCATTTAATTGAACAGCTGTCAAGCGACATGCGCGACCGGATTGTGTCGCTGGTTGATGTACTATTCGAAAATATTTTAAAGAGCAAGTGTAAGCATCTACTTATCTGCACTGAAGGGGCAAGGAGGCTGAGGATATTTGAGCGTCATAATGCATGGCCCGCAGCGAAGGATCGAATTGTGCTGCTAAGTGACGAGGATCAATCTACGGTTCATCAGATAATCTATTCCATCAAGGTGAGCGAGAAGAACATACGGCCGACGCAGGTCATCGATTCGTTGCTAATGAAGTACAATGTTGACTCATACATCGCCGGATGCACGGAATTACACATCATCGCCAAAGAGCATGAGGTTCTGCGGGAGCGCGCTCGGCACACGTTCTGCATAGATCCCCTTAACGATATCGCGAAAATGATAAGGCATGATGAGCCTGTCGCAAATTGCATTGGAGATGCGTGCGACGGATGGTCTTCGGGTGCACAACTCCAAGACAGCACAAAGCGCTAATGCAAGGTTTGCGTAAGAAGGCCGAAACGCAATGCCGGTAAGAGGCCAACGGTAAAACTGCTAAAAGTGTTAACCTGCCTGGAAGAAAAGAGGAGACTGCAATGAGTAATTTAGTGCAAAGACTGTCTGAAGGCACCCATCCCGTGGAGCTGTCATTACGCCCCGTTCGGAATCGCGAGGCTTTAAAAGAGTGCATTAAGCGAGGATATGTCCATGTCAAATTTACAGGGACTCGAGGTGGCACAGAGTTAGGCGTGTCATTGGATAAGGACTCGATAGACCGTAGCAACGCCGATGTAGAGAACGGCAGCGAAGAGATAACATTGATAGGAAATCTTACACTTGACTATGTAAAGGTCCGGTGTAGAGCGACGATTAATCTGAGCACATATGATGGCCATGGATGTCTAGAACGAGTGGAGTGATGGGCGAGGCGTCGTTAACGAACAGCGTTGAGCATATCTTGCGATAAACCGTGGTTATAATCACGTTTTTAAAAAGCGCGCTAAAGGAAGAAGTGCCACGAATCCCCAGTAGATGCGCGCTCGATAACAAATCATCGGTAGACAAGGCAAGCCCTGTCTGTCGTACCGCAGAAAAAAAAGAGGAGTAGCAACGAGATGGCGTCGGAGAATAAAGATCAAATTACCTATCGAGTTGTAGTGAATCAAGACGAACAATACTCCATTTGGCCACTGTCCCGAGGGGATACCATAGGGTGGAGAAATGTAGGGAAAACGGGCTCCAAGGAGGAATGTGCTACATATATTGAGGAGGTCTGGTCGGAGATGCGACCGCTTGAATCGCGAAATAAAAGCGGAACCTTTACGCCGTCGTGAAAACAGCACCTACCTTGGACAGATCAATTGTGGTTATTGGGTCAGTTATGAGAAAAGGTACAGTGAGGAGGGGTCCATTGCAATGACAGGCACGCCGTTTGGGAGGGCTACTAGAAACGCGGCGAGAAGAAGGTGGACGTTGAGGGTGCAAGAAATTGTAATTGTGGGCGGCGGGTTTGCTGGGGTTGTGACAGCAGTACAACTTATTCGCCATGGCAGCTCCTCGGTTAGGCTGACGATCGTTGAACGACACGGACGCCCTGGAAATGGAGTGGCATATGGGACCGAAAATCACACGCACCTTCTTAACGTACCCGCGGGCAACATGAGCGCTTTTTGTGACGACCCGCAGCACTTTCTACAGTGGGCCCAGGAACACCACGACGCCAAAACGGAGTCGACCAGTTTTTTGCCACGACATGTATATGGGAAATACATGGAATGGGTATTCCAGACAACCGCTGAATCAAGTCCGAAAGCGGCGCTGCACTGGATACGCGATGAGGTTATAGCAATCGAGGACTCGTCAGCTCAGCGCATTGTGAGGCTGGCCAGCGGAACCTACCTGACGGCAGACCGAGTGGTGTTGTGTCTCGGAAACCTCCGACCGACCGATACCGCGGTTCCCGGACGTAACCCAAGCAATAGTTCACGATATGTTTCCTATGCATGGTCCGAATCCGCCATAAACGATCTCGATCATGCGAAGAGCGTTTTATTGCTTGGCTCTGGTCTTACAAGCATAGATCTAGTGTTGAAGTTGAGAGCCAGCGGATTTCGAGGGATTATTCAAGTCCTTTCTCGGCGGGGACTTCTGCCACAGTCCCACAAAACAGTTCGGCCGTGGACACTGTTCTGGAATGAGACGTTGCCGAGAACGACTCCGGCGCTTTTACGATTAGTTCGTGATCAGGTAAAGCTGGCGGGGAATAAGGGAAGCGACTGGCGAGCAGTGATCGACAGTCTGCGAGGCGTTACCCAGAGAATCTGGTTGAGCTTGCCAGTCGCCGAGCGTCGACGTTTCCTGCGTCATGTGCGCCCCTATTGGGAAGCACACCGTCACCGCGTAGCGCCAGAAATAGCTGCAATCATTGCGGAAGAGATTAGCAATGATCGACTTCGGTTGTGTGTAGGCAGAGTCACAAACTATTGCGAAGATGACAATGGCGTATCACTAACTTATAAAAAAAGAGAGTGTGCAAGTATGGAGGTAATTAGAGTCGATCGGGTTATCAATTGTACTCGACCAGACACCGATTATCGATACCTTGATGATACTTTGATTCGATATCTTCAAATGCATGGCCTTGGGCACTCCGATCCACTGTTTCTCGGATTTGACGTCGCCCTCGATGGAGCTTTGATAAATTCGCGTGGTCAACCTTCTACGTGGCTTTATACGGTTGGCCCAACTCGCAAAGGAAGTCTATGGGAAACTACCGCTGTTCCTGAGATTCGGGAGCAGGCATTGATATTAGCTCGGCAGCTTACCAAAAAACATGAACAACCTAGCTGCCAAGTACGCCGGATCTTCTCTACTGCAATCCTTGAGCGGTAACACCCGTCATAAATTACTTTTACTCATCATTATGGGCGCTGCAAGCCGTGAGCCACAGTCAGTATCGAGCAAATTTGTAGGTTGTGCCGTCATTTCACTGAACATGATTCTCATTTGCAATCTCACTGTAACTATCGTAGATTGGAATACTTCCTACCGTGACACAGAGCAATTGTCTTGCAGTGCTTTATGATCGACTTGCATGTGCATTCCACCGCGTCCGACGGTAGTTTTACAGCATCCGCGCTTATGGCCCTCGCGCGCGACATTGGGCTCGAGGCAATGGCGATCACGGATCACGATACTTTCGAAGGTTATGATCAGGCAAAGCAGATGGCAGCGAGTTTTGACATCGAAATAATATGTGGTATTGAAATATCAGCTCGCTATAACAGTCGCACTGTTCATCTGCTGGGCTATTTCCTCAACGGGCAAGCAAACGCGGAAATGCGTCGCTGGATTCTCCATCTTCAGCATACTCGCAGTCTGCGGAATAAGGTGCTTGCGGACAAGCTCCAGAAAGATGGCTTCAATATTGCCCTAGAAGATCTAGCTCATAAGGCTCCCCACATGATCGGTCGCCCACACTTTGCCACTGCAATGGTTAAGAAAGGTTATGCTAGCTCGATTAGAGAGGCATTTTGTGACTATCTCGGCGAAGGCGGACGTTACTTTGTACCACGCTTCGAGCCAAGCATTCAAGAGGCTTCGAGCATGATTGCGAAGGCAAACGGAATTCCGGTTCTCGCCCATCCGATCCGAATTACTCGCGACGCGACTGCGCTTGAATACTATATATGCGATATGAAGGAAATGGGTGTAGCTGGAATCGAAGTTTATCACAGTGAACACGGTCGAGCCGAGGTGGAGCTATATAAATCAATTGCGCAACGCTTTTCCCTTAGCATTACCGGGGGGTCGGACTTCCATGGGGAGAAAGATCCGTCTATTGCACTCGGTTATGGTCTCAACCGAAACTTGTTTATTCCGAAATCCGTGCTTGACGCTCTTCGAGGCTGAGTGATATTGAGTAGAACGAGAGTTGTCAGGTGAGGTAGCTCGCGGACCCGGCACATTCAGCAGGTGAACCACTTGGGGTAGCTTGGCCGCCTTCTTGGATCTGCAAGGATAGCGTCTTGAGCAAACTGTAATGGAGTATGCCGATACGCCCATGTCTGTTGCGGTGGCCGCTATTAACCTAAATTAATCTCAAACAGGGAGAGTATGTTGGCAGACTGTGCGAATATGCGATTGCGAGCAATCACCTGTTAGCAAGGATGATGTGGTTGGCGATGCTTTGTTTCCCGTGAATAAAGCATATTTGGTCGGGCACACGCCCTAGATACTTTGCGGATGTATCATCCGTTTAATTGATAAGGTTGATGCCAGGACCGGTGAGAATGTAGATGCAGAGTTAGTTGTAATGAATGGAATTGGTGCGGTAGAACTGGGAACGCATAAACCGCTTTGTGTAGATCCTTACTGATCAAACCAGGTGACAGGAAGTTTCATCATGATTGACCCAACTGCGAATGGCACGGTCGGAACGGAAATCGTTCTGTCCGCTCACTCTGACACATTGGGCGAACCTGCCGGTATCACCTATATAAAGCCAAATGCGGCTCAACAGGGATTGACGATCTGGTTCACCGGGCTGAGTGGATCAGGAAAGTCCACAATCGCGGCAGCTGTTCATACAGAGTTGCTCGCGCGGGGCCTCCATGTTGAAGTGCTGGATGGGGATGTGATTCGGAAGCACCTCACTGCAGACCTTGGTTTCTGCAAGAGAGACCGGGATGAAAATATACGTAGAATCGGTTTTGTGGCAGGCCTTCTGGCCAGCAATGGAATCGTGGTTCTTGTTGCTGCCATCTCTCCTTATCGTAACGCGCGAGCAGAAATGCGACGGCAACTCCGTAATTTCATTGAGGTATTCGTAAACGCGCCTTTAGATGTATGCGAGGCACGGGATCGAAAGGGACTCTACAAGAAAGCGCGCGCAGGAGAGCTTAAAGGATTCACCGGAATAGATGACCCATATGAGGCGCCTCTGCTACCCGATATTCAATGCGATACGCATGAAGAAACTTTGAGGGCCTGCACCGACAAGGTAGTTGCAGCGGTGCTACGTCAATTGCAGAGCGCTTCCTGTTCGGGCATAAAGGGTGGAGATCTGTAGTAGGGTATGAAAAGACATGATCCATTTAATTGATAGCAGTGCGCCTAAC
>JASHQE010000220.1 GCA_030037705.1 Acidobacteriaceae bacterium | reverse complement strand
CAGAGATTCCGCGGCGGAATCTGGTGGTGGATGTGGATGCGCTCAGGCTGATGTGAATGAAGCAGCAAGTTAGCTTCGCGCGGAGCGCGAAGTAGCGAGTTGGCGAGTTACCGGCGGGCATTTGTGCACAGAAGCAGGATGCGAGCCGCAGATGTTTCGACTGCGTCCGCGGTGGCGGACTCCGCTCAACATGACAGGGCTTGAGTTTATCCAGCAGCGATTTGTATGCAGGTGCAACCTAGCGCAATAACTGCAGCAATGAGGCATCTTGGAAGGGCGTGGGCGTGAAGGTGAGCAGGAAGACCAATGCGCCGGCGATGGCCAGGATGATGCGGCCGCGGCTGAGGGTGGTTTCAAGCGAAACGCGCGGATGGCGCATGGCGGGAAGCAGGAGAATCAGGCCCCAGAGAATCCATCCAGCCCAGTAATAGAGGCCGGCGAGAAGGAGAGCGAACGGGAGAAGCGCGGTGAAGATTTTGTGCAGCCGCGGCGAGATTGCGTAGAGAAGATGGCCGCCGTCGAGTTGGCCTCCGGGAATAAGGTTCAACGAGGTGACGAAGAGGCCGATCCAGCCGGCCAGCAGCACCGGATGCGGCGAGGCCCAATGAAAGGAGGGGATGGACGGGTCCCAATGCGCCAGCAGGCCATGCAGAAGACGGAAGGTGAGTGGCTCGCTGCCGAAGCGGATAAGCTCTGTGGAAGGACCACTGCTGCGGGGATGGCTCAAGACAAAACCGCAGGTCACAGCGAGCAGGGAGGCCAGATATCCGGCGAGCGGGCCGTAGATGCCCACGTCCATCAGCGCATTGCGATTGGGAATGCTGGAGCGAATCTGAATCACCGCGCCGGCGGTGCCGCTCAGCGTGGGCGCGGGCAGTATCCAGGGCAGCGTCGCTCTGATTCGATGGGCGCGGCAGGCAATGTAATGGCCGAATTCGTGAACAAGCAGAATGCCCAGCAGGGTGAGGGAAAACGCAAAACCCGACGCGAAGAGATGGGGATGAACAGCCAGCCAGCTCCAGGGCCAGAGGTTTCCATCCCCTACGCCGGCCGGCATGCCTTCAAGAAAATTCTGCATGAACCGCGCGCCGTTGGCCGTGGTCGTAACCAGGCTCGCGGCCAACAGCATGATCGGCAGCCCATATTCGCGGAGCAGGAAACGCAAATGGATTCCTCAGCCGCTAGCTGCCTGTGGAGTCCAGCGAGTGAAGCTCCTTGCCGGGCTTAAACCGTACGGCCTTGCCGGGAGCGATGCTCACCTCCGTGCCGGTGCGAGGATTACGGCCGATACCGGTTTTGCGCGCACGGACGCTAAAGACGCCGAATCCGCGCAACTCAATGCGCTCGCCGGCCGCCAAGGCTTGCTTGAGGCCTTCGAAGACCGTATCGACGGCCGCTTCTGCCTTGGTGCGTGGCAGGCCGGTGCGCTCGATCACTTGATGAACGATGTCCTGTTTGATCAATGGAGTCTCCTCGTTGCCGCGAACTCATTACTCTATACCGCTCATATTACAGATTTTGCTGTGATTAGGGAACAGCCAACCGGATGCTGCGGAGATTCTGTGGAAAAGCGAGGCCGGAAGAGGATTCGCCGGGCTAGCCGAGCGTTGTGAGGCACAAAATCGGTGCGGATCGGGCGGTTCGCGGCATTAGGCAGTGGGTCAGTTTGGAATTGCCTGTGCCTCAGGGGCTAAAGCCCCAGTCAATTTGTGTGGTTTGATGTACGGGCTGAAGCCCGTACCCTTCAAGCTGAAACCTGTATCCTTCAAACTGACCCACTACCCGGCATTATGAAACATTGTCAATAGGTGGAGTGCTTTCGTAAGATAAATCAGCCAGTTAAGGCAAACGCGGCGATTTTCCGGTGGTGAAAACGATTCCGCCGCGCAGGAGACGCATGTCAATTCAGAGCGACCGTTGGATCAGAGAGCAGGCCATCCGTCACCGCATGATCGAGCCTTTCAGCGAGAAGCAGGTGGCGGCGGGCGCGATCTCGTATGGCCTGTCGTCCTATGGATACGACCTTCGGGTCTCCGATGAGTTCAAGATCTTTACGAACGTGAACAGCGCCATCATCGATCCAAAGGCGTTCGACGAGCGGTCTTTTGTCTCCGTCCAGGCGCCGTCGGTGATTATTCCACCCAATTCATTTGCGCTGGCGCGGTCTGTTGAGTATTTTCGCATTCCCAGAGATGTTTTGACCATCTGCGTTGGAAAATCTACCTACGCGCGCTGCGGCATCATTGTGAACGTGACACCTTTTGAGCCGGAGTGGGAGGGATTTGTGACATTGGAGATTTCAAATACTACGCCGCTGCCGGCCAAGATTTATGCCAATGAAGGCCTGTGCCAGATTCTGTTTTTCCATGGGGACCAGCCCTGCGAAACAAGCTATGCCGATCGCAACGGCAAGTACCAGAAGCAGCAGGGTATTGTTCTTCCGCGGCTTTGAGCGTGTGCAGATGCGAGGAATGGATGTCCCGGAGAAGTGCATTCCTCGCAGGGGTTGCCGACGCATAGACCTTTCAAACCGAACCAACAAGATGTTGCTCTCCTGATCGCGACGCGGTTTCGTATCTCGGGGAAATTGCTTCTCTCTCTGTATCTGGGAGGGGTTTGTCTGAGCCGGTGAAGGCGCGCGAACAGAAACTGCTCAAACCGCTGATGGGAGCGTCCATATGGCAGCTGCGAGTCCGGACACGATACGCATAGGGGTGGTTGCAGGCGAACCCATCCGGCTTGCAGGCTTGGCTACTATTTTCGATCAGCCCGCCCAGGAGGGCCAACCGCAGCTTGTTCCAGTAGTTGGCCGCATGGAGGAGTTGCTGGCCGACCCGCATCTCGAATACCTCGTGATCGACTTACATGCATCTTCCGGTGGTGTGGAGATGCTTGACTCGGTTCGCAAGGTACGGCCCGATATTCGCCAGATCGTGATCGGTCCGGAACGCGACGAAGAGCTGGTCTTGAGTTCGATTGTGGCGGGGGCGCGCGCCTACCTGGAATTAACCGCTGGGCCGGATGTGGTGCGCAAAGCTGTGGAAGTGGTCACCGCTGGCTCGATCTGGGCGCCGCGGCGACTGCTTTCCAAGCTGATCGACCGGCTTTTGAAGGTCCCGGAGACAAGCGCTGCGGCGGCTTGCGTGCAATTGACCGCCCGCGAGCAGCAGGTCATGGAGCTCATCCTGATGGCCCGCTCCAACCGCGAGATTGCCACACAGCTTGGCATCGAGGAGCGGACAGTGAAAGCCTATGTCGGCCGTCTGATGCGAAAAACAGGCGCGGATAACCGCATCAAGCTTTCCATGTCGGCGCTCGGCCGCTCGCTGCTGCCCAAGGATACGCGGAGCGCAAAGCGGGAGCCGGAAAACCCTGAAAACCGGTAGCGGGCCAGTTTGGAGAGAGGTCTAGGCAGTATCGGCATATAGCCTGGTGAACCATATAATTCGGCGCCCGTGTGGGGAACCGCAGATGTTTCGACTCTCCGCCGCGGCGGACCGCGGCGGACTCCGCTCAACATGACAGTGCTTGCGGGGTGAGGAGCCATGCCCTGTTACAAAACCCTCTCGCTCGGTGATTCATCAGACACTGCCTAGCCGCTGCGGGATTTTGAGTTGGTGTATTGACTACAAACCAATTCAAGCGGGCCTACTGCCTGAAAACCTATTTATCATTTAGTACACTTCCATGGTTACTTACAGGCATTGCCCTTAAGTACTCTTGTGGCAATACGACCTTTTCCACAATGCTGTTAACAGAAACAACGCAGATCTGGGGAAAGGAGTTCCCAGGCAGCATGTCTCCATGACGCCTGTGAACTCCTCTTTTTTCCCTTTTCTATTGGCAATATATTCAGGTATTTAAATTCGTCCTTCTCAAGTCGAGCTTCAAGTTTCCCTTCGCAAAAAACTGTCTTGGATCCTATTTCGCCTGCGGTGTCCCACCCTGGGACAAGGCGGGAGGGGGATTCGGCTGCCCCGTTATGGAGCATCAAGATCGGCAGTTGCGCGTGCGCACGGATGCTGTGTAGGCTGATTCAGGGGCCGTTCGAGATGCCAGGGCGGTCTTCCAGCTCATGGGCGGCATTTTTTGACACCGCGCAGGGCGGCTTTTTTCTTGATGAAAAGCCGCTAGTGTGGTGAGTCAGAAGTTCATAACATAAGTCGAAGTCCCGAACCGCAGATCCTTCGACTCCGTTTGGCCTAAAAACGGCCAAACTCCGCTCAGGATGACAGCGGCAATTATGTTGCGAATTTAAGACTCAGGACACTAGCGTGGTGAATCCGAAGTTCGTTGAAAAACAACCGCAGATTCCCTTCGACTGCGCTCAGGGCAGGCTTTCGACTGCGGTCGCCGCGGCGACCTTCGCTCAGGATGACAGCGAAATATAGGATGCGAACTTCTAACTCAGGAACTAGCCGCTGCGGCGGCGTCGCTTTGCAGCGCTGGAGAACCGCTGTAGATCCGAAATTGCTGTGACGAACCGGGAGAACCTTTCGAAGATCGTGTTTACCGCGTTCCAATTACAACGTCTCCCTCCGGAGAAAGGATTCCATGATGAAGAAAACCCTGATCGCGTTTAGCCTTTGTGTGCTGCTTTCCCCCGCTGTTTTCGCGGCCTCGTCGCGCCAGGATTTGCAGGACCGCATCGATTCAGCCAAAACAGTTCTGGACCAGATCATGAATGCGCAGGATCACACCGTTCCTTTGGACATCCTCCATGCGGCGACCTGCGTGGCCGTAGTGCCGGGCATGGTTAAGGGGGCGTTTGTCTTTGGCGCCCAATACGGCCAGGGAGTGGTGACATGCCGCACCGGGCACGGCTGGAGCGGGCCGGTCTTCATCCGGATGGCGGGCGGATCTTTCGGATTTCAGATCGGCGGCCAATCGACAGATCTGGTGCTGATCGCTGTGAATGATCGCGGGTTTCAGGATCTGCTCAAGAATAAGTTCAAGATCGGCGGTGACGCTTCAGCAGCAGCAGGTCCGGTGGGACGCGCGGGGCAGGCTTCGACCGATTGGAAGATGAACGCCGAGTTGCTCAGTTATTCCCGCAATAAAGGCCTGTTCGCTGGGATCGATCTGGACGGCACCAGCGTGAGCCAGAACAGGGAAGACACGGAGGTCTACTATGGTTCTCCGCAGGAATTCAAGAATGTGCTGGAGGGCAACGTAGCCGTGCCGCCCGGCGCAGTTGCGTTTGTGCGTGATGTGGCGCACTGTTTCGTCCTTGCGAAAAACCACTGAGCGAACCGCCGGCGCATGGCATGAGCCGGTTTGGACCGGGCCCAAAGGTTTGTCCGCAAAGCGGCCCACAAGCGGCCCGGCCGCTGAAGTGAGCGGCGTTGATGGGGCTCTCTCCATGGATTGGCTGGGTAGTGGGTCAGTTTGCGTAAAACCATCCCTCAGGGGCTAAAGCCCGCACGCATTTTGATCTGTTTACGGCACGGCTAAAGCCGTGCCCCTTCAAACTGACCCACTACCGATTGACTGCCCGGCATTGACTGCTCGCAAATTTTCAGTGTGAGCCATACGGAACGCCTTACACTGTTCTTTGTCTTCGTCGATGCGGGAAACGCTTGCATACTGGCTGGTCGTGGTTGTGGCGCGTACGCTCGGCCTTATGCCGCGACGGCTGGCGCGTCGGTTGTCCGGAGTCCTCGCTGTTCTGGTTTACCGGTTCCGTGGCCGTTTGCGCAGAGTGGGTATGCGCAATCTGGAGATAGCGTTTCCCAAACTGCCAGCTAAAGACAGGGAAAAAATTCTGCGCGGAGTCTACAGGCATCTTGGCTGGCAGCTCGTTGAGTTCTGCCGGATGGTCCGGTATACACCGCAAAACACACAAAGTTGGTTGCGCACCAAGGGGCTGGAGCATTATCTGGGCGCGCGAGACCGCGGCAAAGGCGTTCTGGTAGTAACGGGGCATCTGGGCGCGTGGGAGCTCTCGAGCTTCTACCATTCGCTCCTGGGGCATCCCATGGGAATGGTCATCCGGAGGCTCGACAACCGCAGGCTCGACGCGTTTGTGAATGCGATCCGGTGCATGCATGGGAACTACGTGCTGCACAAGGATGATTTTGGCCGCGGACTGCTCAAGGCAATGCACGCCGGGGGAACGGTGGGCATTCTGATGGACACCAACATGACGCCGCCGCAAGGCGCGTTTGTCGAGTTCTTCGGCGTTCCCGCGTGCACGGCGACGGGGCTGGCGCACGTGGCGCGCAAAACCGGAGCCGCAGTGCTGCCGGGCTTCATGCTGTGGGAGGCTGCGGAACGATGCTACGTGCTGCACTTCGGGCCGGAGATCGAGATTCCGCGGACCGGTGATGTGGCTGCCGATATTCTCGCGGGCACGCAGCTTTGCACGAGTGTGATCGAGAGCTGGATCCGGCGCTATCCTGACCAATGGCTGTGGATTCACCGGCGATGGAAGACAAGGCCGGCGGGGGAAGCGGCGATTTATTAGGCGCACAACTTATTCGGCACACAACGCAACCAGAGCAGGTAAGAACAAGAGCAGATAAGAACGAGGGCAGGTGAGCATGACGCTTGGCGAACTGATCGAAAGGCTCGGCGGCGCACTGGCGCAGGGCGATCCGGAGCGGCTGGTCGATGGCGTGAACTCCTGGGAGCTGGCAAAGGCCTTCGAGGTGGCGTTTGCGGATTCTCCGGGCGCTGTAACCGCGGCGCTCGGGAGCGATGCGGGAATCGTGGTACTGCCGCTCGGTGTTGCTCAAGCGTATCCGCATGGCAAATGTGTTGTGCAAGCGGATCAACCGCGGCTCTGGTTTGCGAAGGCTGCGAAGCTGCTGGCGCCAGCGGAGGCTGCGGCGGGTGTGCATCCGAGCTCGGTGATTGACGCGCATGTGGAGCTGGGCGCACACATTTCGGTCGGCGCGTGTGCCGTGATCGAGTATGGCGCAAGCATCGGCGACGATACGTGCATCGGGGCGGGAGCGGTCATTGGCCGCGGCGTGCGCGTGGGCGCGGATTGCCACATCTATCCACGAGCCGTTTTGTATGCGGGAACCACGCTGGGCGATCGCGTGGTGGTTCACGCCGGCGCGGTGCTGGGCGCGGATGGGTTCGGGTACGTGCGCGACTCTATAACCGGCGCATATACGCAGTTTCCGCAGCAGGGTACGCTGGTGATCGAAGATGATGTGGAGATTGGCGCAAACGCGACGATTGATCGAGGAGCGCTCAAGGAGACGCGCATCCGGCGGGGGACGAAGATCGACAATCTCGTGCATGTGGGGCACAACTGCGAGGTTGGAGAAGATGTGATTTTGGTTGCGCTCACGGGAATCTCGGGTTCGTCCACGGTGGATCGCGGAGCGGTCCTGGCTGGACAGGTGGGCATCGGCGATCACGCGCATGTGGGGCCGGGCGTGATTCTGGGCGGGCAGTCGGGTGTGTTCAATGGCAAGACGGTAACAAACGAGGGACTCAGGCCGGGGACGGTGCTTTACGGCACGCCGGCGCGCCCGCTGAAGCAGGTGCTGCGCGAACAAGCGACGCTGGCGCGGCTGGCCAAGAGAGACAAGAGATAAGGGACAAGGGACTAGAGCTGGTTGCATAAATGGTCTGGGCAGGTAAAGAAACTTCCCTCAGGGGCTAAAGCCCCAGTGTTCATGAGGCTTTTGCGGCACGGCTGAAGCCGTGCCCCTTCAAAACCGCATTTATGCAACCAGTTCTAGGGAACAGGACCGGCGGCATGGCTGTCATCGTGGTCGGCGGGAGCGGTCGCGGCGTAGGGAAGACGGCGCTGGTCTGCGGGCTGATCGTCGCGCTGCGCGAGTTCTCCTGGATCGCCATCAAGGTGACTGACCACGCGCACGGCGATCTGCCGGCGGTTTATGAAGAAAAATCGGTAGGGCAGAGTACCGATACCGGACGCTATCTTATCGCCGGCGCGCGGCGCGCGTTTTTGATTACCTCTGATGATGCGAGTCTTGCCGATCGACTGAAAGAACTTCGGAGCATACTGGGACCGGGCGTGGATGTGATCTTCGAGTCGAACCGGATTTTGCGCCACGTGCGCCCCGATCTGTGCCTCCTGGTGCGTGGCGAGCGGGAGCAGGGTGCCGTCAAGCCGTCGTTTCAGTGGGCCGCGCGCTTTGCCGATGCGGTGGTGTCGCAGAGGGAGTGCGGTCAGGTGTTGGAAGGCGCAACGGTTGTTGCAGAGCAGGAACCGAAACCGCTCTTTCATCTGGCGGCACTGGAGCGCATCTCGATGCCGATGCAGCAGTGGCTTCGCCAACATCTCAAGCTGCTGGGCTGAGAGGTCAAGACTGCAACAGTCAAGGCTTCTCGGTCAGAAAAGGCTCGGCTTTGAGCGAGCCGTCGCGCTGCTTGACGAGCATCTGCACCTTGCCTTCGGCGGCATCGAGCTCCTGCTTGCAGGCCGCCGAGAGAGCCACGCCTTCCTCGAAGAGCTTGAGCGATTCTTCGAGAGGGAGATCGCCTTTTTCGAGTTTCTCGACGATGGTTTCGAGTTTTTTGAGGGACTCCTCAAAGGAGGGCATGGCGATTACTCCGTTCGCGTGGTGCCCCGCGGCAGCACGCTGGCGATGACTTCGGCGGCGATGTCGTAGCGGCCAAAGGGCGCGCTGACCTGTACGCCATCGACATAAGGGCGCACGGCTTCGAGCATCTCTTGCGCGATTTGGATGCCTTCCTGGCGGGCCGCGTCAGGTGTCCCGGCCTGGGCCATGCGCAGCATGATCTCTTCAGGCATCGAGACGCGCAGATCGTTCTTCAGGAATTCGGCGTTGCGCAGGCTGGTGAGCGGCCAGATACAGGCAATCACGGGGATGCGTTCCGCGATGACATTGCGGATGCGCTCGAGGAAGTTTTCGAGCAGGCGCAGGTCGAAGACCGACTGGGTAATGGCGTACTCGGCGCCGGCCTCGACCTTGTAGGCGAAACGGCGGAGTTCGTTCTCCATGTCCGGCGCGCCGGGATTAGCGGCGACGGCGATGGTGAAGTTGGTGCTGGCGCCGATGGAGTTGGAGCCGATATCGAGGCCGTGATTGAGACGGTTCACCATGTTGACGAGGCCGATGGAGTCTACGTCAAAGACAGCAGTGGCATCGGGCAAATTGCCGGTCTTGGGCGGATCGCCGGTTACGCAGAGGATGTTCTTAAGTCCCATGGAAGACGCACCCAGGAGATCGGACTGGATGGAAAGGATATTACGGTCGCGACAGGTGTAATGGAGGATGGTTTCGACGCCGGTATGCTGCTGAATCTGGATCGAGAGGCTCTGCGCGCTCATGCGGGCCGAGGCGTGCGGCTCGCCGTTGACGTTGATGCCGTGAACGCCGAGCCCGGCGAACATCTCCGCCGCGCGGATTTCGTTCGAGCAGTCGATGCCTTTGGGCGGCTCGATTTCGACGAGCGTGACGAAGGTTCCGCCGGCTATGAGCGAGCCAATGCGCGAACGCGCGCTGAGTGGAGCAGGAGGCGTTTCCAGGTTGGCGGCGAACGCGGGGCCCGCGCCTTCCACGTGGGCCGGCTCGTCGAGGGCGCGGATGGCGGCGCGCATGGCGCGGATGTGATTCGGCGTGGTGCCGCAGCAGCCGCCGACGATCTGCACGCCCGCGTTGATGGCTTTGCGCGCGAAGCTGGCCATGTACTCCGGCGAGCACAGATAGATGTTGCGGCCTTCGACGGCGCGCGGCATGCCGGCATTGGGCATGGCGGCGAGCGGCAGCGTGGTGGCTCCGCGCATGGCTTCGGCTGCTGTCAAGACCGTGGTGGGGCCGGTGGAGCAATTGACGCCGATGGCGTCCGCACCCCATTCCGTAAGCAGGGCCGCGGCCTGCGCTGCGGAGGTGCCGTCAAGGCAGTTGCTCTCATCATCGACTGTGACCATGACGAGCACGGGCAGATGGGGCGCTATCTCGCGGGCAACTCGCAGGGCTTCGCGGGCTTCGTTCAAGGCGGGCATGGTCTCGATGATGAGCAGGTCAACACCTTTTTGACCTTTGGGCAGGCCGCTGTCGGCCAGCGCCGCAATCTGCGCGGCGAAGGCGGCGCGAGCCTCGTCGAGTCCGGTCTTGCCCAACGGCTCGAGGCGCACACCGAGCGGACCTACAGAGCCGGCCACCCATGCCTGGCCAGCCTGCCTGTCTTTGAGGTGTTCCACTGCCTGGCGCGCCAGGCGCACGCCGGCTGCGTTGATCTCTTTTACTCTATCGCCGAGGCCGTGCCGCGAGAGGCGGAAGAGATTGGCGCCGAATGTATTGGTCTCGATGATCTCCGCGCCGGCCTGCAGGTATTCTTCGTGCACGGAAAGGATCAGATTCGGGTCCGAGAGGTTCAGCTCGTCATAGCAACGATTGATGAAGACGCCGCGCGCGTAGAGCACGGTGCCCATGGCGCCGTCAGCGAGCATGGGACGGTCAGCGAAGATCTCGGCAAGCTGGGTCATGCTTCTCAAATGCTATCGCATTGCGTGTGGAATTGTATCCGCAGTGACAGGGCTGAGCCCCGCGCGCGCGGCCAGCCCCGAATGCCAGTAGCGGCTCAGTTTGAACGCGCATTCCTCAGGGGCTAAAGCCCCACCGATTTTGTTGAAGTTTTATGTACGGGCTAAAGCCCGTACCCTTCAAAACCGGCCAAACTGACCCACTACGCGAATACCCGATAGACAAGGCCGCTTTGTTATACTTCGGGGTGGTTATACCTTCGGCAAAAGTGGTTGCGAAATGCGGATTTTACTCCGCGCAGGCCATGCCGAACCGTCATCAATTCGTACACGCTCGGGCTTGCTCCGCGCTTTCGATCGAGGTAAAGGATTTTGAAGAAGAGAAGTTTTTGGATGAGCGCCGCCGCGGCCGTGGCGGTCGCGGGTGCGCTGGCAGGCTGTGGCAAAACCTCTTACTTTGACGGTCGCACGCTTCCTCCGAGCGGACTTGTCAACCGGGTTCTCATCGCGATCCAGAACCCGGGAACGCTGAGCAAAGGCGCGCTCCAGATCGTCGACGCCTACTACGATATTCGCAGCGGTTACACAGGCCAGCCGGCCTCTTTTGCGCTTTCTGGTTATGGCGGCGCGCTGCCGATCACCATCCAGAACATGCCCGAAGAGCAGATCGGCGCCGTCTATGGCGCGGGTGACGGCAGTTTTACTCTGGGCAATTATCAGACTGAGAAGACGACCGGCACCATCAGCGGCCTGAACGGCCTCTCTTCCAGCATCTTTATTACCCGCAACCAGGCGTACGTCTTTGCAGCGAGCCAGGTGGACCATGTGCTCACGGTCGTCAACCAGTCCTCGAGTACTTCAACCGCGTTGAGCCTTCCTGGCGTGTACAAGGTCAGCGTAAATCCCGGCGGGTCGATGGCGCTGGCTTTTGTGCAGAACTCCAATTACGTTTACTATCCCATCGAGCTGACGACGGCCCAGTCCCTCTCCTACTCGGGCGGACCGTCGACATGGCCGCTGGGCGCCGTAGATTGCGAGCCGCAGAACGCGCCTCTCTGGTGCCTGTTCCAGGCTCTCGATCCCTCCAGCACAAGCGGCAACCTGAAGCCGCTTACCTTCGATCGTCCGGTGAAAGCAGTGTTCTCAGCCGACGGCAACACCGCTTATATCCTGAGCTGTGGCCCAGAGTGCGGAGGCACAACTTCATCCATCACGCCGCTGCCCGTGGCACCCATGATCTTTTTACCTGGGCGCTCTTCGGGACTTCTGCCGACGCAAGGCGCGATTGCCCCCTGTTCGACAGCGAATGCCGCCAGTTCATGCACGCTCCCCATTGCCGGCGGAGCGAGCAATGCGCTCGTTGATACTTCGACCATGTATGTTGTAGGCCAGTGCCCGGAATTGGCGAGCAGCTTTGGTCAATGCCAGAGTACCGTCACCAGCCAAACGCTCTTCGGCGGCAATCTTACGGTACTCAATCTCGCCAGCTCGGCAACCGGCTGGGCCAGCATTACCAGCACGGCGGCGATCAGCGATGGAACTCCGGGCGCGATGAGCCGCATGATCGAGGCAGACGACAACACGCTATGGATCGGGATGTCTGGCTGCACTACAGGCGTGCGTTATGCGACCAATCCGGCCAGCGGCTACGGCTGCCTGACCATGTACAACACCTCGACAAATACCGTGACGATGCTGGAGCCGTATATCGGCAACGCCACGGGAATCGCTGCGGTTTCAGGATTGCACAAGATCTATACCGCGGAAGGCGGGCAGGTATATATCTACTCCACGAAAGACGGCTCGTCGATCGACAACCAGTACGTGACGGTGACCGGCACTGCCTATGACGTGGCCTATATGGACGCGGTTACAGACACGGATAACACCGTGTATTGATCGCCATGCCCGCTATGTCCGCTGAGGCCGCCGAGTTCCGAGCCGACGTTCTGGCTATTGCTGCCCACCGGGACGATGCGGAACAGACCTGCGGGGGAACGTTGTTGCGCATGGCGGCACGCGGGCTGCGCACGGCAATCCTCGATCTCACGCAAGGCGAATCGGGAACGCGGGGCACCGCGGAGGAGCGTGCGCGCGAAGCGCAGGAAGCGGCGCGGATTCTCGGCGTGGGCTGGCGCGAAGCGCTCCATTTTCCAGACGGCGCGATTGAGAATACGCTTGCGCATCGCCTGGAGATCGTGCGCGTGCTGCGAAGGCTGCGGCCGCGCGTGGTGATCCTGCCCTATTGGCAGGCGCGGCATCCCGATCACGCCATCATCGGCACGCTGGGCTACGAGGCGTGCTTCCTTGCGGGCTTGAAAAAGATCGAGTCGGGGTCGGAGCCGCACCGGCCGTTCAAGATTGTCTATGCCAGCCTCTATGCCGATGTGCGGCCGAGCTTCATCGTAGATATCAGTCCGTTCATCGAGCAGCGGCACCTGGCGCTGATGGCCTACCGCTCGCAGTACGCGAATCAAACGGCGGGCAGCGCGTTGTTTGTTCCCGAGGAAGAGATTCGCGAACGCACGTTTGCCGAGGCGCGGCACTATGGGCTGTTGGCTGGTGTGAAGTATGGCGAGCCGTTCGTGCAGAAAGAAGTAGGGCTGGTGGACGATCTGACGCTGCTGCCCGTGCAGTCGCTGTGAAAAAGAGCAGTTGGGATAAAGATTGCTGGCAATGTTTAGACTGATTATAGGTTTATTCATTGTCCAAGCAACGGCTAATTTTGCCGTTTATTCTCTTCCGCAAAAATGTAATTCCAATCGGCAAGCAGGTGGATGTAGCATGAACTACCGTGCCCTTTGATCCAAGCGATCCCAACGATTTAATGGAGCATTTTGCCGAACATTGCAAAGATTTTGGTGTAACAAGTCCAAAAGAGTACGAAAGGATGGCCGACCATTTCATGACGCGGGGCCCTGTCATCCCGCCGCTGTACGAATGCGTCCGACCCAATGGCATGGTTTGCCGATATGATTCGTCTACACAGGAGTACGGCGTAAAATACACTTCGGGCTATTTGGCGACATATTTCGTTCCAGTACCTGGAGGGCACTTTCCTCCAAACAGACGAACTTCAAAGATGCATAGGTTTCGCACCAACATGGAGTACTTCAGGGCGCAATGCGCGTGAGGTGAGAAGTATGTACACTTGCCCAGTATGTGGGTACGATCAATTGAAGAAACCCGCAAAAGAATTTGTGATTTGTCCATCGTGTGGAACCGAATTCGGATATTCCGATGCAGGAGCGGGATCGATACCAGAAATTCATGCGGAACTGCGAACCAATTGGATCAACGATGGCGCGGAATGGCACAGTAGCGTAGTGCCTCCTCCTCCTTACTGGAACCCTTGGGAACAGCTGATAAAGGCGAATCTGGCAATTTCACTCCCGTACTTTGGAGAGTTGATAACCGCATGAAGCTGTTAATTGCGTCCCCATGCCAAATGGTGATTACCGACAAAGATGCAGGATACGGTCATTCTTTGATTGCGATCTTCCACCACATTAAGGTTAGGGTGCCTGAATCAGCGGAAATTCCTTCTAATGCCCTTCTACCAAGGGAATGGACGATTTTTAGCAAGTGGTTGCTCGACCCAGCGGAAACCGCGAGAAAAGTCAAACAGGTAACGGAAGGGTTCTGGCCAAACGGGGATCCCTTGTTTAGGCAGGAATTGCTGGCCTCGCAGATCGTCGACAATCAGACAGCGTTTATCATTCGCAATATGGGGTTCCCCATGGGCCAGAACGGAATCATTAAAATAGTGCTTTCCATTTTTGTTGATGATAAGTTGGCGCACGAACCCGTCGAATTGAACGTTGCCATGGAGTTGATAAAGGATCTACCTGTATAAGAACTGATCTATACCCCAGACAGTCTTTGTAGCTGTTTTCAGCGCAGCTGAACTCGTGTCCTTTCACAAAACAATTTCTATTGAAATATCTATAAAGATTTATTATCCATTTTAGAAATAGAATAACTTTGCCTTATATCTCAAATTGAGCCAGACTGGACCCAGGATGAATGGGGAGGGTAGTTTTCCATGGCGCAGACCTGGGATCCCGAAGCGTACGGGCGCAACGGCGCATTTGTGCATCAGCTCGCGGGCGGTGTGGTGGAGTGGCTGGCCGCGCAGCCGGGCGAGCGGATTCTCGATCTGGGCTGCGGCGATGGACAGCTTACGCAGCGGCTTGCGCAGACCGGCGCTGAAGTGACGGGCGTCGATGCATCTGCGGAGATGGCGGCTGCGGCGCGGGCGCGCGGCGTTGCGGCCGAAGTGGGCAACGCCGAGGCATTGTTTTTTGCAGATCATAGTTTTGATGCGGTCTTTTCGAATGCGGCCCTGCACTGGGTGCGCAACCAGGATGCGATGCTTGCCGGGGTGCATCGCGTGCTCAAGCCGGGCGGGCGATTTGTAGCCGAGATGGGCGGGCACGGCAATATCGCTGCGATCCGCGTAGCCTTTATCGCGGCGCTGGCGCGGCATGGGCTCTCCGAGCGCGAAGATGGAGTGAATTATTATCCGACGGTGAAAGGCTACACGCGGCAACTCGAACGGCACGGTTTTCGCGTGGAGCGCATGGCGTTGATTCCGCGTCCGACGCCGCTGGGCGAAGGCGGCATGTCGAGCTGGTTGAGGACCTTTCGCAAGGGTGTGCTGGACACGCTGCCGGAAGCAATGCGGCAAATCGTTGTAGAGGAAACCTGCGAGTTGCTCACGACGGCGCTCCGCGACGAGGAAGGGAACTGGGTTGCGGATTATGTCCGGCTGCGCTTTGCGGCAATCGCCTGAAGCGTCTTTCCTAGAGCGTCTTTCATGGATAGTTGCCGGGTGCCCCAGGTCTGGATTTTCAGACCTGGGAAAGCACAAATCCCAACCCAAGCGGGTACCCCATCCCCGCCGCGGCGAGGATGGGAGAGCACGATGTTCATCCCCCACGCCGGCTGGGTTGAGTTTTTGCTCTCCCAGGTCTCAGAATCGAGACCTGGGGCACCCGGCACCCGGCACCCGGCTTTGACATCTTGATGAGCGTATTGTCTGTGGAGCTGCGAGACGAACCGCAGATGTTTCGACTCCGTTGCGAGCAAAAAACGCTCGCAACTCCGCTCAACATGACAGTGCTTGAATGAGTGGTCTGCAACTGAAAGTTGATCGATGGGTCGATAGCTTGACTCCGCAGCCGGGTGCCACAGAGCTTGCCTTGAGCTTGTCCGTCGCGGCGGACTTCGCTCAACATGACAGCGCTTGACTTACTTTTCAGCAACTTAGAGTTGGTCTATATGCCGATATAGCCTAGAGCTGGTTGCATAAATGGTTCTGGTCGGGTAAAGAAACTTCCCTCAGGGCTAAAGCCCCAGTGTTCATGAGGCTTTTGCGGCACGACTAAAGTCGTGCCCTGTTACGAAACCATTTATGCAACCAGTTCTAGGACGGGGCGTCGGCTTATCATTTACTGGCCGCGCTTGCCTGTCCTGATTCTCCGGATCTCCTCCATCCTTTGCGCCAATTGCTTCTCGCGGCCCTCCTGCGTGGGCTGGTAGTAGCTGCGTCCCTGGAGCGGCTCCGGCAGACAGTCCATATCGGCCACTTTGCTTTCTTCATCGTGCGCGTATTTGTAACCAGCGCTATAACCCAGCTCCTTCATCAACCGCGTGGGCGCATTGCGAAGATGGAGCGGCACCGGTTGTTGCCGCGT